>JBBRDO010000083.1:0-21856 GCA_038203825.1 Chloroflexia bacterium | reverse complement strand
TGGTGTCGCTTGTGCTGACGCCGCTGGTCAGGCGGTGGGCGGTAGGGCGAGCCTGGGTGGACATGCCTGGCGAGGACAGACGGGTGCACCGCATTCCTGTGCCACGGCTGGGCGGACTGGCTATGTACGCGGCCTTTCTGGTAGGTGTGGTCCTGACGTTTGTGTTCCCCACTATACATGAGGGGAAGGTAGGCAACGAGCAATTTGAGACCAGTCGCGTCTTGCTCTTGCTGGTGGGGGCAGGCATTATCACTGCTGTAATGGCGGTGGACGATGTGAAAAAGTTGAAGGCGCTGCCGCGTCTGCTGTGGCAGATATCGGTGGCGGTGCTGGTGGTCGTGCCGAGCTTGTTCATACCGGGAAGCGCCAACCCGGGCGACCCGGCGGGGACGGTGCATTACGATCAGGGCGCAGGAGTGCTGGCGACGAGCGTGCAGAGTCCGTTCGGCGGCACGGTGGACCTTCCGCTGGCGCTAGGTGTGTTCTTCACGATCTTCTGGATCGTGGGCACGACGAACGCGATCAACTGGATTGACGGTCTTGATGGGCTCGCAGCCAGCGTATCTGCTGTGGCCGCGGCGGCGCTATTCGTAGTGACGGGGCCGGTGTTGCAGCAGTGGTCGCTAGCCTATCTGCCGCTGATCTTGCTGGCGGCTATACTGGGCTTCCTGCCCTATAACCTGCACCCGGCGAAGATATTTATGGGCGACTCGGGAGCCATGTTCCTGGGTTTCACGCTGGCCGTGCTATCGGTCATAGGGGGAGCCAAGGTGGCTGCGGCCTTGCTCGTGCTGGGTGTGCCTATCCTGGATGGGGCGTACATGATCGTGTACAGGCTCTATCGCGGGCAATCTCCCACGGTGGCCGACAGAGGTCATCTGCACCACAGGCTATTCGACATAGGTTTCAGCCAGGGGCAGGTGGTGATGATCTATCTCGTGCTGTGCGGGGTGTTCGGCACAGTGGGAGTGCTGCCGATTGAGCGCATTGTGAAGCTGGCAGGGTTGGTGTTGATGGTCGTGGTGCTGTTCGTAATCTTCCTGTACATTTCGCGCAGGCAGTTCGATAATGGGCGAGTCGTAGATCGTAAGTCGTAGATCGTAAGTCATACGTCTCGGGTCATCACTTATCACTTCTATGCACCGATTTTTCGTTCAGCCTGAAACAATCACGGGGCAAGAGGCCCGCATCGCGGGAGAGACGGCGCACCAGATCAGCAGGGTGTTGAGGATGCAGGTGGGCGACGAAATATACTTGCTTGACGGGTCGGGGTATGAGTACCGGGTCAGGTTAGTGTCTACTGGCGCGAACGAGTGCGTTGGGCGGGTTATTGAGAGGGTGAAGGGCACCGCAGAGCCACGTTGCAAGGTGACGCTGTATATCTCCCTGTTGAACAAGGCTGATAAGTTCGAGTGGGCTTTGCAGAAGTGTACAGAGCTTGGAGCGGCGAGGTTTGTGCCTGTGAAGTCGGCGCGTAGTGTCAGCGATACGCCGGGACGCACGAAGACGGAGCGCTGGGAGCGCATCATTCAGGAGGCAGCGGAGCAGAGCGGACGCGCCATCATTCCTACGCTTGAAGGAGCTATTTCTCTGCAGGCAGCGTTCCAGCGGGAGAGTGCGGCATTGCAAGGCGCACAGGATGGTGAACACATTGCCTTGATCCCGGCTTTGGGTGCACAGGTGACGCTCAAGTGGGCGCTGCGAGGGGTAGAGAGAGCAGACACGCTTGCTATCTTCATTGGGCCGGAGGGCGGGTTCGAGCCGAGCGAGGTGGCAGAGGCCACAGTGGCGGGAGTAATGCCTGTGACGCTAGGTCCGCGCACATTACGGGCAGAAACCGCAGCGGTTGCCGCGCTCACGATGGCGCTGTACGAGATGGGCGAGATGGAACTACTTGAAAATGTTGGTCAGCTGGCCGAGGAGCTGGAAAATGAAGGGCAGGCTTAAGGCGAGCAGCAGGATGCCGTAGAAGATACGTATCCATTTTGAGGGGCCTGTCCACTGGGCGTCGTCGCGGTTGTACTCGGCAAGATCGTCCTGGTACGAGCGCGCACGCGGCCTGTTCCGGCTGTAGGGCGACTCTTCGCTGACCGGGAAGTTTTCCTGCGGCTGGGCGGCGGTGGCGCTGGAGCCTTGCCAGTACCACGACTGTGAATCGAGGCGGGCGCGCTGTTGTTGGGTGCGGTTTCGCACGTCGCTTTCGGTGGGAAGCAACGTCCAGCCGTCAGGCATTGGGCGCTCGGGCTTAGTGTCCATGGTGCTGTCGGTACCCCACAGGCGGCGCAGGTCGGAGATGTCCGTGGCGGGCTCAGTGTCAGCGTACCAATCGTCGTCGCCTGCATCGTCCGAGGAGGTGTCATCGTCCCATAGGGAGTTGTCGAAGCTATTGTCGGGGCGCGAGTCAATGAGGGCGCGGGCTTCGATGACTTTGCTTCTGGGGACGAGCAAGACGTGTGGCACATAGTCGTTGCCACTGAATTCGGCTACGGCGGCACTGGGAGCGCGCATCATGAGGACGGGGATGCCTGCGTCCTCCAGCTGGCTTTTGACCAGGCCACCTATGAGCGCGTTGGGCATGTTGCTGACGACGGTCCAATGGGGGTCTTCATCGGCACCGAGGCCGCGCTTGCCCAGGGCTACCTCAGAGGGATTGCCCTTCTCTTCCCTTGATTCGACCAGCACACCACAATCGGGACAAATCTCAATCCAGGATTCGTACTCGTAGCCACAATTGGGGCAGTAGTGCGGGAGCGCGCTCATGAGTCCATTATACCGCAGACGCGCGGCGGAGGATAGGCGTGTGCGTGATACGTGAGTGTTACGTGTTGTCCGGCGTTGGGTGTTTGGTGGCGGACGGGCGCAGGCGGCGAGGGATTATTAGCAGGATCGCCAGGGCGAAGAGGGTGGCGAGGAAGGTCAAAAGGGAGATCAGGCTGCCCCAGGCCCAGGTCGCGGGGCGGAACTGCATGATTAGCGTGGATTGCCCGGCGTCAACGCGCACCGCACGGAAGGCGTGGTCTGCTACCTCCACGGGCACGCTCTTGCCGTTTACGGTGGCCTCCCAGCCGGGATACCAGGCATCGCTGAGGACTACCCAGCCGGGGGAAGTGGCGGTCACGTCCAGGACGAGGTCCTGCGATTTGTATTCCTTGGCAACAACTGCTTCCCCTGAGGTTGCGGCCTCGGCGGTGCCGGGTTGAGCGCTGGAAGCACCCGTGCCCGATTCCAGGAGGACTGTGTGGCGGGGGTCCACACCGAAGTTGCGCAGGCTGTTGACGGTGTTGAAGCCGTCGGTCTCAATGCGGGCGTCGTGCACAAGGAAGACGCGCGGCATAGCGTTCAGGTCTTGATAGAGGCGGAACGAGGGGTAGACATCGGAGGGCTTCCACTTCTGGGTATTGGTGAGCACGGTTGAGGAAGAGACCACGCGCATGCGCGCGCCTGCCAGGTCGTAGAGGGGGCTGTCGAAGTTGTCTTTCGCGACGCCCCAGAGGTAGTCATAGCGGCGCAGCTTGAGCGGGTTGAACGCGCCACCCGTGTCATACATCTGCACCTCGGGGTCCTCGGCGCTCATCAGCAGGGCGGTCGAGGGCTGCCACTGGTCCTGCGCGTTGGAGTCGCTGTCCACGCGGTAAGGTATATTGGTGATCTTATCGCGGGTTAGCTTGTAGGTGACGGTCCGAGCGGTGAATTGCTGAAAGCCCGACAGCAGGTTGTCAGTCGTGGGGTTAAAGAGCGAGTTTGGAGAGAAGATATCGAGCACGAGCAGGCCCACAACGAGCGCGCCTGCAACACTGACGTTTATCCTGCCGCGCCAGGCGGCCCAACCGACGCCCGCCAGCAAACCCAGCCAGAGCATCAGCATGCCAAGATCGTTGATAGCCTGTGGGAGCCTGCTGGTGAGCGAGCCATTCAACTGGAGGGTCTGAGAGAAGAAGAGAGGCATCACGAAAAAGGCAGCGACTGCGACAACAGCGCTCACACCCGCGAGCCACCACCGGACGGCGTGACGGTTGGAGACATTGTGGGAGCGAAGAAGAGCAAGCAGGCCGTCGAGACCGAAGGCGGCCAGACCCGCGAGGGCAAAGCCGAACAGGAAGAGAGCGCGCCCGGTAGAACGCAACGAACTGAAGCCGGGGAGAAATCCGTAGATCCAGGCGCCCACTATAGTGAGGTCGCCGAGCATTATCAGGAGGGAGAGGACCAGCAAGATGCCGAAAAAAGTCAGCATCTTGTTGCGACGGAAAAGCAACCCGGCGGCGGCAAGGGCCAGCGTGATAACGCCACAATAGCCCCAGTTCTCGGTGCTTTGCAGGTCACCGGGAGAGTAGGTGGCGGGATTACCACCGTAAACGCGGGGCAGGAGGAGATTGAGCAGGGTCATCGGCTGATCGGAATAGGCGCTGGCCTCCTCGTAGCTGATGGCAGAGCGCACAGACTGGTTGCTAAGCTCGATACTCGGCAGGAACTGCATAGCGCCCAACCCGAAGAGCACCAGCACGGCCACAAACCCTTTGCCTACCCAGGACCAGGCAGTGGCATAGTCAACGGGCTTGCGCTCGAAGAGTAGCACCAACCAGAGCAGGCCCACTGCGATCATGCTATACGAGAAGATCTGGGCATGGCCCGCGAAGAGGGAGATCGCCATGCTAAGGCCCGCACCGATTGACCAGGCCCAACCGCTGAAGCCCGGGGTGAAGTAGGCGCGACGCAGGCAGAGCAGGCTGAGCGGAAGCCATGCCGCGACGAGGATCATGGGCAGGTGGCCCAGGTGGGCGGTCATGAAGCCGCAGAAGGCGAAGGCGATGCCCCCGGCAAGGGAGGCGGGACGGCTTAGCTTGAGGTCGCGCAGGAAGAGATACATGAAGGCCGACGCGAGCCAGTAGTGGAAGATCAACAGCCACTCTATGGAGCCGTAGTTTACGTCTACGAAGAGGTAGAGGACCCAGTTGATGGGGTAGAACAAGGCTGACTGGATATCAGCCGCGAAAGGCATGCCCGCGAAGAGATGCGGATTCCAGAGGGGGAGGATGCCTTCTTTGATCTGGGATGCGGCGTAGAGGTAGGTGGGATAGTAGAGGGAAGCCACGTCGCCCCCGCCCACCGGCATCATAATGCCGGACTCGGTTAGCACGCGCCAGAAAAAGCCGCCCGTTAGCAGCGCAAGCAGGCCAATCGCCAGCACATCAAGGTGGACGGCGGGTCTGCGCCTGTCGGCCCTGTACCACAGATAGAAGAGCACGGCAAATAGCGCCACGATAGAGGCGATAAGCACGATACCCCATACCTGCAGCAAGCCGGGCAATTCCAACGCTAGTTCTCCAACTCTTTCATGGTTTGCCAGTCCTGTTATCCTGGGGCTGTTGTTCGACAACGGCCTGCGGAACGTCATCAGTGCGCAGGGCAGCGAAGTTGACACCCTGCTGGATTGCGGCAATTACGCCGATGAGGGCCACAGGCACGAGGCCCACGAAGTGATATATGATAGCGAACGACTGGCTTGCGTCCTTTGGCTGGCCAAGGGCGACTAGCACGCCCACCACAGCGGCCTCGAAGGTGCCGACATAGCCGGGTGCGGCAGGAACGGCCATGCTCAGGTTAGTGCCTACTATCAGCACGGCGGCCACGATAGGAGTGACCTCGATGTTGAAGGCGAGGAGCATAAAGTAAACTGTGACCGCATTGATCAGCCACGTGGCCAGCGACCATAGCCCAAGCTTCAGGGCGATGCGGGGCTTGCCAAGAGGCGCGAGACCCTCCAGGGCGTGGTCGGACGCGGATACGATGCGCGAACCGACACGCTCGGGGAAGCGATCGCCAACGAACCGTGCGAGGCCGCGGGCTACGTCGGGCTTGAGGATCAAGCCGAGCAGGACGAGTACGCCGAGCAGCACGACCACGCCCACCAGCACCAGGGAGCCGCGCCCGCTGTCATTGGGCAGGTCGACGAAAGGAAGGCCGACACCCAGCAGCAGGAACAGTGTCAACACGTCCAGCACCTTCTCGAGCAGGATGGTGGAGAAGACACGAGCGGGGGGCAGCTTGGTGCGCGCGCTGGCCACCACGCCGCGGGCCACCTCTCCTGTTCGGAAAGGGAGTGGTATGTAGGAGAGCATCAGCGCGGAGAAAAGGATGCCGAAAGTTGTGCGGTCTTCGTCGGGGTGGAACATGACGCGCCAGCGCCATACCTTCGTGAGGAAGGTAAGCACGTACGGCACGAGCATCAGCAGGAAGAAGACCGGGCGCACGCGCAACAGGGAATCCCAAACGTCGGCCAGGTTGAATCCCTGGAAGGCGAGGTACAGTGATACCACGCTAATAAGAAGGCCGATTAAGAGGAAGAGGATGCGTTTCAAGGTGAGGGTAGCTGTCCGGGATCAGGAAGTATAGGCCCTGATATAACGTCTAGAGTATGCTCAGGTTGTAGATTACCACTCAGTTATGTGGCCAGGGCGTGTTGGTACTTGGTAATTAGCTCTCGGGCTTTCTTCAGGCTGTTGCTGACCAGGCTTTCTTCGCGCAGGTCCCAGTTGGGGCGCTCATGGTAGTCGAGATGGTACACTACATTATCATTCTGAACGGTGATGGAGCGGCCAAGGAGAGGAAAGAGGTCGGTCAAGAAGGCGATTTCCCAGACCTTGCTGTTCGAGCGTTGCTTGTCAAGCACGTCCACGGTGCTATCGTAGTACTCGAGAAGGATTTTGCGAACCAGAGTATCCTGTCTAATGACCCCGCCGGGCGAATAGTGCGGTCTTCCGCCCATCGCGGTTCGAGCTGTGCCTGCGTTCTTGCAGAAGGGCGCAAGCCAGCCATAGTCCGGGTTTCGGTCGATAAATGCCAGCATGCGGGTGATGGTGCCGGAAGGCATGACCACATCGTCATCCATAAAGCAGATGTTTGAGCCGCTCAATGCCTCAAGCAAGGCGAGGCGACCCAGACTAAAGGCGCGTTTCTCGTCATGAAGATGATCGTAGGTGCACCTGATACCCCGGTCGGCGGCGAGGCGCAACACGAACTGCACTTCTACCTTGTCAATGGTCGGCTGTAACGCGGTATCTACGATATGAATGCGTATCCTCTGCTCGTCCTGCAGCAAGAGCGACGATAGAGCCATGGAGACGGTTGGTTTGCCTGCTGTCAGGATACCTATTTCGAGCACAGGTTCAGCGTTATGGGCGTTCGTATTCAGACTAAAACCTCATTCCTGTACTATGCCCTGGTTTGCCGGAACGGAGCAACGCGAGATAGGGCACAGAGGATGTTATAACACATCTCCGGCGCCGGTGCTGCGAAAACCGCATCCTGCCTGTGAAGTATAATGGTGTGAACGGACCGCAGCTACGTCGGTAGAATGAGCCGTCGAACATGGGTACCGATCAATTAGTCTGACGTGCAACTTCCGCGTCGCAGCCTGCGTATATGGATATGTACGAGGAGATGCACGATGACTACACACACCGAGTTGGCGGCCACGCACACAAGTTTTGCGGTATCACTGGGTGATACGCTACGCGAAGGCCTGTGGGGATTCCGCCAGAGATTCGGCGCAACTACAGGCGAATATACTGCTAACGCGGGTTTTCATGCGCCACTGAATACGAACAAGACGTCCAGGGTGCGCACGGAAACCGCTACAGCCACTGCTGCAACCAATCCGGCGACCATCGCGAACAACCCCGTTGCCGGCACAAAAGGCAGGCCAATGCCAGAGCAGAAAGCAGCGACAATGCAGGGTGACATGGCCGGAGAGACCGCGCAAAGCACTCCCAATGCCGCACTCACCTCTGCCGACCAGGATCGCCTGTCGGTGCGTGCCGCGCTGGCAGGCGACCAAACGGCTTTCGCGGACCTGATGACGCGATACCAATCGGCAGTGTACAACATGGCCTACAGGATGCTTGGCGACCCGACGGAAGCCGAGGATGCCGCCCAGGAAGTGTTTGTACGTGCCTGGAACCAGTTGCGGACGTTTCAGCAAGACAAACGCTTCTCGACGTGGCTGCTGTCAATCGCCTCGCACCACAGTATTGACCTGCTGCGTCGAAGGAAGCCCAGTGCGCCGTTGGACGATGTGGCGCTTTATGTGCCGAGCGAGGACCCTGCGCCGGATGACCTGGCCTTGCAGGGGGAGCAACGCGTGATGGTACAGCGATTGCTTCAATCTCTGCCGGAGAAATACCGCACAGTTACCGTGCTCCGGTACTATAATGATCTATCATACGACGAGATAGCTCACGCTACCGGGCTAACGGAAAGCGCGGTAAAGACACAATTGCACAGAGCAAGGCGCATGCTGGCTGAGAAGTTGGAGGGTGCGGGCCTTGCGGGAGACGATAACGATACGATAAAACATGATAGTTCCCATACGGGCAATAACCAGGAAAGGAGGTGCTAAGATGATGACGCACGAAACACACGATACTTACGAAGAACTGATGTCCCTCAGGCTCGATGGCGCGCTTGATACGAAGGACGAGCGCCACCTTAATGAGCACCTGAAGAATTGCGCAGGGTGCGCGCAGCTGTGGACACTTTACGTGAAGGCTGATACCATGCTGCGAGAGTCGGCGCTGGACGCTTTGCCGGTCCCGGCCAGTTTCCACGCGAAAGTAATGGCGCAGATAGCGATCCCCGCCTCAGAGGGCGAACGCGCAGTTAGCATTGAAAGTACACCTTTTTTCGTGCCCCGTGCGGTGACAGACAGGCTGTCAGATATGCCTTCACTGCAAAACATTGGTCTAGGGATGGGAGTGCCTTCTGCGCCACTTGTGTATGCTTCGACTTCTGCTCCTACGTACAGATTGGGCGTAAGTCCTACCATAGGCCTTCCTGATTTCGCTTTTGACTGGCAGCAGAGTACGGTCAAGTACCTGCGAAACACCGCGGCCGTTATCCTGTCGGTGACGGGCGTGCTCGCGCTTATGCTCGCGCTCGTTCTGTCCGGCGTGATCAAGGTAGGAGGCGCGGCGGGTGATGCCCTGAGCACGATAAGTAGTTTCTTTGAAGCGGTAGGCGGATGGGCAGGCTCGTTCTTCGCCACGTCAGGCGCCGCTGTGGTGACAGGCGGAACCCTACTGGCGGCAATTCTGTTCCTGGTAGGCTGGCAGGTTGTAACTGCGTACCAGCGCAGCGTAGTCGAGAACCGCGGCCAGACGGGCGCGCTCACAGGTGCGCTTACGGGGCCGCTTGAAATAGCGATGTAGCAATGTGTGGGATCATAGAGACTAAAGATTGGTGTTTGGATGATAGAACGTTGGGATATGGTATGAGAGATCGTCTGCTAAATAGAATAATCTACAGAATGCTTGCGACGGTGCTGGTGGTACTGGTCGCGCTTGCCGCTGCACCACATGCCTGGGCTGCTCCGGTAGGCAAGGATGTCGTCAACCAGGACCTCGTTGTTGCGCAAGGAGAAACTCTGCAGGGCGACGTGAACGTCACCAATGGCAATCTAACTGTGTACGGCACCATAGACGGCAAAGCCACAATTGTGAATGGCGGCGCCAGTATCTACGGGACTGTCAATGGGGATCTGACTGTGGTTACGGGCGGCGATATCACTCTGTATGCGGGCAGCTACGTGGATGGCAATGTGGTAGATATGGGCGGCGAAGTGATCGAGGACAGCGCGGCCACGGTGACGGGCAATGTCGGCAGGCTGGATAATCCCATTGAAGGGATCGGCAATATGCTCAACGCCAACCAGGACCAGATTGGAAGCGCGAGCGCCTGGGCTGACCGGATGAACCCCTTCAACCGCATGGGAAGCTGGCTGTTTTTGGGCGGCCTCAGCACAGTGCTGTTGGTGTTTTCCGTGGGGCTTGCCGCACTGGTACCGCGCAGGATAGGCATTTCAAGCTCGACGCTCGAATCGGAGCCTGGACCATCGGTGGCCGTAGGCATAATCGCCTCGATTTTGCTGGCACCTATAGGCGGCATTATAACGGCGGCGCTGGCTATTACTGTGATCGGCATAGTGCTTATACCCGTTGTTTGGATAGCGGTCGGCGCGGTTTACCTGTACGGCTTTGTGGTTGTAGCCCAGTGGCTTGGCAGGCGGATACACGACTCGGCTCATCGCCCTGATATCGAGGCTGCGTTAGCGCGTAAGAGCTCGCAATCGGTGACGCTGGTGATGGAAGTGCTGCTGGGTGCGGCGGCGATACTGGCCTGCACGATACTACCTGCTATCTTCGTGTCTGGCTGGATAGGCATATTGATGCTTGGCATGCTGTACGTGTTGTCGTGCATAGGGCTTGGTTCGGGGCTTTTGAGCAAGTTCGGTACTCTGCAGCCGCCCAAGCGCCATAAGCATAAGCGCACAGTTGTGTATCCGACGCCGCACCACAACAACTACGGTTCGGCGCTGGTGAATACGACTATCACGGAGCCTATTCATGCGCATAGTAATACGCGGCCACTGGGGCCGATGCCCGTACTTCCCGCAGACGAGCAGCAGCGGTAGGACTGGCGGACGGCATCCGGGCATCTTCTTCAATGTAAATATCCAGGTGGGGCAAGACCCACCCCAACCCCTCCAGCATGCGGGAGGGGAGCTTTTTTGGAGGGAGTGAGGGCCAGGGGACACCCCTGGTACCCAGGCAGGGGACTGCGCACCCTGCACCCCTTCGTTAGTTCGGTGGCCTGCCCCAGTGTTTAGGGCTAGGGGCAGGACTTCTTCCCCGGCGGAAAGGAACTTGCAACCCTTCAGCCGTTGGGTGGCAAAGGTGGGCCCATGCTAAGGATCGTAAAGATCCAGGACACGGCGTGCTACTGCGTGCATTTCGTGTTCGTGTTGGACGTAGGCGACGCCGCGATTGCCAAGGTCGGGCCAAGTTTCGGGGTGTTGAATCAGGTCTTCGATGACGTTGTAGATGTCTTTGCCGGGGTTGCGGGCGGAATGGCGGGCGTCACTGAAGGGTTCTGCGCTGATGATGGGGAGGTCGGCGGGGTAGTAGGGGCGCAGATCTTCGCGTATGCGGCAGACGACCGGGACGCCCTTCGCCATCATTTCGATGGATACAGTGCCATATGCGCCGATCATCAGTTGGTCAACCGCTATGTCGGCTGTGCTGCAAAACGCGGCAACTTGGTCGTGAGGCACTCCCTCCAGTAGAAGAAGCTCAACTGGGTAGCCTGCTGCTTTCAGACGCTCTATGGCATCCAAAAGGTGGGACGTGCCTTTTATTTCGCGGTCGGAGGGAGCGTGCAGGATACGCACGGGATCGTCATGCGAGATAGGAGTTGTGCGAGGCGGGCGCGGCGTCCACTTCGCAAGGTCTACGGGGCCGGGCATGAGCAGGGCGCCGGGCACGAACTCGAGCAGGTCTGGAGTGGATACCAGGGTAAAGTCTGCCCAGGCGGGATTGGGACGGTGTTTACCCAGGCACACCAACGATACACACTCGCTGCACCCGCTGATGTAATGCTTGCGCATCGTGATGTCGCGGTCTCGCACCTCGCATCCGCAAAAGTGGAATATGATCTTCTTGCCCAGCGCGCGCAATACCGGGAGGTCGGCGTACGGATAGGGGAACAGGGTATTGCCGAAGTAGAGGTGGAATACGTCGTAACCCTTGATGGCCCCCAGGGCGAATGAGCCTGTGGCGGCTATCTTTTTCAGAGGACTGTCGCCGCGAGAGAGGTTGAGAGTGCGGTCGGTGCCGAAGTCGTACTTATTTGCGACGTACTGGACCGAGGTGGAGTCGAAGCCGAGATCGCGCTGCGCCTGCGCCAACAACCCGGCGATCCCGGCGATATTGGTGGGCGCGTGCAGTATGCGGGCGTCATGTCGGGGAGAGTTCACCCTTTTATTGTAACAAAGTCGGCAGATAAGGCGCTGTAGGCCTCAACCAGCTTTTTGCCCTGGGCGGCCCAGGTGTACCGCGGAGCTACCCGGCGCAGGTTGGCGCGTATTCCCGCTGCGTTGCCGGGGAGAGCGAGCACGCCGTTGATAGACTCGGCATAGGCCTGTGGGCTGTCGAGTTGTGCTACCACGCCAAGGTTATCGGCTACGATCACTTTGCGGAGGTAAGGCAGGTCGCTGGCGACGATGGGCAGGTTTGCCTGGATCAGGTCGAAGAGCTTGTTGGGGGAAGTGTAGTAGTTGTTGAGATCGACGGCCTGGTAAGGGATGACCCCGACGTCGGCTGAGGCGCAATAAGCAAGCAGGTCGTGCTGAGGCACGGCCGGGATGAAGTGGACGCGACCTTCAGGCTCGGCCTGAGCCATCTCCACCAGCTTCGACTCGTAGTCGCCATAACCCATGAACACAACAACAGCATCGTTTACCAGGAGACGAGCGCAGCGCACGAGGTTCTCGAGCCCACGCCCTTCCGACATCCAGCCCTGATAGAGTACTATGCGCCGTTCGGGAGACAGGCCCAGTTGCTCGCGTATCAGGTCGTAGCGTGCAGACGGATCAAAGGTGGGTGGAGGGTCGGGACAGTTGAGCACCACGAGAGGCGGGGGCACAGAGTAGCGCTTGCTCATTTCCGCTGCAATCAGTTCGTTTACAGTGATCGCGAGATCGGCGCGCGGCAAGAGTCGGGATTCAAGGCGACGCCACGACCCTCGTTTGAGGCGCACCCAGCGGTTGCCCATCTCGGGGAATAGCTCGTGGGCATCGTATACAAGTCTAGCATGGGTCTCGCAAGCGGCGGTATAGGCGGCCTGCAGGTTGTTCAGGTCGTGAGCGTGGTAGACCGTTGCGCGGGCTCGGACAGCGCGGGGGGTTGCGCGCAGAGTGAAGGTGTGCCTGCCTGTCAGCACACTCCAGAGGGCCGCTGCCGAAGTGCCGCGCCGGAGTCCGGCCAGTTTGTAGAGCCAGCCAAAGCGCGGATCACGCCCCTGTACAGCGACCCATTCTACGGGCAAGCCCTCGACCGTGCCCTTGCTGTCGCGGATACCGGCAGAGCGCGTGATGATGCGGACGGAGTAGCCGGCATCCGTCAGGGTATGGGCCTCTTGCAGGATGCGCCGGGTGACTTCGACGTCCTGGGTGATCATCGTGATTGTAGGCTGTGAGGATAGGGTCATGGGGCTTGTGGTCAGGTTGCTGCGCTTGTTAGGCGGGACGAGGGTTTCTAACGAACCACTCCCGTGATCCGGTCATAGGCATCTCTTGTTAGCCGCGCTGTTCTATCCCAGGAGAAAAGGGCAGCCTGCTGCAATGCCCGCCGCCCATATTCCTGCCTCTTCGTGCTGTCCGCCAACAGGCTACGCAGCGCTCCGACCAGCTGCTCGACCGACAGTGGGTCAACCGTAAGCGCCGCATCACCAACGACCTCAGGCAGACTCGATGTGTTGGATGTGATGGTTGGCGCGCCGCAGGCCATGGCCTCCAACGGTGGCAGTCCAAAACCCTCGTAGAGGGATGGATAGCAAAACACATCTGCCCCCGAATATAGAGTCGGCAGATCGACATCCGGTACAAAGCCTGTAAAGCGCACTCGTGTGTTCAGGCCGAGGCTATTCACTGTCTGCTCCACCTCCGAGCCTTGCCACCCGCTCTGCCCGACTATAACCAGGATCACATCCGGCATCTCCAGCGCGATCGTGCTGAATGCCCGCACGAGGCGCGACAGGTTCTTGCGCGGCTGCTTGTTGCCCACGGCCAGTACATACCTGCCGGACAAATTGTGTGCGCGCAGCACCCTGGCTACTTCGTCTGCCGGCTGCGGCATATACTGCGAACCCGCAGCAAGTGGTGTAACTACAATCTTTTCAGGACGAACGCCATAAAAGCGGATAATGTCTCGCTTCGAGCTCTCGGAGATCGTGACGACGCGCGCCGCGCGCCTTATGCCCGGCCCAACCAGCAGGGCCAGCAACAAGCGCACGCGTGGCGAAAAGAACTGTGGGTATACCTTGTACGAAACGTCATGGATGCTCAACACGAGGGGGCACCGAAGGCGCAGCGGGGCCATGTAAGTCATGTGGAGCAAACCAACGCCATCCTCGGCTGCCATGCGAGGATAAAGCCAGGGTATGCGCACGAACGCCGGCACGTTCCCAAATGAGTGTATAGACACACACTCAGACGCGGCGATTTGCGGGGGAATTGCATGCGGTCGAGGGGTATAGAGCTTGTACTTGTAGCCGCCCAGCCGCGCCAACGCCGAAGCCAGATGCACCACATATGTCTCGTTGCCCGTTTCGTGGGCCCCCACCATGTGGGCGTCAATCGCCACGCTCAATGGTGCCGCCTGTCGCGAACGAAGTTCAGGACGTGCCAATACGAACGTCCTTCCCGTCCTCAGCCACGTCAACGCGATCTGCCCCCAGCAAGCTACCTGAGCGAGACCTGACCGTCGTCCACGCCGCGCGATAATCGCCCCACAGGTTGACGCCGAGCAGGACAGCCCCAGCAACCGCCCCTACGGCCACCAGCGCCGGCAGGCCATGAACAAAGGAGGGTGCGAAAAGTTGGAGAAGAATTGCGCCCATGAGTGCGGATGTAGCCGGCATAAGGATCGAGCGCAACGGGCGTAGCTCTTTGAAATCGCGCACTTCATATAGCACAGCCAGGAAAGCTGCAATCATGCCCGCGAGAAAGCCCATGGCGGCAGATTCGATCCCCCAACCCAGGGCGATGAAGGCAAGCCCGAACAGCCATGTGAGCACGACCATGCCAGCCAGTATCCTGAAAGCCTGCGCGCCGCGCCCCAGCGCGTAAAGGATTGGCAATAGCACGCCGACAGGCGCATTAATGGCCGTATTCGCGGAGAATAAATAGAAAACAGGCAGCGCGGGGAGCCATTTTGTCCCGTAGACATACTCAGTAAGTTGTGGGCCAAGCCCTATTAGCAAGGCGCATGCTGGAAAGGTCAGGCGACAGGTCCATTTCAGTATTGCACCGGTCATGCGTGCCAGGGCCTCATGGTTGTCCTGGAGGCGAGACATAGCAGGGAAGCTCACACGCGACACAAGCTGCGTTAGCTGAATCGGCACGACCGCGATCTGGTGCGCCCATGTAACGTAGCCTATGCCGCTGCTGCCTGCCGCCATGCCCCCAAGCGCGGGTAGCATAGCGTACTTGATGAGGCTTGCCGCCTGTTGTCCCTGGTAGGACAGGCTGAAGCGCGCTCTGCTATGTAAGCGTCGCCAATCGAGCGACCAGGACGGCATCCATCGCACCCGGGCGAAAAGCACGAGCGTCCCAACAGTGCTAAACGCCACGCAAGCTGCAACCACGCTCCACACGCCGGATCCGGCGAAAGCAGCGACAATAGCGGCGATCCAGTATGCCGCCTGGGCCAGCACATCGGATATCACGAGAGGGCCGTAGGCCAACCTGCGCTGCGTGAGTATAGAGGGCACAGTGCGGAGCGAAATAACCACGAATGACAGAGCCAGCGCAGGCACAACAGGTCCCGCCTCGGGCAGCCCTGGCAGGACATCCGATAGAAGGGACCAGCCGCCGGCAACCACAGCCGCCAACAGCACCACCCAGAGTAACTGGTAAGTGAAAAGAGCAGCCAGTTCGCGCTGATCAACATCTTTGTCGCGCACGAATGAGGCTCCAAGCCCGACCTCGAACACAACCACGAACAGGTTGACCGCAAAGCTCGACACGGCAAAAAGCCCAAACGTTGAGAGGTCGAGCAACCGCGCCAGCACTATCCACCCGGCAAACGCCAGCAGCTTGATCGCAAGCTCGCGTCCGACCATGCTGAGGAGCGCAAGCAAAGTGCGGCTCTGAACCGAGCCGGTCGCCTGCCCTGCCTGGGGGGTTGGTGCCTGGGGAAGCAACACATCAGCGCTCAAGAAGATAATGTCTCCACAGTGGGATTATACAGTATGGAATGTGGCTCATCCCTCATTCCTGCCCTGTGGCGGCATTGCTGCGAGGCTGCCTATGCAGCAGCGACATTGCCGGTTGCTCGCTTGAATTGTTGCAGCCAAAGAGTCAGGTTCAGCCAGCGCCAGACCTGCGCCGTAGCACCTGCGTCTATAAGCCTGGGTGCTTCGCGCCGCACGTAGCTCATGTCGAGGTAATCTGCGGCCTGGTTATCGCTCTGCAAGATATCCAGCAGCTGAGATTTGCCTGCGCGGAACCACTGCTGCTCGGGGGTCTCAAAGCCGACTTTGTCGCGCCGCCAGACAATGTCATGCGGCAAGAGAGTGGACACGGCCTGGCGCTGTATCCACTTGGTCCAGCCGTACTTTATGCGGAGGTGCGAGGCCCTGGTGAATACGTGTTCTATGAGCCTGTAGTCGAGGAAGGGCACGCGAGCCTCAATGGAGAAAGCCATCGAGTTGCGGTCTTCGTAGCGCAGGAGGGTGGGCAGAGAATCCTCGAGAAGCAGTCGCGACAGGTGGGTATCGAGGTCGCGCAGGCCCGCATATCCGTCGCCGCTGTGTGCCATACCGGCCGCAAACTCGACGCCGAGGTCGGACGACAGGCCGGACGAATTGAGGGCGCTCTGCATTCGGGAACGCCTCAGCCTCTTAAGGACAGCAGGCGGCAACTGCTGGGCAAGGCCGCGCGCCAGCAGGGGGAGAGGATTGAGGCCTGTTACCTCCTCTATGGATGCACTCTCGCGCAGCGCCTGGGAGACTCGCCCAGCACGCAAAAGTTGTCCCAGCCACACCGCGAAAGGACGATAACCGCCCAGGAGTTCGTCGGCGCCCTGCCCGTCCAGCAGGACGGTCACGCCACGCTCGTGGGCGAGGCCCATGACGCACCACTGGGCGAAGATGCTTGTAGACTGGAAGGGCTCGTCCTGATGCCACACCAGACGCGCCAGGTCGTCCCAGAGGCGATCTTCCGTGGGGTAGACGAAGTTGGCCGCCGCGCCCGTGTAGCCAACCACCTGGTCAATGTAGGGGCGCTCGTTCCAGGGGCCACTAGTGTTGTAGACCGCACTGAAAGTCTGCTGGTGATCGCCGAGGCGCTCAAGGGACACCGCGTGCTCAGTCTGCATCAAGCGACCTGCGACAGCCACGATGGAGGAGGAGTCGAGGCCACCGGACAGGCAGGTGCCTACAGGCACATCGGCGCGCAGACGCAGACGTACCGAGTCGGTGAAAAGGCCTGCATACTGAGCAATTTCGTCCGATTCAGAGGCGGGAGGCTGAGCGTCCGGGGCAGATTGCACACGGGGCAGTGACCAGTAGGGGTGGGCTGTTCGCTTGTCGTTAGTGATGAGCGCGTTGTAGCCGCCGGGTAGTTGCTGTACACCCTCGAAGAAGGTATCGCCGTGCTTGTGCGAGGGCATGACCCCCTCGGCCACATAGCGCGAGACAGCGCCTGCGGAGGGGTGGAAGCGCACGACGCCGCCCGCTAGCAGACCCTTTATCTCGGACGAGAAGGCAAAGGTTCCCTCGGTACCGGCGACTGTGTAAAGAGGCTTCACGCCCATGCGGTCGCGGGATAGCAGAAGGCGACGATGGTCAGCATCCCACAGGGCAAGAGCCCACATGCCGTTGAACCGGCGGACGCACTCGCTGCCCCATTGGCGGTAAGCAGCCAGGATCACTTCGGTGTCAGAGTTGGTGTGGAACGAGTGTCCGAGGGCGGCAAGCTCAGCACGCAGCTCGATGTAGTTGTAGATCTCGCCGTTGAACACCAGCCAGATGCCGCTGCCGGTGAGGGACATAGGCTGGTGGCCGGCGGGCGTGGTATCGAGGATAGAGAGTCTGCGGAAAGCCAGCGCCAGGTCGAAGTGAGAGCCTGCGAAGTCGCGGATGTGAGGAAGATCGATCTCAGGGCGGGTGTCGTCACCCGCGCACAATATGTAAGTACTTTTGTGGGTGTTAGCGAGCAGATAGCCCTCGTCGTCGGGCCCCCGGTGGCGCATGGCGGTGATGGCGCGTTGAACGGCCAGCAAATCGACAGCTTGCCCGTTCCGATGCCAGATGCCGTAGATGCCGCACATACTAGGGATTATAGGGTTTCAGCGGCCAAAAGACAAAAGGGCCGAGGGACGGGAGCCACTCCTGTCCCTCGGCCGACTTGCTCCCCGAGAGGGGAGGATTGTGAAGACTCACCACCGGCCCCTCCCTGCAGGGAGAGGAGGAAGAAAAAGAGTGGGGAGTAGGGGGACACCCCCCAACCCACGGACAGGCGCGCCCCTGTCAACCCCCTGTTTTGCGTAATGTCTAGGGAGTCCAACCTTTGGCCCGGATCATATTTATGCCCAGGAGGCCGAGGAGGACTTCGGCGGACGTGCCTTTGTATTCCGGGTGATACTCGAAGCGGGCGCGCTCGAAGTACTGCACCGTGTAGTTCTTGCCGTCGACAGCGCTGCGCTCGCTGATCTCTTCAGAGATAGGGTAGCCAAAGAGGGCCAGGCCGCCGTTGGTTTGCCAGTAGCTTAGGAAGGCGTAGTTGAGGGAATGGCCTGTCTCGGGGAAGTAGACGTGGTCGGGCACAGACTCGAAGGAATCTATTCGTGGGAAGGTGCGTGTGGAGGTCAGGTCGATGCCGAGCCTGCTGAGGAGCACATTGTTGGGCGTTGCGTTTTCGGGGTGGAGCTCGAAGCGGGCACGCTCGAAGTATTGCACGGTGTAGCCGCCCTCAAGGAATGGCTCGGAGACCGGGTAGCCGAAGATGGAGAGCGCACCATACTTTTGCCAGTAGGTGAGAAAGGCGGCAGATACGTTATGGTGGGTCTGAGGGAAGTAGATCGAGTCGGGGCTAGGCTGGGGACCGGCATCCTCAAATGCGGCCGGTACAGCAGTGAGGCGGTAGGTGTGGAGGCCATGCATGGCCGGGATGGTCAGGATGTCACCGTTCAGCGAGGGTGGGCTGGGGGTATAGAGCGCGCCGGAAGCATCGTGTGCTATCAGGGCTATGCGCCCCAACTCGGAGGTTGCCACGCCGAGGAGGGACGGCAGAGAGAGTGTGGCGGTGGTAGTGGTGGTTGAATAGAGGGTCATCGCGCCGTCCTGCCTGCTTGCTATGAAGACGCCGGGGGCGTCGGACACGTAGCTTACGAAGGTGCCTGTATAGACGCGGCCACCGGCGATAACGGTGTCGGGCGAGGCGTACGAGAATTGTACAGCGCTGGCGCTATCGGGCTTGATCCCGGAGTAAGCCATTTTGGTCGGGAGGCCGCCCGCAAACAGGGGCGAGATCTGGCCGAGGGATTGCGCGGTAATCTTGGGCTGGCCGTTGTTGTCGAACATGCCGAACGTGTTCTGGGCCGGGTCGTAACCTTGCGGGAAGTTGTTGAGCATCCACTTGGCGCCGCCCATGAAGCCGTGAGTGTACAGGTAGAGCCAGGTCGCAGCTTCGAGATTGGAGGTAGTGCGCGGATCGAAGCCGGTTACACCCCCGCTTCCATTTTTGGTCTGGCCGGGATAGCCGAACTCTTCGAGCATATAGGGCTGCGGCGCGAATGTGCGCTGGAGGTTGTCGAGGACGAGAAAGGTCGTGCTGAGGCCGCTGTAGCCATGGGATGGAAAGCGGTGGACAGAGCCGAAGTCGAGGCGACGGTTGGAGGGCAGCTTGGCGAGGATTATATTGCTGTAGCCGACTGTGAGCGGCCTGCCGGGGTCGCCCTGGCGTAGGGCATCGGCTTGTGTGTTTACCCACGTCGAGAGCGTAGCATCGAGCGCGGAGAGATAGGGACCCCACCTGGCAGCATCGGGCGAGTCCATGTAGTCGAGCGTCGTAGTAGACGGATGGTTACCCACCCAGGCGGAGGAGTCGCTGAGAAAGCGCTTGTAGAGCTCGTAGTAATTCGCCATTGCGTAGGCTTGCTCGTCCGTCATGCGCGCCGGGATCAGGCTCGAGTTCTTGCGATAGTCGGAGATGCTCGCACGCGACACGATCTCGCCGTAGGAGCGAATCAGATCGGGAGATTGGAGAGGCACGGTCGTACCGGTGGGATAGATGGCGCCCGCTATGTCTGTGAATTGAGGCTCGTTCTTTACATCGTAGCCGAAGATCGTGGGGTTGCCGGCAAGGTGGGTGGCGATGCGGCGATCAAGGTCGGCGGCGCGGGCCAGGTTGGGTTCGGCCCAATCTGTGAGGGTGAGGAGTAGCTTGAGGTTATGCTGTTCGGCCAGGGAGATAACGGCATCGAGCTTTGAGAAGTCGCCGTTGTTAATGTCGTCGCGCAGGGCAGTTTGGACGAAGATGCGGAGCATGGTGATGCCGACCGAGTTTGCGCGGGTGAAGTCCTGGGCGATCAGTCCGGGGTCGAACTTATCGGGTTCCCACATGGCCCAGGCACGGTCGACAGGACCCTCGTAGTTCGCGCCAACTATGAAATTGGTGGCGAGGGTGGAGGCCTGCTTGTTGCCTGTCAATTGGGCCTGCGCGGGCGTGGTTGATGTTGGCGCGAGTAAAGGCGCGAGCAACAGGAGTAGCAAGATAGACGCAAGTGCACGATTTATGTTAGCGCGATTTCTAGTGATTGGCATAGCCGGCCCCCTGGTTATGTAACGATTTGCGCGAGCGTTGGTTGCCGCTAAATGCGTGAATGTCTGTGAAAAAGGGAGGGGGCGGCCAATGCGGTCGCCCCTGTTTCCGTGTCAATAGGTTGTATCCACTGAAGCCGAGTTCCACAGGTGAATGATTTATGTAGCAAACATGGATCGGATCAAGCTAAACGGTGGGGATCCAGTAGGTGCATTCAGGCTCATCGAGGCCGCGGCAGCTGCTCTCTGCGACTGGGAGGGTGCGCCCGATGGCCCATTCGATGCCTGCGGTGAGGTAGCCTGATGTTATGTTGCAGTGGGCGTTGGTGAGCCTGCCATAGCAGTAGGGGCAGGTTTCGATAGCGAAGAGATAACCGCCTTCGCGCTCCTCGAAGTAGGCCTCCATACCCATGCGGACGTGGGCGTCGGCTAGCTCCATGAGCACCGTTTGCAGTTTCTTGTCGGGAGACATCAGCTTGTAGGAGATGCCCTTCATGGTGGCTAGTTTGCCTTTGTTGGCGAGTTCCTGCCTGAACATTTCGCGACCGACTTTGACCTGTAAGGCTTCGACGGCACTGCCGTAGAACTCTTCCATCGCTTCGACGAAGGCACCAAAGCGGGTGTAGTTGATGGCAGGGCTCTCATCGGGTTCGGGGAAGTAACCACTTAGCTCGATAAGACCCGAGTTTTCCAGGATCGTCTCAAAGCCGGGGTCGCCTGTCACTTTCTGCACGGCCTTCCACAGATTATGTAAAGCTGCGTTGGTGACGAAGCGTGGGGCGAGATCGTCATCGGCCGAGAGGACGGTTTCGCGGTACTCGCGATCCTTGACGGGGATTGGCATGCCCGAAGCGGAGCCGACCGACGTCAAGCGTTCGAGGGTGGCGGCGGAAACAGGCATAGTAGGCATGTTTGAGCGGGCGGAGCGGGTAGGAGTCCGGGTGGCAGAGGGGGCGACGGAGGTCCAACTCGGGATGGCGCGACTGGAAGTGTGAGTTTCGCCCGAAGCGGTAGCAGCGCTCTCGTTACGCTTCTTGATCAAGTTGAGCAGCGGTTTGGGCTTGCTGGTCTGCCAGTAGGGTTTGACGCGCTCTGCTGCGGCGCGGGCATCATCAATGTCCTTCTGGCGAGACTCGAGCCATTCCATGCCACGCAGGGCACGCATGTTGCCGGGCTCGATGCGCAAAGTGCGCTGGAGGCAGTAGCGAACCTGCTCAGGAGAATCAACCACGCCGGAGAGCCAGAGCCAGCCATCCGCATTGACAGGCTCCAGGTAGACCACGTAGGCGAGCAGCTCACGAGCGAGGTCGCGCTGGCCCATCATTGCAGCCTGCTTGCCCCGGGCCAGCAGGTCCCCGATGGAGGGGAGTGTCGAGGGTGACGAAATTGCGGGTTGGATCATGTCCGTTCTCCTGGTTCTTGAGTTCGATGCGTGATACATTTTACGTAGCGAGTGATACGTCAATTTGGGACGATCAGTACC
>JBBRDO010000082.1:0-22261 GCA_038203825.1 Chloroflexia bacterium | reverse complement strand
GCCATTGTGCTGGGTGCTCCACATGCGACTGAAAGAGCTACGGATGTGCAGCCCAGCATAAGGCACGCTCGCCGCCTATGCGCCTTTGTCTCTGCATCAATAGCGAGAAATGGCGATGTTTGTGACAAGTGACCCACTAGTTGCTAGCTGCTAGCTGCTAGCTACTGACAACTTCTCCCGCTTCCGAGGTAACTACTTAATGGACACACTAATTCCTGCCATTGTGCAGCTTGTAGTTTTCCTGGCGCTGCTGGTGGTAATCACCAAATACCTGGGCATCTTCATGGCGCAGGTATTTCAAGGCCAGCGTAACATCCTATCGCCTGTGCTCACGCCGGTGGAGCGGGTTATCTACAGGCTGTTTCGCATCAACCCGGAGCGTGAGCAGAATTGGCTATCGTACACATCGGCGATGCTGGGCTTCAGCATAGTGGGTCTCTTGCTGACTTATGTGCAGCAGCGAGTACAACAGTGGCTCCCGCTCAACCCACAAGGGCTGGGGGCGGTGAGTGCCGACTCGTCCTTCAACACGGCGGCTTCCTTTACCACCAACACCAACTGGCAGGGCTATGTGCCGGAAACCACCATGTCCTACCTGACCAATATGGCGGGTCTTGCGGTGCACAACTTCACCTCGGCTGCCGTTGGTATCGTGCTGGCGGTGGTGTTAGTGCGGGCCTTCGCACGCAAAGAGACGCGTGCCCTGGGCAATTTCTGGGTCGATATGACACGCTGCATCCTGTACATCCTGCTGCCCATTTCGATCGCAATTGCAATCGCATATGTATCTCAGGGTGCGATCCAGAACTTCAACTCGTACCTGACGGTGCATACGCTACAGGGAGGGGTCCAGACTATCGTGGGTGCACCTGTCGCCTCACAGGAAGCTATCAAGGAGCTTGGCACGAACGGTGGGGGCATCCTCAATGCGAATAGCGCCCACCCATTCGAGAACCCGACGCCTCTCACCAACCTCATCCAAATGCTATCTATCTTCTCTATCGGCTCGGCTCTGACTTATATGTTCGGCCGCATGGTAGGCAACCAGCGCCAGGGGTGGGCCTTGTGGTCTGCCATGACCTCTCTCTTCCTGGTGGGCCTAATTGTCACCGGCTGGGCGGAACAAGCCGGCAACCCCCTGTTGACCCAGCACGCCGGGCTTGACCAGACGACTAGCGCCCTCCAGGCAGGGGGCAACATGGAAGGCAAAGAGGTGCGCTTCGGCATCTACACCAGCGCCCAGTACGCCACAATAACTACGGACGCTTCGAATGGAGCCGTCACCTCTATGCACGATAGTTTTACGCCAATCGGCGGGCTTGTGCCACTGGCCAATATCGCCCTCGGAGAGATCGTCTTCGGTGGGGCAGGATCGGGCCTGTACGGCATGTTGATCTTCGCAGTGCTGGCGGTGTTTATCGCCGGCTTGATGGTGGGTCGCACGCCCGAATACCTGGGTAAGAAGATACAAGCCTACGACATGAAGATGGTCACGCTGTGCATCCTCGTGCTACCGCTATCGATCCTGGGCTTCACTGCCCTTGCGATCGTCTGGCCCGGTGCGCTCGACTCGCGGAATAACATAGGGCCGCACGGCTTGTCTGAGATATTGTATGCCTTTACGTCGGGTACGGGCAACAATGGCTCGGCTTTCGCGGGCCTAAGTGCGAATACCTCATTCTATAACCTGACGATTGGGCTGGCAATGATCGCGGGCAGGTTCGCGTTCATCGTGCCGATGATGGCCCTGGCAGGCTCGTTGGCCTCAAAGAAGCGCTCGGCGGTCACGGCGGGCACATTCCCCACGACCGGCGCGCTATTCGTCGGCCTATTGATAGGCGTGATCATTATTGTAGGAGCGCTAACCTACTTCCCTGTATATTCGCTCGGCCCTATAGTGGAACATCTGCAAATGCTGGCAGGGAAAACGTACTGAAGACGGACGACCGACGGAATCGTCAAACATGGTCAATAGCTAATAGCTGATAGCTACGGACAACTGGAGCAACGATAAATGGCAATGAATGTTGGGGCAATTGAAATGGAAAGAGCACAGGTTCCTGCGCCCGAGAAGCGGAACAAAGGCCCACAGAGGCTCTTCACGCGAGAGCTTATGGGACCTGCTCTACGGGACAGCATAAGGAAGCTTGATCCCCGCCACCTCGTGTACAACCCCGTCATGTTCGTGGTTGAAGCAGGCAGCCTGCTAACCAGCCTGATACTGATCAAACTGATAGCCGACGGCACGGACCTGAGGACAGTTATCGTGAACGGGCTGATAATAATCTGGTTGTGGGCGACTGTGATCTTCGCCAACTTCGCGGAGGCGCTGGCTGAAGGTCGAGGCAAGGCCCAGGCCGACACGCTCCGCAAGACCAAGGTCGGCGCGCAGGCCAAGAGGCTGACCAACAGGGAGAGCCGTAGCTTCACGGTCATATCTGCCTCTGAACTTCGAAAAGGCGACCTGGTGCTTGTTGAGGCGGGCGACTTGATACCTTCGGACGGCGAAGTGCTGCAAGGGGTGGCCTACGTGAACGAGGCGGCTATCACGGGCGAGTCGGCCCCTGTGATCAAAGAGCCGGGCACCGACATCTCGTCCAGCGTGACGGGCGGCACCACGATCATCTCGGACTCCCTCGTAATCAGGATCACCGCCGATCCTGGGCAGACCTTCCTCGACCGCATGATCGCTCTCGTCGAGGGCGCGGCCCGCCAGAAGACGCCTAACGAGATTGCCCTGAACATCCTGCTCGTGGGCCTCACAGTCATCTTCCTGATCGTCGTGGTCACACTCGGCCCGTTCGCGCAGTACTCTAACTCGCTCATATCGGTCATCACCCTGGTGGCTCTGCTGGTCACTCTCATACCGACCACCATCGGTGCGCTTCTATCGGCCATCGGCATAGCAGGTATGGACAGGCTCGTGCAACAGAACGTGCTGGCCATGAGCGGGCGGGCTGTGGAAGCCGCGGGAGACGTGGACGTGCTGCTGCTCGACAAAACCGGCACTATCACCTTCGGCAACCGCATGGCCTCGGAGTTCATCCCGGTGGACGGCCATACCCGCGACGAGCTGGCGCAGGCTGCGCTACTCGCCTCAGTGGCCGATGATACGCCCGAAGGCAAGTCTATAGTAGGGCTCGCGGAGCGCATGGGCTACACGGCCCCTGCAGAATGGCTCGGCCCGGCGGTCGAATTGCTCCCGTTCACCGCCGAAACGAGGATCAGTGGTAGCAGCTTGAATGGCACCCGAATCATCAAAGGCGCTGTAGACTCGGTGGCTCGTCAGGCCAACAGGGTGCCGCCCGATCTGCAAGCAATAGCCGACTTCGTGGGAGGCGAGGGTGGAACGCCCCTGGCCGTCGCCAGCAATGGCGACATGCTGGGCATCATCTACCTGAAGGACACGGTGAAGCCGGGCATACGCGAGCGGTTCGAGGACCTGCGGCGGATCGGCATACGCACGATCATGATAACGGGCGACAACCAGCTCACCGCAGCCACCATAGCTCGCGAGGCAGGCGTGGATGACTTTGTGGCCCAGGCCAAGCCGGAAGACAAGATCAGGATCATAAAGGAGCAGCAAGCCGAGGGCCGTTTGGTGGCAATGACGGGTGACGGCACGAACGATGCGCCCGCACTGGCGCAAGCTGACGTAGCAGTAGCCATGAACAGCGGTACATCGGCGGCCAAAGAAGCGGGTAACATGGTCGATCTGGACTCAGACCCAACCAAGTTGCTGGACATAGTGCAGATCGGGAAGCAACTGCTGATGACGCGTGGGTCGTTGACTACCTTCTCCATAGCCAACGACGTGGCGAAATACTTCGCCATCATCCCGGCAGCCTTCTCTGTGACGTATCCGGAACTGGGAGCGCTCAATATCACGTTCCTCAATCCTGGCACAGCCATCCTGAGCGCCATCATCTTCAACGCACTGATCATCGTGTTGCTGATACCACTGGCGTTGCGCGGCGTCCCTTATCGGGCAATGCCTGCTGCCCAGGTGCTGCGCCGCAACATCTTGATCTACGGCCTAGGGGGCATAATCGCCCCCTTCATCGGGATCAAGGTAATCGACATATTGATGAACCTGTTGGGCTTGGGTAGTTAAGCTGGGCCAGGAGCAAATAAGAATGAAGACGAAAGCTACAACTAACATTATGGGAGATGGGCCCACCGCGACAGGGCTACTTTACGCAGAGGCTATGCGGGTCAACCCACCTGATGACACAGTCGAGGCTGGCCTGAACATCGGGAGGCAGTTACTAATAGGGCTGGGGATGGTGCTGATGATCACGCTCATCACAGGCATCATTTACCCTCTGGTGGTGACGGGGATAGCACAGGTGGCCTTCAACTCGCAGGCAAACGGCAGCATTGCCTACGACAGCAAAGGCCAGCCTGTAGGGTCGCTCCTGCTGGAGCAGGTGTTCACGAACACCAAATACTTCTATGGCAGGCCATCGGGGGGTACCACATTCTCCTCACTTGGCTTTGCCTGGGCAGAAGGCGAAGCCGGGGGTGACACCGAGCCAGGCGTCTCGAGCGGCTCCAACCTCGGCCCCACCAGCGCCAAGCTGGTGCTAACTAATACGGTGGCAGAAGCAGACAACGTGCGCAGCATAGAGGGGCTACCGGCCAGTGCCCTTGTGCCCGTCGATCTGGCGACCGCATCGGCGAGCGGCCTGGACCCGGACATCTCGCCCGCCGCCGCCAGGCTACAGGTGCCCAGGGTGGCGAAGGCCAGGGGCATGAGCGAGGCCGATGTGCAGAAACTGGTGGACCAGGGCACGGAAGGGCGCGACCTGGGCTTCCTGGGCGACCCTCGTGTGAATGTGCTGAAGTTGAATCTCGCGCTGGATGCGCTACAGGGAGGGGGATAATGGGAATGGTCAATATGAACGCAGACGGGCCGGTTGATGTCAACGTAATCACGATCTCGCGCCAGTATGGGGCGGGCACCAGCGAAGTCGCCCAGATGCTATCGAACAGACTGGGCTTCCGGGTGATAGAGGAAGAACTCCTTACTATGGCCGCGCAACGTAGCGGCCTGGACATCGCCAAGATCGAGAGGGTCTACGAGCAGCGCCCCAGTTTCCAGGACCTGCGCGTCTACAAAGAGCAATCCGAGAAGTACATCACAGCCGTAGATGAGACGCTCAACGACCTGGCGCGCCAGGGTAACCTGATCATCGTGGGCCGCGGGGCGAACCTCGTCCTGCTGACCCACAGGAACGTGGTCAATCTGCGCCTGGTGGCCGACTTCACAGTGCGCCTGAAGCGTGTGATGGAGCGTGAGAAGGTCAGTGAAACAGACGTGCGCCGCAGGATCACGGAGGCGGACTACGCTCGTGAAGCGTACTACCGCTATCTATATAACGTGATGCCGGACGACCCCTCTATCTATGATATGGTGCTCAATACCAGCCGTGTCACTTTGGAAGAAGTAGCCGCGATGATTATAGCCGCGTTTGAGGCGATACGAGCTGCGCGCAGCAGCTAGGAGTAGCAACTGATGCGTTCTCGCAGACCGTTAACTACTGACAGCTAATGGTCTATCATAAACCAGATGAGTAATCCAACTTACGAGCGTGAGCCTGAGCGACCTAGACCCGAAACTATGTTGGCCCGCCTTCAGGCAGAAGAGGAAGAGTTCCAGACCCCCAGCACGTCACCAGGTGAGGGGCGGCTACGTATCTTCCTGGGGGCGGCACCCGGCGTGGGCAAGACCTACGAGATGCTGGTTGAAGCACGCGAGGATAAGGTCAAAGGAGTGGACATAGTAATCGGGTTCGTGGAAACCTATGGTCGTCCGCAAACTGCGGCCCAAATTGGTGATCTGGAGATAGTGCCACGCAAGCGGATCGAATACCAGGGAGTGGTGTTGGAGGAGATGGACACAGAAGGGGTCATCGCGCGCTGCCCCCAGATTGCCCTGGTGGACGAACTTGCCCACACGAACGTCCGCGGCTCACAGCACAAGAAGCGCTACGAGGATGTTTTAGATTTGTTGAATGCCGGTATTGATGTGTGGACCACCATCAACGTGCAGCATATCGAGAGCCTGCATACCACGGTGGAGACCATCACCGGAGTAGCCGTTAGGGAGACTGTGCCTGATTGGATCGTGGATCGGGCCGACGAGGTATCGCTGGTGGACATTTCGGTCGACGAGATGCACCGGCGCATGAAGGAAGGCAAAATCTACCCGCCCGCTCAGGCACGCATGGCTTTGCAAAACTTCTTCAGGAAAGGCAACCTCACCGCACTCCGGGAGCTGTCCTTGCGACGCACTGCCGAGAACGTGGACACAGCCCTCGAGCGATACATGGCCGAGCACGCAATCCAGGACGCGTGGGCCGCCACCGAGCGTATTCTGGTGGCTGTGGACTGTCGGCCTTTCAGCAAGGATCTGATAAGGCGTGGTTGGCACCTGGCGCGAGGCTTGAAAGCCCTACTGATCGCTGTGCACGTGAAGAAGCCGTGGGACCAAGTAACACCTGAAGATGAAGCCAGCCTGCGGGACAATATGGAGCTTGCTGTCGATTTGGGGGCTGAAGTAGTCTACCTGGAAGATAGCGATGTAGCGGCGAACCTGGCCAGGTTCGCTAAGGAGCGCCACATAACGCAGATAGTGGTCGGCAAAACGAACCGCAGCCCTTTCGAACAGCTATTTCGACCCCCCATGTCCCACCGGTTGCTCAATATAGTTACTCAGGATGTGCACATAGTGATCCCGGCTGCTCGTGGACGATCCAGCCCAGCGGGCGGAACACGAGAAACGAGCGGAGGTGCAAGGGTGCCGGTCCTGGGCGAGCGAACGAATGAGGCAGAGGAGACGGAGGGACGGCGATGAGAGATTTCTTTACGCTTCCGTTCCGCCCTACCAACCAGCCCGCGTGGTACGGCCCGGTAGGATATCTTGCGGCTCTGCTAGGGGTAGCCATGGCGACCGGAGTGCTCTGGGTAACCGCTGTAATGCCGCGTGCTCTCTGTATCCGATTCAGGGCAAAGCGTTCAGAAGTCTTAGACCCGAGGCACCAGCCTGGTCTGAACGTCACTTGGTCTGCCAGCACCGCGCATGCAAAGCGGGTGAAGCTGCCTGCGTATGGCCCATTCAGCAACAGCGAGGTTGATCACCCAGGCCGCCGCCATGAGGAGCGCTCTGCTCAGCTCACCGGGCCGGCCCGCGATCATTTCCCCGACCATGAGGACCAGGGCCTGAGTGCCCGCGCCGAGCCCGATAGCGTAGGCGCGCATCATCCACGCACGGTGCCGCTTCACGTCCTTGTGCATGATGGAGGTAAATCCGAGGACGATAGACACAATCATGGCCGATCCAAAGAGGAGACGAAAAGCAGCAAGCAGATCACCGTCACCCACCGGGCGGGGATAGAAGAGGATCATCCAGAGGGCTGAAAGTGCCACCAGCAAGCCTGCCGGCACCAGGAGCCTCCCCGCTATGCGGTGCCATCCGGGCCTGCGCCGCCGGAAAGCGGGTGAGAACTGGAAAGCTCCCAGTATGCAGTAGACGCTGGCGCTCGCGATATGCAGCATCACGGGCAGGGGCGAAGCAAGAAACCGTGAATTGGCTGGCGTGATCTCTGCGCCGCCGGTCAGTTGTGTCAGGCGGCGGGCGCCCGCGATCATAGGAATGGCGCTCAGGAAGAGCAGCCCCGCGATTAGCCACTTTGCCGAACCAGCATTGCCAGATCTCTTGCTTTTCGATGGCGCAGGCTTCACTGCCGGCCCCGCTGGCCCTAACGCATCTAGCTGCGGCGCTCCTGGCGCTTCACGTTCATCATAGACATTGGTTTTCATTTTCAACTCCTTGAAATGATGTATGCAGTAATGTGTGCGTTTCACATCCGGGCCAGGTGGCGATTGATTGCGCCACCATCGGGGTTTCAATGAGACAAGCGGCCATACAGCCGCTTGTCTACCGATGTGGTTTGCACAGAACTTACCGGGCTGCAGTTTGGCTCAACTGGGGGCTTACCTTGCTGGGCACGGCCTCGGAGGCTTGCTCTTCCACGGCTTGCGCTCGCCGCTCGGTCAGGAGTGCGTAGCCCAGCACGGCCAGAGCCAACCCCATGGGCATAGCTGCCAGGCGCTGAATTGCGTGGGGGAAGAAGGCAGCCAGGGGGGTCAAAGCGGCGGTGGCGGTAAAGAGCCCTGTTGCCCAGCGTGGCAGGATACCGGCGCGGAGCATCGCGATGCCGAACAGCACGCCGCCAAGCACATAGCCTCCCCCTACTACCAGTTGATATATCGCCGGGGCTGCTCCGAGGTCTACCTCGCTGACACGGCTGTAGGAGATCCCCAGGATACCATCTACAAACTTCGGAGCCAGTGGGGCCAGCGGCGGGAGGATAAAGGATTCGGCGAAGACAAAGGCCGTCTGTACCGCCCAGGAAAGGCTAAAGAGGAGGAAGCCCGCCAATCCGAGCCAACCGGCTTTGTTTGCCTGCCTGGTGTAGAGCCCCACGATGCCGAGCATAAGGAGGAGGCACATGGCCGTCTTCAAACCGGTGATGATTGCCCATGCTTGGGTGTTGACTGACCCGACAACGTCAGCCGGGTGGATCGGCTGAATGGCTGCGAAAATGACCCCTGCCACGATGGTTGATATACCGGTCCAGCGGATTAGGTTCGAGGTTGTTATCTTGCTCTCCTTGGTGACTTTGGTCTTCGAGCCCGAATGCGTACTTTCGTTGATACTGCTGGTAGTAATGGTTGCCATTGTTTTTCTCCTTTGTGGATATTTGTGGTGCTGACATACTTCGTGCAATTAGACGTGACTAGAATTGTGGTCCCTGCCTCGTTCCCATGCTCGGAAAAGGCTAAGAATAGATCAAAAACAACTCTCCTTTCTGAGTACCTTGTCCCTACTCAGTGTTTTTGGTGCCTCACTTATCTGCCTGGTGTCTTGCGGGCCACGGCGATTAGTGGCATACCCAGGTCGCGCACCTTCCTCAGCAGCCCGTGTAGCGCCGCCTGGTCTACCACCGGGCCCGCCAGGATCGTATCGCCGTTGCCGTCCCGCGTAAGGGTCAGGCCTTCAAACCAGGCGGCCCGTCTGTCATCGAGGTGTCCTTTGATACGGATTTCGTAAAGCCCCGGCTCGTGCCGCTCCTGGTCATGCTTCTCGTCCGCTTCCATTGGTGTGTATCTTTCACTCACTGTGCGCCTCTTGCCTCTTCCCGCTCATGCGGGTCTACACATTGTTGCTCGCGTTCTTTCGTCTGACCACAATGTACAGGTCAATGTGGTGATGAGGCATCACAACATTTGGTGATTGACTTGGTGATTTGTGGATCGGCGCATATAGAGAAAGGATGAAGAAGCCCCCGCAGATGGTTCAATGAACCTGCGGGGGCTTTGCATGGGTTTAGGGCTTGCGGGCTTCCGGTTATAACAGGTGCAGTTCCTCAGCGCGGCTAACTGCTGCCCGGCGGTTGTTGACACCAAGCTTGGTGTAGATGTTCTTGGTGTGGGTATGCATCGTGTTTGAGGACACCATTAATGCCTCGGCGATTTCCGGGCCGCTCATCTGTGTTCGAAGCAGCCTCAGCACCTCCCTTTCACGTTCGCTCAGCGGCTCGACTAAAGCTTGTTCGATGGGCGGTCCGCCCTGACCGTCACTATCACTGCCAAAGGCTGCCAGCAGCTGGCGGACATAGCTCGGAGCCATTCCGTGTTTTGCGGCCTCGTGCAGCAGAGCAGACATTGGTGAGCCTTCGTCCACGAATATGCGGACGTAGCCCTCCGGCTCGGCCAGCGCCAGGGCCTGTTTCAGCGGAAGGAGCGCAGCAGGGATGTCGCCTTGCATCTGGCGAGCAAGTGCCTGCAGCACCAGGATTTCAATGACGCTTCCTGTCCTCCCGCCTTCTTCCGCTGCTTTCAGGAGGCGTTCCAGCAGCCCCATTACTCCCTTTGCCTCTTGAATCGAGCCATCCGTGCCGTTATGCTTCCGGTCTGCTGTGAGGGCGAGAAGCACCCGGGCCAGGGTAATGTGCTCGAACTCGCGCAGGTAGCCTAATTCGTCGTCGACGGATAGGCCCCGCTCACGTGCCCAGCCCACTGCTTCACCCAACCTGCCTGGAGTACCATGAGCCTGCGCGATCCACACTCGCGTCTTCAGCGCAGCTATCGGACGCACATTTGGGAACAGGCCATTTATATACTGGCGCTCTGCCTCCTCAAGCAAATCTAGAGCGCCATCCAGATCTCCCTGGGCCACAAGTATCCGAGACATAGCGACCTGCCGGCGATACCGGTTTTGCGGGAACCCCGTGTGCTCGCCCTGCTCCTTGCTCTTCAGTAGGTATTGTAGGGCGGCATCCAGATCGTTGCGCTCGCGGAGGAGCTCGCCGATGCCCACGTACATGTCCGCCGTGCCTCGCATGGCAGGGTCGCCCTGCTCGGTGGCAAGCTGCAATGCTCGCTCATACGTGCGCATTGCCTCGTGGAGACGACCCTGGGCGACGCGTATATCGGCCAGTGTGACCGCGCCATTGATGGCATCAGAGGCGTATCCGGCCATTTGCAAATGAGCCATCCCATCGGCAAAGGATTGGTGCGCTGCCTCAAGATCCCCGTTCAGCCAGGAAGCTAATCCCAGGAACGCTGCAGCCCCACGCGAGAAATGGTCGTCCTCATGTGCCAGCTCCAGCACCCGCCGGGCGTATTTCGTGGTGCCGGCTAGATCGCCCGATGCCAGAGCCAGTCCGGCACGGGCAATAGCGATCTCACCTGGAAGGCGTCGAAACGTTTCTTCGTCCACCACGACCATCCCGGCAGGTGGGGTTTGCGATCCCGTCTGCGGGTCTTCGTCTGCCGGGTTGTCTGACCTGTCCGGCGACACCAGCCACTGTTCGGCATTCCGCAGGTGCCTCTCCACGCCCTCAAGTTCGCCGCTAGCTAGTAGAGAATGGGCATACAAAACGCTGAGCACCGGCCGGACCAGGAACAGCTCGTCGGGTAGCGCCTTGAACCAGCCGCGAAAGACGGCATCTTGTCTGCTCCTGCGCACGGTCGGCGCTGCCAGCTCAACCAGGTCCGCTGCTCGCTTAAAATCCTGGGCGGCCAGCGCATGGCGGATAGCATCTGACATCGAGCCATTGTGCTCGTGCCACTCGCTAGCGCGCCGGTGCAGGGTGGCTACCAGAACGGGTTGCTCCACCAGCAAATGCGCATGGAGAACCTCGGCAAAGAGGTGGTGGTAGCGATACCAGTGCCGCTTATCATCCAGCGGAACGACGAAGAAGTTGCCTCGCTCCAGGGCCTCTAATTGCGCCTGGCTCTTACCTTTCTGCTGAGTAGTCACGGCATCGCACAGTGGGCCATTCAACCGCTCTAGAATGGAGGTCTGGAGTAAGAAGCCGCGGACACTTTCGGACTGATGCTGCAAAACCTCTTCCACAAGGTAATCCACGATGTACCGGTGGTCGCCGGCGAATGAGCGGATGAAAGCGGCAGCATCCGGGTGGCCCCGCAAGGATATGGCGGCTAATTGCAGCCCGGCAACCCAGCCTTCTGTGCGCTTTTCCAGCGCGTCAATATCCTCTGCCGAAAGATCCAGGCCCATCTCATGGTTGAGAAAATTGGCCGCCTCGGAAGGGGTAAAGCGCAAATCACTAGCTCGCAACTCGGTTAGCTGCCCCCTGGCGCGCAGCCGTGCTAGAGGCAGCTGTGGATCCTCACGAGTGGTGATTATCAGATGCATCTGTTGGGGCAGGTGCTCAATCAGAAAGGTGAGAGTATTGTCAACGGCCCTGTTGTCAATAACATGGTAGTCATCGAGAACAAGCACGAAATCAGTCTGGAGGGTGGCAATTTCATTGAGCAGAGCCGTCAGAATTGCGTCGGCCGGAGGTGGCTGAGGAGATTGGAGCACACCCAGCACCCCCTCGCCAATACTGGGCGCAACCGAGCGTAACGCAGCCACCAGGTAGATCAGAAAGCGGGTAAGGTCGCTATCCCCCTCGTCCAGCGACAGCCAGGCCGCCTTTCGGTCACTGGTTGCCCGCCATTCACTGACCACTGTGGTTTTGCCGAAGCCTGCCGGGGCAGAGATGAGTGTCAGCTTGCTGTGCATACCTTCGTTTAGCCGTTCGATCAGGTGGGGGCGAAGTATCGCCTTAGGAGGAGGTGGCGGGATATAGAGTTTTGTAGCCAAAATGGGGCTGACCATAGGTCAATTATAGACGATCCCCACGATCCATGAGGTCCATAATCGCGTAGCCGAGCGATGCCTCGGCTACGCACGCCAAGTAGGGTAGGTGACCTCCCGCAAGGTGCTGCCACAGCTGCTGTGGTCGCTCGGTGAAGTGGGCAATCATGGGTCGTCATGCACTGCTTCTACTTGTACTGTGGTTAACTGCGGCCGACATGGGTATCCTTGAAGCCGCTGGAATACTTCAACCCGTAACCTAGCAGGCGGTCCATGCCAATGTGTCCGAGCCAGATGAGTGCCAGCAGTAGCAGCAACTGGTTGCCGCTCAACACGCCCAACGCGGCGAGAGCTGCGGGCGGCAAATAGTTGTGGAACAGGTTGTATACTGCGGCGCCAATTGCCGGCCCAATCAGATAGCCGACCATCGACAGGTCTGGCACTAGAAGTAGCACTAGAAAGGCACCCCATTCGCCGCGGTTTTATGCGTAGAGCAGCAGCGAACCGGCTAACAAGACAAACCCCTCGATCCTGAGCAATATGCCTGGTTGCCCTAGCACAGGGATCTCGCCTGCCAGGATATTGCGTCTGGCGGATGCTTCGACCTTCGACGCCACGATGGTTGTGTTGATGTCTGTTTTCACTTTGTAGATTCCTCCACTACTGATACGCCTTGTCGTTTGTCCGCAAGTACTACGGTTATGATTACTTTGCCTCGGGCGTGTCCTTCCTCGAGATAGCGGATCGCCTCAGCCCCGTCACTCAATGGATAACATCTGTCTATAACAGGCACTATCTTGCCGGTTGCAAGAAGCGCCATCACAAAACCCAGATCCTTATTGCTCGGTTTTGCCATTAAGTTGCCCATTTTCTTGCTGCCGGTCATTGATATCCAGGGTCCGAGGAGCATGGCCTGCAACATTTGCTTTTCGGAACCACCGGTCATGACATACGTTCCATTGCGACTTAACGCACGCTTGTAATCTGAAATCGAATGATCGCCGTTAGCGGCAATAATCAAGTCATAGTGCTGCCCATTTTGAGTGAAGTCTTCCTGTGTGTAATCAATGACCTCGTCGGCACCCATCGAGCGTGCCGCATCCACATTACCGGTGCTGCACACGGCAGTAACCTCAGCCCCGAACGCTTTGGCAATCTGCACAGCAAATGTACCAACACCGCCTGAGGCGCCATTGATTAGAACCTTCTGCCCCGCCTGAATCTTCCCTTTATCACGAAGACCCTGCAAGGCGGTGACTGCTGCTACAGGCACGGCAGCTGCTTGCTCAAACGATAGCTCGGAGGGTTTCAGTACCAATGCATGTGGGCTTGCACATACATGCTCGGCAAACCCGCCCCAACCGGACTCTGATAAGTCCCCTAATACCTCATCACCTGACTGAAACTGCTTGACGTTTGCGCCAACCGCTTCGATACGCCCTGAGATGGCGGCTCCCAGTATCGTTCTCTTGGGCTTTAGAAGCCCGATGCCCATCAAGCGGAAGAGAAACGGCGTACAACGCAGCATATGCAAGTCCGCTGCGTTTACGGATGCTGCATGAACTTTTATCAGGACCTGATCATCCGTAGGGGTAGGTTTACTTACTTCTTTGACCAGTAAAACATCCGGTGATCCGTATTCTGTACCTACAATTGCTTTCATGACTTATCTCCTTGAACTAATCTTTGAAAATGGCTATCAGCGTTCGACAGCCCCATCGCTGTTGCTAACCTGGTTCACCGAGAGCAGGGGAATACCTAAGTCGCGCACTCTCTTCAGCAAGCCATGTAGCGCCGCCTGATCCACTACCGAGCCTGTCAAGAGTGTATCTCCGTTGCTCTCCAGCGTAATGGTCAGACCATCAAACCACTCTGTCCACTCGGGACCCAGGTGGCCCCTCACTCTAATTTGGTACATCATGGGTTTGCGTGGGTCACCTGTGTTACCTGTGTTACCTGTGTTACCTGTTGTGTTGCGTTTGTTTGACATCATTTTGTACCTGTTATGGCTTTGTGGGCCACTACATGCGGTGCGTTTTTGAGCGCACCGCATCTGACCATGGATGTACGGCTACAGCGCAGACGGGGCTTGGGCAGCGGGAGCATGAGCGGACGCTGGGGGCAGAATAGTTGTGGTTATCGCTACCTCCACTGCGCCTTCATCGGTCGCGTCATTGCCGTAGGCCGCGGGATTGAAGCCCTTGATCATGAGCCAGAACGGCAGTGCCAACTCGAAGAACATTCCGGGGATCGTCAGCAGAGTACCGATGTGGATCCCGAAGATTTCAGCGATGCACCCTGCTATAAGGATCGGGTAGCCTATCAAGCCCGAAATCGACAGCCATCGTGGGACTAGCTTCGTGCGGAACATGAGCGCACAGAGGAATATGGCTCCGACCCCGAGTGCAATCTCACCGATGTTGTAAGCCATAGCGTTGGTCTGAACCGCAAGTGACCCGAAAGCGCCGGCCCAACCTATGCTCGCCTGCCCGGCGTCAACAGCCTGCTGGGCCAGTGGAACGATCATCAATAGAGCGAGCACGCCCACGGTCAGCAGGACCACTTCGATAATCATCGCGGCAATGTAGGCCAGCGCGGTTCTCTTGCCGTGCTTCTCCAGGATTGGGAAGAACAGGACTCCCTTTGCCGCATCCACCAGGGTGTTCAACAACATCAGGAAGGCTCCGGTGATAAGGAGGGTCTGGTATGCCGGGATCGTAGAGAGAAAGTCAGGAGCCCCCGTAAGGGAAGCCACAAGGCTGAAGCCCCCTCCGTACGAGAGAAACCCCAGGAGAAAGAGCGCTCCGATCAGCCGCGAATACATCATGCGGGAACCCGTTACGAGTTTCCTCTTCGAGCTACCTTCTACCCTTGCGGTCGTTTTGTTCGTTTCTTTCCTGGTCATCGTTGTCATAGTTGCCATTGTTATTCTCCTTTTCACTAAGTTGAGCTTGGCGGCATCGATGCCACTTGATCGATGTGCTGTTGGCATATCTATGACATGGTATTGACATATAGCTACTAAAGTATTGCTCGGGGTATTGATTCCGATGTTCTGTAAGTTTCAGTGGGAAGTCGTATCGGACCCGAGCGCCCGGCATCTGAAGGCCAGGGTGATCTGCGACCGTGCAGATCACCCTGGCCTTCACCCCCATCATGCCGCTGTGGGCGCGGCCGCCAGACTTTGCTCGCCTGGCTTCACGACCTTGAGGGTCCTCACGCCGATCAAGAGCAGATATCCCACCATCCAGGGCTCAGCGATTGAGGGCGGGATCGATAGGAAACCATGTATTTGGGCGTTCACGCCAGGCAGTAGGAACGCGGTGAGCAAGTCCACGATGTAGGAGACACACGACACGACCAGCACAACGCCCAGCCCCCTGGGGAACAACCCTGACTTGTAGGCGAGATACCCCATCGGTGCCAACCATAAGGCAGAGAAGATCTGAAAGATAAAGATCCCATAGTGATGTGCATCAACCAGGAGCAAAACCAGGGCGTTCGAACCCGTGGTGCCGAAGGAGGACAGGTCGACAGCTCCGGTCGCTGCCCGTAGTGCCTCAAACTCGAAGCCTGCGTTAAGGCACGTAATGCCGGCCCCTACCGCGGCGAGCACTACCATTGCGCCCGCCACGCTCTTATTCACGTGCTTGAGCAGTCGGTAGAGGGTCATCGCCACGAAGACCCACACTGTTGCCTGGAACAGGTCGGCGACTACGCCGGCACGCACAAGGTCGGAGTTGCTGAGGACGTTCCCAGCCGTGGCCGCCGCGTCACCTGCGGCGTAAATCTTGGGGTACACAAAGCCCTGGGCAAAGCCGCCGAAGATTCCTACGAGCAGGTAGAGGCCGCCCGCTATTCTCGCGAGGTGCTTGGGTGAGTTCGTGGCTGGCTCTCCTTCGATTGGCGCGGAGATTTTGTTTGAATTCATTTCTTCCTTGGTCGTCATTTTGGTAGTCATCCTTTTCTCCTTTTAGGTATTTCCGACGTTAATTGGTTTCGTTGGATTGAACTTGCATAAAACTGTGGTCGCCCATCGTACTGGGAACTAAGACAGGCTAGGATTTCGTCAGAGGCAGACCTCCTCGTGGTTGCATTCGTTCGTTCCTTCCACCAAAGGATACAAACCAATATGATGAGGGCGCATCATCACCTGTGATGAGCAGTGTGATGATTTGTTAATTGGCATCCTGTTGAGGGACGCTGCGTGGGAAATAGAAAAGCCCTGGCAGGTGGTTTGATGGACCTGCCAGGGCGGGGGGTTGGGGTGGTGTTTGGGGTTCGTTAGAGCAAATGCAATTCTGCAGCCCGCCGTACGGCTGCCCGTCGGCTGTTTACCCCGAGCTTACTGTAAATGCTTCTGGTGTGGGTGCGCATAGTACTCAGAGAGACCATTAGTTCGCGGGCGACTTCCGGGCCGTTCAATTCAGCCCCAAGCAGTCTGAGCACTTCTAGTTCACGTTCGCTCAAGGGCTCCGCCAAAAGCTGCGTGATGCGCGTCTTGCCTTGAGCCTGGCTGGCCTCCTCGAACGCGCCAAAGGCTGCCAGTATTCGCTCAACATAGTTGGTGGTGATACCCTCCCTGGCTGAGTCCGGGAACCCTGGTTTCGCGACCGCCTGGAGTAGTGCCGCTATAGGTGCGCCTTCATCGACAAAGATACGGATAAATCCACCAGGCTCTGTCAGCACGAGCGCCTCGCCCAGCAGTTGAGCAGCCTTATCCTTTTCCCCATGCTCGTGAAGCGCGACCACCTGTAGCACCATAGCCTTGAGCCGTTCATCTGCCCAGCCCTTCGATTCGGCCTCATGTCTATGTGCCTCCAGCACCGCCATGGCTGCGGACGGATTTCCCTGGGCCAGAAGTATCCGAGCCTCGCTAAGCGAGAGTTCGTACGTCTCAGCGAGATGAGCGGCAGCCGCCAGATCGCCGTGGCGAAGCAAGGCCAGCACCTTTGAAGTAGCAACATCAGGCATGCGAAATGGGAAGTTATTCCGGCGTGCAAATCCCTCGGCCTCTGCCAGCATTGCGACAGCGCCGGGCAGATCTCGACGGGCAAGCCTCAGGCGGGCAAGCATCACCTTGCACGAGGCAATCGTGTCGACGTTTTCTATTGCTATATGCCTCGTCTGTTGGATGCACTCTTCTCCGTGCTCCTGGGCGGCATCCAGGTCATTCCATTGGTAGTATATGCGTGCCAGTCCAAGATGAGCTTCACAGGTGATCGGCTGCGGAGGATCACCTGCCATTTGCAGGACGCGCTTGTAGGTCGTGGCGGCCAGATGAAGCTGGTTGTCTGCTTCCTGTACCTGACCCAGATTGATTGTAGCCGCTATGGTGTAGACGGAATCCCCAATCAACTTGCTGATAGATATGACTTCGTTATATGCCTGGCTGGCTGCGGCACGGTCTCCCTGGAGCTGATAGGCATGCCCCAGCGACCAAGTGGTTGCGGTGCGAACATGGAGGTTGTCAGGGTGCAGATACTCCAGGGCGCGGCGCGACTGGGCAATGATAGCCTCTACGTCGTGCTCAACAACAGCAACCGTGGCTCGCATGGAGGCAATACGTCCTATCAGGTCCCGTGTCCTGCCGTCCGGCTCGGCGCCGTGCAAGGTTGTTTGCAGGGCTATGGCGGCTTCAGCTGCCTGGAGTTTCTGTTCTACAAGCGTGTGGTCGACCTGCAATTGCGCCGACGCAGACATCACCCACAATGAAGGCGTGGCATCGAGGACCGACCTGGGGAGCGACTCGAGCCAACTCAGTACCGGAACCACAGTGCCACGAAAGTAAAGAGGTATCCCCGCTCCCTGGATGAGGCGCTCGGCGCGCTCAACATCATTGGCGGCGGCAGCGTGGTGAAAAGCTTCAATCTCCAGGTCGTTGTCTTCGTACCATTGGCTGGCGCGTATATGTAATTCGTCAAGCGCATCCTCTGGAGGCAAAGTGCTACTGTGGGTGTTTTGATGTAGTCGCTGAAAACGCTGCCGCAGCAAATCGGCGAAGAGATGGTGATAGCGATACCAACGCCGCTCGTTGTCCAGAGGGACAATAAATAGGCTGGCGTGTTCGAGATATTCCAGGGTTTCTTGCCCCGAACGTCCGGGAGCGACCGCACCAGGAAGAACGGCATCACAAAGGGAGCCACACATTCGGTCGAGGATAGATGTGCGCAGCAAGAACGTCTGGACGCTTTCGGACTGTCGGTGCAGAACTTCTTCAACAAGATAGTCCAGTACGAAGTGGTGGCTGCCGGTGAAAGACTTGATAAAGCCGGCGGTATCTTTATGCCCCTGTAGTGAAAGTGCGGCTAATTGCAATCCGGCAATCCACCCTTCAGTACGGTCTTCCAGTGCATCGATGTCTTCGGGTGAGAGGCTCAGTCCCATCGCCTGGTTAAGAAATCCTGCCGCTTCGGAATTAGTAAAACGTAAGTCTGTGGCGCGCAGTTCGGTCAGTTGATCGCGGGCGCGTAACCTTGCCAGGGGCAGATGTGGGTCCTCACGGGTGGCCATGACCAGGTGTATTTGTGGCGGTAGGTGCTCTAGCAGGAAGGCTAGGGCCTGGTCAACGCCCTGGGATTGCGCTCCGCTCCATATGGCGGGGACCTTAGCTTTGGCATCAATGACATGATAGTCGTCTAGAACAAGGACGAAATCTCCCGGCATAGCTGTAGTGATTTCATTGAGCAGAGTAGTCAGGACTGCCGCACTGTCCGGCGGCTGAGGGGATTCGAGCTGACTAAGCACCCCCTCGCCGATATTCGGCACAATCGACCGCAATGCCGAGATCAGGTAAGTTAGAAGTCGTGTGGGGTCACTGTCCCCCTCGTCCAGGGAAAGCCAGGCCACCGGCCGGGCGCAACCGGCCACCCATGCACTGACCAGCGTGGTTTTGCCGAAGCCTGCTGGCGCACAGATGAGGGTCAGCTTGCGGTGCATACCCTCGTTTAGCCGTTCGATCAGGTGGGGGCGGTGGACAACTCCTGACCTGGGCGCGGGGATATAGAGCTTGGTGGCTAATATTGGGGTTGGCATAGTTCTATTATGAAACCTCTACCCAGACTTCAAGCAGCGTCTCAACCGTGTAAGCCATTAGAGTTGACGTTGGAACATCGAGGATCTGTGTGAGCCATGCGGGACTGGCCCCAAGCACAAACGAGCCTGAAGATAATCAGGCTCAAGAGGAGGAGTATGGAGTTGGGCACATGTACATTATCCGCCTTCGCAAGATAACAGCACTTATGAGGAAAGTCAAGACCCAAAGCCTGGCATTCTGGGGCAAAGTCGGTGGTTGCGGCGGCAGGTTAGGACTTGCACGCCTTCCGAGCCGAAAAAGCTCGTGAGCTTACTTCTGGCCTATGGTCGTAGGTGCTTCTTAAAGAACTCCGTAATCAGGTTGTAGCAAGTTACTTTGTTTTCGTACTTGAGCACGTCATGGCCTTCGTTCTCGAAAACCCTGTATTGTACCTCTTTGCCGGCTCGTCGCTGGTGTTCCACCACTTCGCGAGACTCCTGTTCGATAACTCGCGGGTCGTTGCCGCCTTGCAGCACGAGCATTGGACAGGCGATGTTATGCAGGTATGTAGCGGGTGAACGCTCAATGAGGAAATCTCGGTCCTTCTCAGGGTCGCCCACGCTATTGTGCCACAAGGCTTTCCAGGCGACGGGTATACGCTCGGAAGCGGTCACGAGGTTATAGGGGCCGAACATGTCTACGGCTGCCGACCACAATTCCGGGTGACGCGAGGCCAGGGTGAGGGTCATATAGCCTCCGTAAGAGCGTCCAATGACGCCTGCCCGCTTTGTGTTGATGCGGCTGTCCCTGGCCAGCACTTCCATAGCGTACACGTGGTCCAGCCGGTCCTGCCCACCCCAATCGCGCTCGATGCGGCTGGCGTAGTCACGTCCATAGCCTGTGCTGCCGCGCACGTTGGGCACGAACACGGCGAAACCGTTGAGGGTCAGGTACTGGATGATGGGCATAGAGAACCAGGCGAAGTCGGGCCGCTCCTGGCCCTGGGGTCCTCCATGAACGTAGTATATGAGCGGGCGCGGCCCCTCAAACTCAAGCTCTGTCGGCGGCAAGTAGAGGCGTGCCGATAGACGCAGGCCGTCGTGGCTGGTGAAAGACGCATCCTCGCCCGCCGAGAGATAGCCGTCGGGTATACCGAGAATGTGCTCGTTGGTATGGCATACGATTGTTCCCCTGCTGCTCCCTTCAATGGTATATAGCTGAGTGGGCGCGCAGGCGGTGGAGAAAGAGAGAGCATAGCGGTCGCTCTCCCGGTCATAACGAGCCGATTGCATCACGCCTCCCTCTAACCGGCCTTCCCCGCATATAACGCGTTTGAGAGACATAGTTAGGGAGGCCTCGTCGAAGGTACCTTCGTAGAGCCAGGACGCACCGTCAATGTTATATTCCACAGCAAACCGGTTATCTCTAGCGCAGGTGAAGCCGACCAGTTCGCCTCTACCCTTATGTTTGATGCCTGTCGTGGTGACGGGTTTCAGCGTTTGAGGGGCGGCTATATCAATGTAGCCAAGGCCACCGGCATCATCGAACAGTACAGTGGAGACCAACAGACCCTTGTCACCATTCGTGAAATGGCAGCTTTCAATACCGTTCCTGGGCACGCTCTGGCCGGGGATGCGCTGCTCCAGGGGTATGCCGTAGACTAGCTCGCACTCACCGCTGCCCTCCGTCCAGAGGTACAGGACGACGTCAGCCCGGTCGTACACATCGCCTATGAGGGCTTTATCCTGATTAGCGCTGACGGCAGCCACGAGGCCGCCCCAGGGACTCTGCGCCAGTTTTTCTATCTCGCCCGTCTCCAGGTTGCCCCGAAACGACCTGAACGTGCCTTCGTTCAGCGCCATGCCGGTCATGTAGACAAGGTTATGCTCGGGATAGCAGTGGAACAGGTAGACCTGGTGCTCTGCTAGCTTGTCGCCAAAGGCAGGCTCTGGAAAGCCACCCTGCAGCGGGATGAGCATGGGTTGGTACTTCTCGTCGCCGTCGTTGTCGATCATCACGAGTATCTTGCGAAGGCCAGGAAATACATAGAAGGAATGGCTGCCTTGAAGGTGGTGGGGGCTCTGCAAGGAGATGTGTGGCGGGAGCAGCGGCTCCGGCACACTGCCTCCGTAGTTCATAGCGTACAGGCTCAGCCGCCCGCTCATATCACTGATGAAGTAGAGCCTATCGCCCACCAACTGTGGCGATAAGAACAATCGGGCTGATAATAACGATTCGATTCTGAACATGAAGGATCCCCCTTAGTGGAAGCAGAATAGCACAAATAGAGTGAGCCGAGCTGAGACAGTCTTAGGGCGGGCTGAGGTCACTCCCCTACCGCCCATATTACATTCCTATGCGCTCTGTGCTGTGCTCAACAACTCGTTGGTTCCCGTTTTTTCAGACTTGGAAGCGAAGGCCTCAGAATCAACCCCCTTGAAGATGAGCCAGAGGGCAAGGCTGACCTCCCAGGCGAACACCGGGAGGCCCGCGATCACACCCAATGTTGAGACCTGCGTATAGAGCCCGAACATCACTGCAGTCCCCGAGACGAAGATCAGCGACCCTCCGATAAGCCCCAACACCGCAATGAACCGTGGAACGAGCCTGGAGCTATACATCAGGTACGCCAGCATCAACGTGTTCAGTCCCAGGATGAGGTTGGGCCCGAACAGGAACGTCCAGTTATGTATCCCGGCCAAAGATCTGCCGATAGTGCCAAGGGTGACGGTGTTTGCGCCCGATGCCAATCCTCCCGCAAAATCCTGCCGTAGCGTTACGACTGCAAGCAGGCTGATAACGCCGACTATGATGACGAGGCCTTCAGCAAGACGGCCGCAGACATAGCCGAGAGCAATGCCTTCGTTCTGCTTCTTGGCAACCCGAAACAGCGTGACTGCAGTGCCGACATTTGCGATTGCAAGGAGCAGTTCGCAGAGCGCCCCCAGGAACACGCCGTTGTCACCACCGGGGGACCCCGTGATGATATAGTTGGGGTCGCTCACAACTGCACCATAGAGGAAAACCGCGCCGATCGCGGTGATCTCGGTAAGCAGGAAGAACAGGCC
>JBBRDO010000081.1:0-22754 GCA_038203825.1 Chloroflexia bacterium | reverse complement strand
TACTTCTTTTAGTGCCATAGTCATATGTACCTCCAGTGGAATTATAGCAATATCGGAGCAATATTGCAATACCTATTGCGTTCTTGCTATATTTCTGCTATAATATAGGAGTAAGACATAAGAACAGCGGCCCGCGAGTACAAGTCACGAGCCGCCACACCAAAAGGAGATAACCCTCATGGCAAACGCAATTCTAACACAAAACGCAACCTTAGCACCTCGACTACTCGCAGACGGCTCATACATGGTAGACAGCCGCACAAGCACTCTTGTGGCCTACAAAGTGCGCAAGCTGGAGCACGGCTGGGAATGCAATTGTGAAGCCGCCGCTTACCACCGGGTGTGCTGGCACGTAACCTCTGTACTGGCCCTCGAAGCGGCCACCAGGGCGCCCGAACTGGTAAAGGACATGGTAGCAATCACTGAGCACCTGCAGGCAGTGGAAGGCCCTAAGCCCACCGCCCGCAAGTTGCGACTAGAGGATCTCTTCCAAGAAGTCGACTCGCCTCGGCTTCTCATTGAGACGCGGTAAGCGGTAAGCGGTAACAGGCAAGCAGGGCGGGCTATTCACCCGCCCATACCACACAAAAAGGAGACAAGAACATGGAAGCTACACGAACACAGGCCGGCTACATAGACGCATCCTACACATAGCAGTACACGCCACAGATGGCGGCGTTGTGTGCCCTGGCCGACGAGATTCTGCAAGACACACGTAAGTACGGCGAAGCCCCGACTATTAACGGTGCTGTGCCTAGAAGTGAGGATGTGATACAAGACGCCGTTATGGGCCCGAATAGGCGCCTATCATCGGGCACCTGGGCAGCACTCGGGCGGCTGTTCTCGGACCTGTCCAGGTACGCCACTTTCATGGAAGGCAGCGTCGAGGGGCAAGCAGGCATGATGCCCGACGCCTTTGCGGACGTTATACGCGCCGGTGAGGATGACGCGCGCTATAAGGCGCATGTCACCGTCACAAGAGACGGCCAGCCGTGGGCTGGATACGCAGAGAAAGACTAACGGGCGCACAAGCAGGGCGGGCTATTACACCCGCCCTTTACCATAAGGTAGGAAGGGTACCGGAAATGAAGACAGCAGCGATATACGCAAGAGTAAGCACAGCGGATCAGGTGAAGGGCACATCCCTCGATGGCCAGGTGGAATTGTGTCAGACATTCGCCAAAGAGCAGGGCCTTACGGTGATCAAGATTGTGAGAGAGGACGCCTCGGGCGCGCGATTGGACCGGAAAGGCCTCGGTGAGATACGCGACATGGCGTGGGCCGGCGAGCTGGAGGCCGTGATCGTGTTCGACCCCGATCGCCTATCGCGGTCTATGGCCCACATGATGCTGCTTGTAGACGAGTTAGAGCGCTATAAGGCGGGCATTCTTTTTGTGAATGCGCCACGCGAAGACACACCCGAGGGCAAGATGCTCTTCGGTATAAGAAGCCTGTTTGCAGAGTACGAGCGCGAGAAGATCCGCGAGCGCACCCGCCGTGGCAAGCAGCGGCGCATAGAAGAGGGCAGCGTTTTCATGTCCCGCAGCAGCCCGTACGGTTACAGGTACATAGTAGGTGAGAGTCGTATCGAGATAATAGAGGAAGAGGCGGTCTGGGTGCGCCGAATATATGAATGGGCCGCACTGGAAGGCCTATCTCTCCGCAAGATCGGGCGGCGCCTGGATGAGATGGGCGTCCCCACCAAACAGGGTGGCCACGGTTGGTACTCCAACGTCGTGGCAAGCATCCTGGGTAATGAGGTCTATGCAGGCATCTGGCACTATGGTAAGCGTGCATCCTGCGAGCCGCGCAATCCCTACAAGGGCACACGCAAGCACGTGAAGTCAAGCCGTGAGCGGAGGCCCAGAGAAGAATGGCTATCGGCGCCCGTGCCTGCTATCGTGGACCGCGCGCTTTACGATGCCATACAGCCCCAACTGGCCAGAAACAAGGCGCTATCAACCCGCAACTCGAAGTACCCGTACTTGCTACGCGGGATGATAGTGTGTGCCAAGTGCGGCTATAAGATGTTCGGCCTATGCAGGAGCGTGGGCCAACCGAAACAGCACCTGAGCTACGCATGCACCGGGCGCAATCTCAAGCACCGGTTCTTACCCATAGAGGAGCGGTGCCAGCAGCCGAGCGTGACGGCCGCGGACCTCGAGGCCCTTGTGTGGGGCGAGGTAGTACGGCAGGTGAGCGACCAGAAGCTGCTGGCCGACACATTGGCCGAGCGCGCTGCCCAGAAGGATTCAGCGCTCAGAAAGGACGAGCTCGAACTGGAGGCCTTATATACGCGGGAAGCAGCCCTGGCCAGGGAGGCCGACAAAGTACTCGACCTACACCTGAGGGATATTATAGACGTAGCCACCCTACAGACGCACATGGCATCCATACGCCAGCAGCAGTCAGGGCTAGCACCAGCCAAGGCAGAAATACAGGCGCGTATGGCTAGCCGAGAGCTAAGTGGCGGCAGTCTGGAGGCCATACAGAGGCTTACAGAGGCAGCCCTGGCGGGACTGGCAGACTGCACCTTCGAAGAGCGGCGGGAGTTCCTCGACGCTATGGGCGTAATGGTGTACTTGGACGGCGCGAACGCCACGATAACAGGCCTGATCACCGACCGCACATTATCCCTAACCCTACGTTACTCGAAGCCTTACACGCGCCGCAACACCAGGCAGGACGCTGAACTCGCCGGTGTATTGTGTAATGACTGTCAATAGAGAAATGTTTTCACCGGATATCGCGAGAATGTGGGTAGTGCCTGTCGCCTTGAATGCTTCTTTCAAGTCGTCAGGCATCGAAGAGCGGTCGCCTACGACCACGCCGACCGATAGGCTCGCTTGAGGCTCGGCAATCGTTCGCTCTAGCGATTCGCGAGTCGAGGCCCGCGCCGCGATGATTGAACCCGCAAACAAGTTGTCATCCGAGCGCCCGAACAAAGTCGTGCGCGGAAAGCTCACGTAGCTATATATCCCCAGGTGCGACAGGTATGCTGCGTAGTCGAACCCGGCGAATTGGGGAGGAGCTGTTAGTTTGCCGACCATAGACAGTCGCTCGCCAAAGCTATATTCAGGGTAGCGCGGCACAATGACGAGCAAGTCGCCCTTGATCGAGATAGGCGACGTGCTGTCCTTGACGCGGATCGTTTCGGCGCTGACTCGCAAAGTCTGGGAGCGGTCGCCCAGGGTTGGCTCTCCTGTAATGTTCCCTGTTAGAGTGACGTACTGAACGCTTTTGTCGTCGGCGACCTGAGGCGTGTTGTAAAAGGCGACGTCGCCGCTGGTGGCAGGAGGATGCTGCAACAAGCCCAGTCAGCAGCCAAGTAGAAAGAAGGCCAGCACCAGAGCGAACCTGCCGTATGAGCCATCGCGCCGGAGTATATACGCGCAAGTCGCCGCCATGAGGGCGAGCGCGAGCAATGCCAGTCCATAGGCGGGATTGAGCCCGCCCGGATACTGGCCAAGCAATAGCAGCCCTAGGCCACACCCGCACACGAGGGACACAGCCATGTTGATTGAACTCAACCGCCCTCTCCGCGCTAAAGATTTGTGGGGATTATATCACCTCGCTGCTTGCTTGGAAAGTGGGAGAGCACGGGGAGAATGGGGCCGAATTGTGAAGTGCGCTCTTGCAGCCTGCGTAACGGGTCACGGTCGGAACCCCGAATCGTGAGGAGACCATTCAGGCAACAAAAAACCCGAACAATCCGTGAGGACCATCCGAGCTTTTGTTCCTCAGCTTCGACAAGCGAACTTGTAATCTGCTAAGTTGCCATAGTATACGGGCGATCCGCCAAGCGGTCAAGATGTATATGTCTTGGTTTTGCACATCCGCCTCGCCTCTGGAAGGTCCACCTTTCCTCGCATCATGAATTGCCACCTTGCCAGCACAGCGACGTTTGCCACACTTTTGGACTCTCGATTCTCTTGGCGGTGTTGTGTCTGCTGTCCCATATGAGCAGCCAACTTCGGCGTTAGCATTGGACGAATTACTCGCATGCGCGTAAAATATGATTCGTGGGCAAAGTAAACTAAAGAATACGCGGCTTGCGGATCCGGTCCCGACCGTCAGATAGCAGTGAGAGGCTTTCCTTTATGGTAGACAACGACATGGTGGCGAACGTTCGAGGCGGTGCTCTGGTTGGCGCCGGGTTCGGCGGCATTATCGGGGCATTAATTGGCTGGATCCTCGCGTCGACCCTGGTGCCCGTGCCCGTAATAGGGCCTGTCGTAGGCCAGGGTGTGCTCTCGACCGCCCTTGTTGCAATGCTGGCGGGCGTGGCTGGAGGCGCACTTCTTGGAGCTCTTGCGGGCGTCTTCTCGCGCGCCGGTGGTCGCGACTATGTGCCTGTGCCGTCCGCATCCGAGTCCGTTCCCGTCACTCCCCTCCCAACCTCCCCGATTAGAGATACCGAGCTCGTCGCGGAGAGCCCTGTGTTGCTCCCGACCGTCACCGGTGATGCCCCCGCTGTCACTGGCCTTCCGTTAGCTCCAACGATTGAAATTGCCGCCGAACCTGGTGCGGGCATCTCTGTGGACGGTCAGGCTGCAATTGAGCCTCAGCCAAGCGCGGGTACTCCTGTCTTGCGCGTGAGACGCAGGCGGCAGCTTCCTCCAGACCCGGACAATAAGGCCGTCGATTAACATCAACAGCTAAAGTCCGTCCCGGCCATGAGAAGTGCGCAATTGAGCTTGATTGACGGCACTTCTTATTCTTCTTTACCCTGATTAGTGAGCAGGCAAGTGTTCCAGTTTCTACGCAAAAAGCACCAACAGGACTCACCTGACGATCGGCCGGAGCCGTCTGTCAGGGACGCACTACTTACTGATCGCCCGTCCGACATTTTCTGGCGATGGGCACAAACAGGCAAGTTGCCCGGGATACTGCCCGACCTCGCCGTGCTTCAGGGCGTATCACAGCTCCCAGCCCACCGTGACAACGCGTTTATCCACACCTTGAAGGTGGTCGACGCAATCGAGCCGACACCGGTGCGGCGATGGGCCGCGCTCCTCCACGATATCGGAAAGGGTCCCGCTTATATCGAAACGCCCGAGGGCCGCTCGCGCTTCTTTGAGCATGATCACATCGGTGCAGCCATGGTTCCCGAGATCATGCAGTCTGCTCATGAAGACGCGGACCTTATAGAGCCTGTGCGCCGTCTTGTGTCCCTGCACATGAGGCCGATTTCATACGACCCTGAATGGACCGACGCTGCGATGCGGCGCTTGCGCGAGGAAGCAGAGGAAGGACGAGGCGAACAGGGATGGCGCGACATGCTCGCCCTCGCGCGGGCCGACCTCCGTGGCTACTTGCCGGAGCCTATCGATCGCGGCTTGTGGGTGCTGGACCAATTCGAGGCGCGCGTGCAGAGGTTGCTCGACCAGGAGCGGCAGGCAACACTGGCGCAGGATGCATCGCCGCGTTCACCGCTGGACGGGCACCGCCTCTTAGAGCTAGCGGACCGCGCTCCCGGTCCCTGGATTGCTGACCTGAAGGATCATCTCCTGGCTGAGGTGCTCTCCGGAAGGCTGGACGTCGACGACGTGGAATCGGCAGAGGCCTTAGCGCGCGGCTGGCTTGCTGAACACGCCGAGTGACATGCCATATTCCGTCGGGACCTTAGTCTACCCCCTTGTGATAGAATAACCTCATGCGCATCTTCAAAACACCACCCTATCGTAACGTCCAGGAACTGCTCGATATGCCGGGCGAAGCTAACGAACACGATCTGCAGCAAACCTTGCGCGACATCCGGCGCGCCAATATCTTTGGTCTCGGTACGTGGGTAGTTACCCATCATCTAAACGACCTCTTGCGGGACATCCCGCGTGAGCAGACCCTCCAAATCCTCGACCTGGCCACAGGCTCAGCCGACATACCCGAAGAACTCTGCAGATGGGCCGAGCGGGAAGGACGTACAGTTGAAATTACCGCGACAGATATCAGCCCCGAAATCCTTAACGTAGCTCGACAACGTATACTGGATGCGGGGTTTGCCGACCGAGTTCGACTGCTGGCTTGCGATGCCACCTCCATACCTTTTGCCGATCGGCACTTCGATGTGGTCGTCTGCTCGCTCGCGCTGCATCACCTTGATGTCGATTCTGCCCGACTTGCATTCGGTGAGATGGCCCGTTTGAGCAGGGTCGGCTTCATAGTCAACGATATATACCGGTCACAGGGAGCCTGGCTCATGGCGCGCTTCCTTACACTCGTTACGACCACGAACAGGCTGACCAAGCACGATGGCCCGGCCAGCGTGTACAGGGCGTTCACGCCTGCCGAAGTAGGCCGTATAGCACAAGATGCCCGCACGGATGTTACCGTCTATAAGCATCCTTTCTGGCGCGTAGCGGCCGTAGGAAAACACAAGTAATCAGGGCGCACTCGCGGGGACTTGCATTCATGGGTAGTTCACAGGCCGGCAATGAGCGTACGTATGACGTTGTGGTGGTGGGCGCCGGACCTGCCGGGTCGGCCAGCGCGGCCCTGTTGGCCCAACGCGGCTTCCGTGTGCTTGTCCTCGACAGGGCCGTCTTCCCTCGCGACAAAGCGTGTGGTGAGTACACCAGCGCCCAGACCGCGCGCGTGCTGGAAAGCATTGGTGCCCTTAGCGCGGTAGAGGCCGCAGGAGCCCGCAGATTAGGCTTCATGAAAGTCATCAGTCCGTCAGGCGCCTCCTTTACAATGGACTACACTTCCCCCGAGAGTGGTAAGCCAATGGTTCTTGCCACCCGCAGGCGCACCCTTGACGCTGCTCTTGTTGATTATGCGCGGCGTTGCGGGGCCGAAGTCCGCGAGAGGGTGAGGGTCGAGGGCGTCACGCTCCGAGATGGCAAGGCGGGCGGCGTCGTTTACCGGGATGGTCGGGATACCCGCGAAGTTCGCGCCCGACTAGTTATCGGTGCCGATGGTGTACACTCGGCGGTGGTCAGGAGTCTCGGGGTGGCCGCGCCGTTGCGCTGGCCTCAGAATATGGGCATGGTGGCCCACTATGCCGGCTACAATGGCCTGGACGACTGGGCCGAAATGCACGTCTCAGGCTCCGGCTATGCGGGGCTGGCTCCGCAGTCGGGCGGTGTCGTAAACGTGGGCCTCGTCGTGCCCATGCGGCAAGCCGACAAGTATGCCGGCGGCGGCGCTGCCGAGCGATTCGCGCGTATCGCCAATTCCTTTCCTGGCGTTCGCGAGCGGTTGCGCGGAGCTGGGCGCGTCAGCGAAGTCAGGGGCGTGGGGCCAATCGGCGCTCGTGTGAAGCGCACTTCGGGGCCCGGGTGGTTACTCGTGGGCGATGCTGCGGGCTTTTTCGATCCCTTTACAGGCGAAGGCGTATATAAAGCTTTGCGGGGCGCAGAACTTGCTATAGAAGTTGCGTCCGCCGCGCTCGACAAAGACGACCTATCCGCCCGCTCGCTTGCGCGTTACGGTAGGCTGAGGAGCAACGAATTCACCGCTAAAGACATGGTGTGCAGGCTGGTGCAAAGCTTCGTCGGCCTTCCCCCCGCGATGAATTACGTTGTATCGCGGTTGAGCAGCAGACCCTACCCCCGCGAGGTGTTGACCGGCGTGCTGGGCGACTACGGCGATCCGCGCTCTGCCCTTAGCCCCTTATACTTGTGGTCTCTACTGAGGCCGTAGGGAGCGTGCCGACTTGAAGACAGGCAATCACATAAGCATTCGTGCACCCTATAATCGAGTTTTCGAGTTGGGGGCCACCGTCGAAGACTGGGCGCGCATATTGCCCCACTACCGCTATGTGCGCGTGCTGGCGCAAAACGGCCCCCACAAGACCGTGAAGATGTCGGCTATGCGTGATTTTATCCCCGTCACCTGGTCCGCCGTCGAGACTGTGGTAGAGGGAAGCGCCCAAAAGCCGGGCCGCATAGAGTTCCGACACATTAAGGGGTTGGTGCGCGGTATGTATGTAGAATGGTCCTTCAAGGTCGAAGGCGACCGAGTGCTAGTGACCATAACTCATGACCTGGAGCGGCCTCCGTTCCCAACACGCCTGTTGGGCGCGAAACTGACCGAGATAATAGTAGGCAAGGGATTCATAGGCTACATAGCGAACAAGACCCTGCGGCGCGTAAAGCAGCTGGCAGAGGCGGAAAACGTCGGAAGGACTAGTGATGGATAAGGCACACAGGGTCGTAATAACAGGAATCGGGGCGATAACCCCCATCGGCAGCGGGCGCAAAGGGCTGTGGGAAGGCGTGCTTGCCGCCCGCTCCGCCGTGCAGCGCATCACGCGGTTCGATCCCTCGGATTTCAGGTCGCAAGTAGCCGCGCAGGTGAACGATTTTGAGCCACTCGATCACTTCGAGGCCAAAAGAGCGCGCAGGCTCGACCGCTATTCGCAGTTCGCCGTGGCTGCGGCTCAAGACGCTGTTCTCGACTCGGGGTTGTGCCTCTCCGGCGACGATGCTGAGGCCACTGGCGTTTACCTGGGCAGTGCTCTAGGTGGCTTATCCTTCGCAGAGGAGCAGCACACTCTCTTCATTGACAACGGACTTCGCGCCGTGAATAACATCCTTGCGCTCACCGTGTTTGGCTCGGCGTCTTCCTGCAACATCGCGATTGAGATGGGCTTGTTCGGCCCGAACCAGACCAACGCCAACTCCTGCGCCTCGGGTGCTGTTGCCATCGGGGAGGCATTTCGGCTCATTCGCGAGGGCCGTGCGCTTATCATGTTGGCAGGAGGGGTGGAAGCGCCCCTTGCGCCGCTAATCTTCGGTGCCTTTGACGTAATACACGCGATTTCGGGGAACTCGAACGACGCTCCTCAGAACGCCTCAAGACCATTCGATGCCCTCCGCGACGGCTTCGTTATGTCAGAGGGGGCTGCTATTCTCGTATTGGAAGACATGGAGCACGCACAGGCGCGAGGTGCCACAATCTACGCTGAGATCCTGGGTTACGCAACCACCACAGACGCCTTCCACATGACGGCCCCACGGCCCGATGGTGCTCAGGCCATCAGGTGTATGCGCGAGGCCCTTGCCGATGCCGGGTTGCAACCCCAGGAAATCGAGCACATAAACGCTCACGCTTCGGCCACGCCCCTCAACGACAAGACCGAAACAATGGCGCTCAAGGCCGTCTTTGGTGACCATGCACATCATATCCCTGTATCAGCGACCAAGGGCATGCACGGTCATGCGCTCGGCGCCTCCGGTGCGTTCGAGGCTGCTATCTCCGCTCTGACCCTCACGTACGACTATCTCCCATCTACGGTCAATCTCCGCAATCCCGACCCCGAGTGTGACCTCGATTACACCTCGAGCGGCGGCAGAGCACAGCGCGTGAATACGATCCTGTCCAACTCGTTCGGGTTCGGTGGAATAAACGCAGCGCTTGTGTTCGGACGCATCTGAGTCGAGGGATGACGCACCGCAGCAGGCGTTGGAGGTTTCTCCAGCGTACTTCCACAACTGGCATGCATCGACACAATGATCTACAATGTACACCGACAAGGGCGTGCGATAACTCTGGCACGCCTTTTTTCGTGAGAACAATTCAGTCGGTCGCAGACCACTCTCGTCTGCCGTCGGTCTTTTATTGTCCAGCATAACAACGAGGGGGAGAACACAAGCGTGAACCTAGTACAACCCAAAGTGGACATCATTCCGGAGCGCATTAAGCGCTTGAGCGAGCTTGCTTATAACTTATGGTGGTCCTGGCACCCCGAGGCTTTGCGCCTCTTTTCTGACGTCGACCAGGGCCTGTGGGAAGATATATACCACAGCCCCGTGCGCTTCCTTAACGAGGTGCGCCAGGCCAGCTTGCGCACTGCCGCCGCAGACCCCGACTACCTGGCGCGCTATGACGCCGTCATGAGCGCGTTCGACGCTTACCTCGCGGATCCGGCTACCTGGTTCAGCCGCACCTATCCTCAGTTGCTCGACAAGAAGGGACCAATAGCCTATTTCTGTTTTGAATTCGGTCTGCACGAGTCTCTTCCCATTTACTCGGGCGGCCTGGGCATCCTCGCAGGCGACCACGTAAAGGGCGCGTCCGACCTCGGCGTTCCAATGGTATTCGTGGGCTTCCTCTACCCGCAGGGCTATTTCAAACAGGTGATCACCGCCGGTGGCAGCCAGCAGGCCGCGTACAACAAAGTTGATTTCGATGACGAGCCTGTCATGCCCTGCATTGACAAGGACGGCAACGAGGTCGTGATCGCCGTCCAGTTGCCTGAACGCATAGTATATGCCAGGGTTTACAAGTTCAACGTGGGCAGGGTTGAGCTCTATATGTTGGATACCGATATCCACCCCAATGCTCCCGCCGACCGCGAATTGGGGTCGCGCTTGTATGGAGGAGACCAGGATATGCGGGTTGCGCAGGAGATGATGCTCGGCGTGGGCGGAATTAGGGCCTTGCGGGCCCTTGACATCGATCCCTCCGCATACCATCTCAACGAAGGGCACGCTGCTTTCCTTGTTCTCGAATTGGCTCGCGAGCGGGTCGCGAAGGGCGAACCCTTTGCCCAGGCACTCAAAGAAGGCGCGGCGCGCACCATTTTCACCACGCACACTCCCGTAGCTGCGGGCAACGACGCATTCGCCTTCGACCTCATGGACAAGTACTTCCACGCCTACTACCCGGAGCTTGGCGTTACCCGCGACGAGTTCCTCAATCTCGCCAAAGAGGGCCAGCCCTGGGGCCCTGCCTTCAGTATGACTGCACTCGCACTTAAGAGCGCAGACTACAGAAATGGCGTGAGCAAGCTGCACGGGCGCGTCTCACGCAATATGTGGCACTGGCTGTGGCCCAATCGTGCAGTAGAAGATGTGCCGATCTCCTCCATTACCAACGGCGTGCACACAGGGACCTGGCTCGCGCCCCAACTGCATGCCTTCTACGACAGGTATCTGCGTGCCGACTGGTACGACAAAGTAGACGATCCTGCGACCTGGAAGCCCCTCTACGATGCTCCCGATGACGAGTTGTGGGCCATTCACCGGTTGTTAAAGGAGCAGTTGTCGGGTTGGGCCCGTCAGAAACTGAGCGCATGGTACACTCGCACCGCTATCGCAAGTCCCATCCCCATCGAGCAAATGCTCGACCCCGATGCCTTGACATTGGGTTTCGCCCGGCGTTTTGCCACGTATAAGCGCGCCACCCTGATGTTCAGCGACGCTGACCGGTTGATACGAATCCTTAACGGGGCCGGGAGGCCCGTCCAGATTGTGTTCGCGGGCAAAGCCCACCCTCGAGACGAGCCGGGCAAGCACTTCATACAGGAAGTTAATTGGGCCGCTCGCCATGCTGGCCTGGCCGGCAAGGTCGTGTTCCTCGAAGAGTACGACATGAACGTGGCGCGCTACATGGTGCAGGGCGTAGACGTGTGGTTGAACAACCCGCGCAGGCCTTATGAAGCCTCAGGCACAAGCGGAATGAAGGCCTCGCTAAACGGTGTGCCCAATATGTCCGTGCTGGACGGGTGGTGGGCAGAGGGTTACAACGGCAAGAATGGCTGGGCAATAGGCGAGGAGCAAGAGTACGCCAACCCGGACGAGCAAGATCAACGTGATGTCCAATCATTCTATACCTTGCTGGAACAGCAGGTTGTGCCGTTGTTCTACAACAGAAATGATACGGGCCTACCCGCGGGTTGGGTAAACATGATGAAAGAAGCAATAGTCACCTGTGCCCCCCAGTTCTCGATGGCTCGCCAGGTAAAAGAATATACGGAGCGATTCTACGTGCCCGCGATGGGCGCGGCCCCTGATATTGCCTCATCCTGAGAAGGTTAGCAAAACTATGTGCAAAACCTTGACACGTAGAGATCTTGCCCATATAATCTCCTCAGTCTCTGGCTATTTGCCCGAGGAATCTTTTGCATTGCTAACTAAAAGGAGTACTCTTTATGAATCAACCCCCGGCCCAGTATCAACCCCCTCCTCAATACCAGGCACCAGGAGTTCGACCTCAGAATTATCTGATCTGGGCTATCCTGACCACCCTCTTTTGCTGCCTACCCCTCGGCATCGTCTCGATTGTCTATGCTGCTCAGGTCGACGGTAAACTGGCCTCAGGGGACTATTCAGGCGCCGTAGCTTCTTCCCAGAACGCGCGGAGGTGGGCGATAATCGCTGCCGTTTCAGGTATTGTCCTAGCGCTCCTCTACATCATCTTCGTCGTCGCGCTCGGTGTCTTTAGCTTTAGCATTGGTAACGTCACCACCACGACCCCTTAGTACCGCCCGCTACACCAAAGAATGGCACAGGAACGAATATCGCTCTCGTACTTTGTGAAAGGGTCTGGCATTGCCAGGCCTTTTCGCTTATAAAGAGTAAAGAACTGGCGAGAAAATTAGCATGAACACTGCTCTCTCCAACATTGCCTCTTTACATATCCCTAAGTCCTGGCAGCTGGCCGGCATTGCTTGCATTTGCGCTGCCAGCGCAGTACCGCTCTACTTCCTCGACCCCTCAACCTCGGGACTGTTCCCCGCGTGCCCTTTCCGAGCGTTGACTGGTATGTACTGCCCTGGTTGCGGTACTCTGCGGGCTTTGCACGGTTTATTGCACGGCAACATAACTGGCGCGTTCATGTTGAACCCGCTTACTGTGCTAATCCTGCCGCTGGTTATTTACGCTTTCGTGTCGCTAGTGGCTGAGGTCCTGCGCGGGCGGCCGCTGCCGAAGCTGTTCGATTCGCCCCGCTACATATGGGCGCTTTTCGCCGTCATTATGGCGTTCTGGGTGCTACGCAACATACCCATGTACCCCTTCAACCTCTTCAAGCAGTAGCGCCGCGTCCCCGGTCGTGCGAACCCCAGATCGTAAGTCATGCCTGGCCGCTGACTTACGATCTGCAACTTATGATCTACGACTCTCTATTGCCCGCACCCCGGCAGAAAGGCTATAGTAGCGATCTTAGCAAGCTGGCCCCTGGTTGCCGGGTCCTGCGGGCGGAATGTGCCGTCGGCATAGCCGCTCACCACTCCGTGCAGTGCCACCCGCTCGATATACTCCCAGAACGTGCTACCGGGCGGTACGTCTGAGAAGGTCTGCTGGTTGGGTGGAATCACGTCCAAATACCCAGCCGTTATCGACACAATCTTCGATGCTTGCCCTCGCGTCAGGGTGCCCTGAGGTCTGAAGTAGGTCCCTGGGCATGGCTCGCCAGGCCCTCCGCATGGGTAGCCGTTGATGGCTCCGTGCAATGTCACCCGCTCGATGTACAACCAGAACGTGCTGCCAGGCGGCACATCATTGAAAGTCTGTTGCAGGGGCGGGATCGAGTCCGTATAGCCCACAGATTCGGCCAGTATCTTCGATGCTTGACCCCGAGTGACATCTTCATTCGGTCTGAATGAACCGTCAGGATATCCCTGCACGATGCCCAGGCAGGCCAGGCAATGCACGTACGCATAGAACGTGCTGCCGGGTAGAACGTCGTTGAAACTTATGTCGCACGCAGTTGGTGTGGGCGATGCGGAAGCGACAGACGTAGGAGTCCCGCTGGCGGGCGCCACCGTCGACGTACTCGTTACTGTACCACTGGCTACCGGTGTATCAGTGGCCGTGCTACTGGCTCCAGGCGGGAGCGTCGGTGTGTCGGTGGGTATATAGCTTGGAGTTGGGGGAACCGTCGCGGTTTCGGTCGGCGTGACGCTCGGCGACGGTGAAGGCTGGCATGCGTTGGTGTAGTGCTCTATCAGCGTCCTGAACAGCCCGCTATTGAAGTCCCAGCCCACGGCCCACACAACCGTGGCTGATACGGGCGCTATCGCTTCCAGGCTGTTTGTCGAGGCCACATCGGCGCTCGGAACAACGGACCATAGCGTGCCGTCCCAGTGCTCGGTAAGGGTGTTGCCTGACGTATTGTCGTAATCGAAGCCCGCAGCCCATACATCTCCCGTCGCCAGACCCCCCACCGCGTTGAATTCATTGTTGGTCGTAGGGTTCGGGCTTGAAACTACGTTCCATACCGTGCCATCCCAGCGCATGGTGAGAGTCAGGAAGGCACTTGCGTAACTGCCTGAGTAGCCTGCAGCCCATACATCAGTTGACGATATCGCCACCACCCCGTTCAGCAGGCTTCCATCCGATCCCACACTTGGGCTTGAAACTACGCTCCAAACCATGCCATCCCAGCGGATCGTCAGCGTGTGAATTAGATCGTCAGCGTAGCCCACTGCCCACACATCATTGGTAGCCACGGCCGCGACGCCACTCAAGGCGTTGCTCAATGTGCCCAAGTTGGGTGTGCTCACAACTGCCCACGCCAACCCGTCCCAGTGCATCGCTAGCGTTTGGTAAGTGACAAGACCCGAGTAGCCCACCGCCCACACGTCATTGGTCGCCACCGCTGCCACTCCATTGAACACGCTGTTTGATCCGACCGTGGGGCTGGTGACCACACTCCATTGGGCTCCATCCCAGTGCATCGTCAAGTTCTGTAGATAAGATCCCGTAGTCTGATACCAGCCCACAGCCCATACATCATCAGATGCTATGGCCGCGACACCCGCAAGCACACTCCCGTACTGTCCGAGATTTGGGCTGTTGACTATGGTCCATGCGTTGCCGTCCCAGTGTTCGGTGAGGGTCTGGTCGTAGTTGTTGCTCCCGGCGTACGACCCTACCGCCCACACGTCGTCAGCGGCTATTGCTGCCACCCCCGCGAAGCGACTATTGCCTTGCCCCGCAAACGGGTGGGGCGAGACAGCCCACGCTGGCGCGCAGGGAGGAGTGCCGGTGGGTGTTGGTGTGTAGGTGGGCGTGGTGACAGCCGTGGCCGTTTGCGTAGGCTGGCAGGTGGCGGGTGCTTGTGGTGTCCAATGGACAGTTTGGTACTGGTAGTTCCCCACCAGATTACATATGTTGCCGGTGTACTGGCTAGCGCCATTCTGTACACCGATTGACGTGCCATTGCCGAACATAATTCCGCCGCCATAAACAAAATCGAAGTCGTCTGAGGTTTCGTAGAAGGTTATCTCGAAGTCGATCGTTTCGTGGTTGCTTCCGTTGGCTCGCGCCCTCCATTCAATGTCGAGGGTGCGATCTGGCGCACTCCCCGTCACCTTAGTAAAGATGCCGCAGTCGTAGCCATACGACCCCTGGCAAGGCGGGCTCCAGCTTGTGTCGAAGCCATCCGCCCAGTAGGGCATCATGGAAGGGCCAAGCTGCGCATAGGGCTGTGGACAACTTTCCAGTGAAGAGTCGGAAGTAACAAACTGCAAATTGCCCGTCGTGGAGACGTTGGCACTGGTGTAGGTCTGGTCGTAGAACGTGACCGGGAATGGTAGTGCCAAAGGAACAACACACCCGCCGGAGCACTGCGAACCGGCCACCAGGTTATCCGCAATTGAGATCGTACCTGATGAAACTGTATACGTATAGGAAAGAGTGCATGCTGCTGGCGAAGTAGCTTCTTCCAGGCCCAACCGGGCGTATGCGGCCTGACTGTTGGGTGGTGTGCCTGGGGGGGCATCCGTGGTTTGCCCAATGGCCATCACTAACGCGAGCATAATTAGTAAGCCCAAAAGACCGCCCATGATTCTTTTCATCGTGATACCTCCCCACAGGTAATGCTGGGAAACCGCCAACTTATTATACTCCACATTGTCGCGCTTGAGGCATACACTTTTTCGTACAAATTCTCCCCATACAAGCGTGCCGCCCGGCGGCGTGTGAGTGTATAATTCATTATCTTTAGCGCGAGAGGAGCCAATCCTATGACTTCCGACTTCAAGATCGTAAACGAGAAACTGGCCCAGGCTGTTGGCATACTACAGGAGCAAAATGTGGACGCCTGGCTTGTGTTTGCACGCGAGACTACCCTGACGCCCGACCCCTGCGTTGGCCTCATAGCTGGCATGGAGTTCACCTGGCATTCGGCCTTCCTGGTCGCCCGCACTGGCGAACGTATCGCTGTCGTGGGCCGCTTCGACGCTGAGAATGTAAAGGCAATCGGCGGCTATACGCAGGTAATCCCATATGATGAGAGCTTCCGCCCCGCTTTGAAAGATGTAGTTACCAGGCTGAACCCGGCCTCGATCGCGCTTGACTACTCGGAGAACGATCCCGCAGCCGATGGCCTTACTCACGGCCTGTACCTGGAGCTAATGAACACGTTCGCCGGTACACCCTTTGCCGATCGTTTTATATCGGCAGAACGCGTAGTCGGCTCGCTGCGCGGGCGCAAATCGGCCACCGAGGTCGAGCGAATTCGCCAGGCTATCCGCACCACCGAGAAGCTATACGCCGACCTGGGTGCGACCCTGGCCGTCGGTCAGACCGAATCCGAGATTGCGGGCAAGCTAACGCGGGCGCGCAAGGCTCTGGGCCTGGGCACTTCGTGGGGAGAGGACTATTGCCCCATCGTAAACGCGGGACCCGAGTCAGTTGCAGGCCACAGTGCGCCGGGCGCGTGGAAGGTGCAGCCCGGCCACCTGCTGCACCTCGACTTTGGCATCGAGCAAGACCAGTATTGCTCCGACATCCAGCGCATGTGGTACGTTCCTGCTGACTATGAGAGCGGCATCCCGGCTGACGTTGCCCGCGCATGGGCCGCCTGTTGGAAGGCGGTTGACGCGGGCGCGGCCCTGTTGCGGCCTGGTGCGATCGGGTGGAAGGTGGACGAGGTCGCAAGGACCACCCTCGTGGCCGAGGGCTATCCTGAGTACAAGCACGCGTTGGGGCACGGCCTGGGGCGCGTGGCGCACGACGGCGCCACCTTGCTCGGTCCGCGTTGGGATCGCTACGGGCAGACCCCGTACGGCATCGTCGAGGCAGGTAACGTTTTCACCCTGGAGCTTGGCGTAGAAGTGCCGGGCCGCGGTTACGTGGGTCTCGAGGAAGACGTACTGGTGACAGACGACGGCATCGAATGGCTGTCCACTCCTCAGCGCGAACTGTGGCTAGTGGTCAACAATCATCAGAATTGATGCGTCCGATTACAGCCGCCCCGTAAGAGGCACGGGACCTCAGGCAAACAAAAAACCCGAACAATCCGTGAGGACCATCCGAGCTCTTTGTTCCTCAGCTTCGACAAGCGAACTTGTTTTCCGCTAAGTTCCTACAGTATACGTCCACTCGGTGGCGGAGTCAATAAGCGGCCGTGAGAGTTTTCCACATCCGCGCCTTTCCTGGAAGCAAGACTACTTAAGGAGGCAGATATCATCACTATGAATTGGCAAAACTATCGAGTAGGTGGTGTGGCATTGCAGGATGCGTGGCCTGAGGCGACGTGTTACGGCTGTGGTCCGGCCAACCCGAGCGGGCTGCGCATCAAGAGCTATTGGTCGGATGATGGCACCGAGGTCCTCTGCTCATTCCAACCGCGTCCTGAACAGAACGCCGGCTTTCCCAACGTCATGTACGGCGGACTCGCTGCCTCCCTGATCGACTGCCATTCGATCTGGACCGCCATTGCCTGGACCTACCGGGACGAAGATCGCGAACACGGCTCGCCTCCCTCGCTGAGCTACGTGACGGGCGAACTGAATGTGCGCTTCCTGCGGCCCATCGCCCTGAATGTGCCCGTACTGCTGCGCGCCCGCATGACAGAACTGTTTCCAAAGAAGGCTATCGTCGTTTGCGATCTGTATTCCGGCGAAACGAAGTGCGTCGAAGGCCGGGTGATTGCCGTGCGCTTCGCCATGGATAAAGCGCTCGGGGCTGGCACATAAGTAGAAGCAGACCTGCCATTCACGCCATTCCTCCTTCTAAACGTTCGGGATGAACCCGCCCGACGAACATCTGCCCCTGATGAGCTATGCAAGATATCATCCAGGCCCTCTTCGCGATAGCCCGCGCCCTGTTCCTCCTGATCCTCGTCCTCGTTGTCGTCCTTATGCTCTCCGCCTATGCTCTCGGCACGTACCGTCATGCCGCGCACTTGCTTATCAATGGGCCTCCTGCCCTCTCTAATCACGCATCCTTCCTGCGTCTTTTCCACGGCAACTTTGGTGCGCGCGCCTCTTTCAACTCAACCTCCAGCCTCCGAGCATACCCTTCCAGCCCGATTAACGCCGTGTTCTTCCTCTCCAGTAGAGATTCCATCTGGTCAATATATGCCGGGTCGGTAATTGACGATTGGTTTGCCGCGTCACCCGCATCCGGTTTCAGGAGCGCAGCGATACTCCCCGTATACAGCAAATACTCATCCCCGGCCGTGGTCTTAGCAGTCACCGTCAGCAGATCGGTATCCGCCCCGCCAGGCACGCGACAGACACACTCCCACCCTGAGTAAAGAAACGCGTCATCCTTGAAATGCGTACGAACGTCCGGCCTGCGAAGGTAAGGCATACATTTCTGCCGCACCTGCCCATTCACAAACAGCGTAATTTCCTCAATTGCGCTGCCCGGCGTAATGTCCACAGTCCACCCGCTCACACAAAGTTCGTCGCGCTTGCTCCAGTAGCAATAATCCACCGTACCACCCGGCCCATATTCGAACTTCAGCCCCGAAAAATCGGCCTGATCGCTCTTTACCAGCACATACATATCCTGGTAATACATCACCCGCCTGATCCTGTTATAGGCCGTCCGCCCACCACTGGCCTGCTCCACAGCCTTGCGCACGAACGCCTCAGTTACAAAAGTGGCTCCGTAGTTCCGCGTATCGAGCTCAGCGATCTCACTATTCTCTCGATAAAAAAGACCGCCTTCAGGCATCTGGTACGACGGGTCAAGCAGGCTCTCGTCATGCACGCTAAATATCAGCAGCCCGTCGGGCTTCAACATACCGTACAGTTTCCGTAGCCACGGCACGAACGTCTTTTCGGGCAAATGGCTGAACAGTGACGCAACGAATATGCAATCGAACGACTCGGCGCGTCCCAGATCCGCCGGATTCGTCGTCGACAAGAATCCATGCACGCCAAACTGTTCTTCCTGAAATGCCACCGCGTCTGCCTGTATGTCCGACACCCAGACCCGGTCGGCAGGTAGGTGCTGAACCAGGAATCGCGTGAACCGCCCGTACCCGCACGCAAAATCGAGAAAGGCCGTCAAGTTCTCCAAAGAGCCGAACTTCCACTCAACTACCTGCCTGACAATATCCATCAATTGCGCGCCCGACCGGAAATACTGCCCCCGCGCAATCTCATCGCTCCCCATCACAGACGCCACGAAGGTCAACATTTGATCTGAGGGATGGACTTTTGTATTGAATACCCCCGCTTCTCCAAATGTACCCTTCAGCACCTCTTCAGCGGTCAAAGCATTCACGGCAACCCCGATACGTTGTCCCATGTAACCTCCTCAACGAAGCGGCCTCCGCCACAGTGTCAACACCATGCGACAGCACAGCCCCGACATAAGCACATCGAGGCCGGTTCAGGCTTATTTTCGGTGTGTCCGGTAAGACTCGAACCCACGACTCCCTAATTGATAGTTAGACGCGCCTTCACGATGTGCTATGTGCCTGCAATAATAACATTTCTTCGTCCACTTAGGAGTTCTTCAGTAACGGTCCTGCGCCTCCTACTTCCCGCTTCCGCCTTCCAGTCCTTTCATCTGCTTCATAAAGTCCCGCACCAGCTCCCGCTCCCCATCCCCCAGAGCCAGCCGCTGCGCCGCGATCTCGTCCGCCGACTTCCCCAGCTGCGCCTGCTCCTCCTCCGTGCGCTCCCGCTCGCCGGTGTGCCCCAGCAAGTCCTCTACACTCACCTCCAGCGCCTCGGCCAGCGTGCTCGACGTCGCAATACCAATCTTCTCCCGAAGTCCCTCGGCCACCCCTGCGATCCACGCGTGCGACACCTCGGCCCACACCGCCAACTGCCGCCCATTTGTTCACTGATGTTTGCTCCAACCGTCAAATCGCTGAGCATGGGGGTAGACCTACTAAGAGTGGGCGTACGTGATGGGCTTACCTGTCTTATCTGCCAATTATACCACTCTGGCTGTACAGGTACTTTCCCATGCCTGTACGATGTGACGTTACGCTGCGACCTTGCGATGTCTTCTGGATGTGCTTTGCATGGTATTTGTATGACTCTGTGCTTCGGCTGTGGGGACATATTGAAAATGGAGCGTGCTCCCGCAGCTGTTGGGAGGCAAAATCAGCGGGAGTACGCTACCGTTTTATCCTGATAACTTGCGGGTTATAGGAATAGTGTTAGGACGAGTCGGGGCCCGGTAAGTCCAGTAGACAGGATGAGCTCTCGGGCTGCCCGTTGGAAGCAGAGCCTAAATAGCTTGTAACTGCGTTGCGTAGCATGATCCAGACCAATCGGAGCAAATGAGAGGGAATAACAATGAGGAACAAATCTTTAAGTGTGGTCGTACTTTGGTGCCTAATATTGGCGATTGCCTGGCTCGGAATAGGGCAAATAGCCCGGGCTAACTCGACAAGCGTGCCCGCTACCGTGAGCCTTGACTGGTCGGTGGTGACGTCAGATCCGTCGTCGTCGCTGTACGGCACAGCCATAGCACTCGACTCGACCGAGAACGTCCTCGTAGCCGGTTCGATCCCGCGCATGAGCATGGTGACCGCGAAGTACAACCGCCAGGGGCTCCTCCTCTGGCAACGCACATTCGATAACCCCGGAACTCGCGAACAGGCAACCTGGATTGCGACAGACCCCTTCGACAACGTCTGGGTGATCGGAAACTTCGTATCAACCAGCAGCCCGTATCCGAGCGGCTTCATCACGCTGAAGTACGACGCGAACGGCAACCTGCTCTGGCAAGACTTACAACCGCTGATCCACGGAGGCGCCGTCCGGATCGTGACCGACCAGTACGGAAATGCATACTTCACGGGCCGGGCCTGGTATAGCTCAGCCACTGACGACATTGTGACCATAAAGTACGCACCGGATGGCACCAGGCTGTGGGAACGAAGCGAGAGTTTTGACGCCTTTTCGCAAGACGGACCTCAAGCCCTTGTCCTCGCCCCCAACGGCAACGTGGTGGTCGCAGGCGCGGCGGGCGGATACTTCATGACATATGTCTACGCCCCGAACGGCGATCTGGTCTGGTACCGGAATTACCAGGGGTCCTCCGGCGCTCATGACGTGGCGGTTAACGCAGCAAACGAGGTCTATGTGGTTGGTAGTACATATATGCCGCCCGCCGGCAACCGCGAACTCGTACTTAAGTACGACGCGTCGGGGACTCTCGTCTGGGCGAACGACTATACGGGTTACAGCGCGAGCAAGATCGCCCTCGACGCGTCGGGCAACCTGTTCGTTACCGGCTACGAAGCGAACTTCTACACCGACTGGTGGACCATGAAGATCAACTCGGCCGGCACGATGCTCTGGGGGCAGAGCTACAACCAGACGACGAGCTTCGACGAATACCCGACCACTATCCGCGTTGGGTCTGACGGCGCGGCGTACGTCGCGGGCCAGGGCGGACCCGGACAGCAGTACTACATGAACGTGGTGGTTAAATACACGATCGACGGGGCGCAGGAATGGGCCGTCCAGACCGATACCTCGCTCAGAGCCGTGGGGTTGCAGCTCGGTTCGGACTTGAGCGTGTTTGTGATCGGCGAGTCGCCAATGACGACCTACCACTACGTGCAAGATATACCGACTCCTGGGCCGACCAACACCGCAACCAACACCTCGGTGCCACCCTCGGTGACCGCCACCGGGGCGCCGTCAAGCGCCACGCCGGTCCCGTCCTCCGCCACGCTCACGCCCACGCCCACCAATACCCCGGTCGCACCACAGCCTACGAACACGCCTGTGCAGACCGCAACCGCGCCGGTCCAGACGACTGACACGCCCGCACCCGTCCCGACGACTGCCACCCCTTGCCCCATCCAGTTCGACGATGTGCTCCCCGGCAGCACATTCTATGCTTACATCAGATGTCTTGCCTGCCTCGGCATTGTCAACGGCTATGCCGACCATACGTTCCGCCCTAACACTAACATTACAAGGGGTCAGATCTCGAAGATAGTGTCAAACGCCGCAGCCTTCTCCGACCCGCAGCCCGACCCGATGTTTGAGGACGTATCCGTTGGATCTACCTTTCAGGTCTATATCGGCAGGCTTGCTTCTCGTGGCTACATTAACGGCTATCCTTGCGGCGGAGTGGGTGAGCCATGTGTAGCACCCGGTAACCTTCCTTACTTCCGCCCCAACGATAACGCCACTAGGGGGCAGATAGCCAAAATAGATGCCAATGCCGCCGGCTTTGTGGACCCGCCCGTTGGACAGAGCTTCGAAGATGTAGCGCCTGGCGGTGCCTTCTACACATACACACAGAGGTTGGCCTCACGATCGATCATGGCGGGATACCCGTGCGGAGGAGCGGGTGAGCCGTGTATACCGTCTGACAACAGACCTTACTTCCGCCCCAACAACAACGCCACAAGAGGCCAGACATCGAAGATCGTCTCAGGCACGTTCTTCCCCAACTGCCAGACACCCGGTGGGAGCGACGAGTAGTTCGCTCCCACTATAGAACGCGCACAAACAAGCAGGAAAATGCCCAACAGGTTGCCTATCATCGGACGAGCCGCCTGTTGGCAGTATTACCTTCGGATCAGACGCTACGCTATCTATAGAGGGTTGCGGCCATGGTACGGGCCCAGGGGCGTTGGGGCTGATATACCATGCTATTGTCACGTTCGCCTGCATGGCTAATGCTGAGTTGGAGGGCGTGGCACTGGTCTCAGCCAATTATGTGTGTCCGGTGGGACTCGAACCCACGACTCCCTAATTAAAAGTCAGGTGCTCTGCCGGCTGAGCTACGGACACATCGCGCCAATTATATCATAAGTCCCCACTTTTTGTCTTGCCACACGCGAGCGCCGCTTGACACAAA
>JBBRDO010000080.1:0-23026 GCA_038203825.1 Chloroflexia bacterium | reverse complement strand
CCAGACCTTCGAGGACGTGCCCCCCAACCACACGTTCTACCTGTACATAGAGCGCATGGCTAACCGTGGCATCATCGCAGGCTACCCATGTGGCGGCGCTGGAGAACCCTGCAATGCCAACAACGACCCATACTTCCGCCCGGGCAACATCGTGAGCCGTGGCCAGATCTGCAAAATGGTCTGCATTGCGTTCGGCTTCAACGAGCCTGTTGGCCCCCAAGATTTCGAGGACGTTCCTCCCGGCCACACCTTCTACGACTATATCCAGCGCCTTGCCGCGCGCAACATTATCAGCGGCTATCCCTGCGGCGACCCGGGCGAACCCTGTGGCCCCGGAAATCTGCCCTTCTTCCGTCCGGCCAACGTCATCAGCAGAGGCCAGATAGCCAAAGTAGTCGACCTCGCCAGAACCCAGCCCACCCCCACGCCCACAGGCACGCTGCCCCCTCAATCCAGCCCCACTGACACCTCCACGCCCCCTCCTACCGGCACTCCCCAGCCCACCGCCACCGGCACTCCGACCGTCCCCATCAGGTAACTACAACGGCGCCACGTGAGTACCGACCATGCAAGATCTATCTTCGCATAGTCGGTACTCACGTATCACACCCCCATCATTGCGCCTCCAGACTCCCATATCGTATAATCGAAGTAGAAGCTAGCGCCTGTAGCTCAGAGGATAGAGCAGAGGTTTCCTAAACCTTGTGCCGGGGGTTCAACTCCCTCCAGGCGCACCTCACAGGACGGAGGTACTCATTATGGGCAATCTGACGCATGGGGTGCTACCCGTGCTCGCCCTCTACCGCGAGACCCTTCGTCCTGATTTTGTTTAACGGAGGTTACATAATGGACGTCTCAATGAGGATGAAAAATTTCAAGCTCACGCAATCCCAGGAAACCCAGATTCGTAAGCGGTTGGATCGTCTGACCCGTCAGATGGACCAAATCGAATACAACGAGATCCTGATTTCCCAGGAGCCGACCAGGCTAAGTTCGCAGCGCCACGAATACGTCGTGCAGATCACCCTTCGTACCCGCAGCCACAACCTGATCCGCTCCGAAGTACACAACGCCGACCTCCTTTCAGCTGTGGACGAAGCAATCAGCCGCCTGTCGCGTCAGATCGAGCGCTTCAAGGGTCGCTTCTACGACAAAAAGAAGGGCAAGCTTGGCGTCGGCGAGTCCTCGGCTCGCATAGTGTCCCAGAATGGCTCTCCTGCCTTTACTGAACCCATTGCATCTGACCTCTCTGCAACGACCTCTGCCTCTGTCACCTCACTACCCGACTTTACGACCGGCCCTCTCGGCGAGGAAGACCTAGGCGAGGTCGTGCGCGTCAAGCGTTTCGACGTCAAGCCCATGTTCCCCGAGGAGGCTGTCGAGCAAATGGAGCTCCTGGATCACGATTTCTACGTCTTCTACAATGCCAGTGAGAACAAGATCAACGTCCTCTATCGCCGCACCGACGGCAATTACGGCCTGCTGCAACCTGAGCTTGGCTAACACCCATCATTCGGCGCCTGCCCTCTCGCTTCGTGCGCCCGCGGGCACCTTCCTAACGACCCCATGAATCAATCCGGCCGCCCCACCCTGGTCCTATTCCAGGGTGGGGTATCTGCTTCTGATACTCCCCTCGAGCGATTGGTGGCTGCCGCACAAAATGCCGCCACGCTCGATCTCCTCCTGCACGCCGCCCAATCGCAGGCCTTTGCTTCCGCGGTTCTCGTTACTGAGGATAGCGATCTGGCCTCTGCGGCCTCCGCCCTCGGCCTGGGCGCTCTCCCCCTCGTTGTCGAGCACGGGCTCGCGGGCACTGATGGCTTTCATTTCGGCGACAACCTGCTGCGCCTCTGCCGCGCCCACAATCTCGAGCGCGTCGTCTACGTGGGCGGCGGCGCCATGCCTCTCAGCACATCTGCCGCCCTTGCCGACCTTGCCCTCTCTGTAAGTGGCGCCAGCCCCTGCGCTATGTCGAACAATCTCTTCTCCGCCGACATGGTGGCCTTCTACCCCGCCTCCGCCCTCGCTCGCATCGTCCTGCCGGCCACAGACAACGACCTCGCCTGGCTCCTGCACTACAAGGCTGGCCTCCCCTACGCCTCGACCACCAAAAGCCTCGCCACCCACTTCGACATCGACACCCCCACCGACCTCGCCGTGCTCCACAACATCACTCGCAGCGCACCCTTTGCCCATTCAGTGGGTTCCCACCTGTCCGCTTTCTTGAGCGGTGTGCCTGCGGCCCTGCCCGCCCTCACCACAAACGTCGAGCGCGCCTACAAAGTGATGTCCACGCGCCGCGCCCAGGTCTTCCTCGCCGGACGTATCAGCAGTTGGACCTGGCGCCGCATGGAAATAAACCTCCCCTGCCAGACCCGCGTCGTCTCGGAAGAGCGTGGCATGCGCGCCAGCGGACGCGAGACAAGAGGCGAGGTCCATTCCCTGCTCGGCATGTTCGCCGACCTCGCCGGCGTCCCAGGCCTTGTCCACGCCCTCGAAACAACTTCCGACGCATCCTTCCTCGACACGCGCGTCCTCTTCGCCCACATGGCCCTATCCCCCAGCCGTGCCGACCGTTTCGCCTCCGACGCACTCGTGTCCGCCGACATCTCCAACCCCTGGGTTCGCGACCTAACACAGGTCACCGCCGCCGCCCGCATACCCTTCGTGCTGGGCGGACACTCACTTATAGCCGGCGGTGTCTGGGCGCTTTCCGAGCGTGTGCGCGCGTCTGCCTCGGCTGCCTCGTCCTGAGCTTGAAACGAAAGCCCCTACGAAACGTACAAGGAGTTATATGAACAAACCGGTAACTGCTTCGCCGAAGGCGACGTACAATGGGTAAACAATGGGTTGCGGCCGCCGTAATCTTGCTGGCCTGGGTAGCCGTGTCGGCCTATTTCGTGGTGAGCGGTGCGCCCATCAACCTGCCCCCCGAGGCCACAAACCTCCTGCCCTACTTCGTAATAGTGCTCGTCGCGGGCTTCGTCTTCTTCCGCTTCCGCAAGTCGACCGGTGACGCCGAGCTTGACCGCGCTAACCTCTGGGCCGTCCTTTCGGGCGTAGGCCTCCTGATCCTGCTCGGCTTCGCCCTCACCACCCTGGGTCGCGATAGCCACCTCGCCACAAACTGGTTCTACGGCTCCATAGCCTGGGCGCCCATCGCCCTTCTCCTCATCTTCCGCTACGTAGCCCTCCTGAAAACCAAACGCTAACGCAAGTATCCCGGTCCCCACTTATCACTTATCACTTATCACGACTGGTCACTGGTCACTCACAAGGATCCCCGTACCGCAAAATCACCGGCAAGTTGTCGCCCGACGCATCAGCAATCGTACTCCCCACTGCCCACATCTCTCCGCCCGACCCCGGCACCGCTGCAATCGCGTTGAGCACGTCCGAATAGTCGCCGAGACTGGGTGCGGGCGCTTGCGTCCAGGTGGCCCCGTTCCACTTCACTGCAAGCGACCTGTCTTTCCCCCCGGCGCTGTACGAGCCCACAGCCCATGACTCCTGACCCGACACGACCGTCACTGCATTGAGCGCATTGCTCCCGTTGCCGTCGCCCGGATTGGGTGTAGGCACGCGCTTCCACCCCGCGCCGTCCCAGTGAAAAGCCGCCGTCAGCGCCCCGAAACTGCCCACTGCCCAGATATCGTTGGGCCCGAGCGCCGACATGCCCCATATAGTGCCGCCGCTCTGATCGTCCGCGCCCACTTCCTTCCACGCTTTGCCATCGAAGTGCGCAAACAATGGCTGCAGCACCGTGCCCGACTTGTCGGCAAATGAACCCGCCGCCCAGATATCGTCGGGCGCGAGTGCCACCACCGAGCTGAGTGTACCGTTCTGCTCCCTGATCCCCGTATCCACAACAGCCCATGCCTTGCCGTCCCAGTGCAGCACCAGCGCTTGCGAGCCTGCCGTTCGTGCGCTCGTAGTCACCTCGCCCACCGCCCATACATTGTCGCTGGAAATCCCGGATACCGCGTTCAGGCTGTCGATACTGCCCGGGTCCGGCGTCGGCACAATGCTCCACGCCGCGCCATCCCAGTGCATGGCCAGCGTCTTCCACAGCCCCGTGCCCTGGTGACTGGCCCCCACAATCCACACGTCCGTCGCCGCCACCGCCGCCACCCCGTACAGGTGATTGCTGAAGTCAGCGATGCTGGGACTATTCACCTCGCGCCACTGCTTCCCATCCCACCCCTCGATCAGCGTAAGCGCAAATTGCTCCCCACCGTAAATGCCGGCGGCCCACGCCTCCGTAGGCGACACGACCGTCACCGCGTGCAGCTCATTATAGGCTGCGCTCCCCGAAGCCGCCGACACGGGCCTCCAGCCAGCCCCGCAAGCAGGCACGTCAGCAGGACGTACCACGCCTCCCGTCGCCTTCCCGAATAGTTGAGCGACCGGCCCCACCCCGGTCCACATCGAAAGGCCTGCCAGCCCTACGGCCAACAGGCACACAATTCCCGCGACTATCTTCCATATTCCTCTCACCCTACCATTGTACGACAAAATCTCCTCACCGCGCCCACCCCCAACTCCTCCTCTTACTCTCCCTGATCTTCCGGGTGGGCCCGGTGAGAGTGCTGACCGAAACATCGAAACCAACACCGCGATTATCCTCATCAGACGTACCCCTGCTTTTGGAGAACAGAGCAACAGCGCGAGCTACATTTACGGGCCTGGTGGGATGCTGCTGGAAGACGTGGTGATATACTACTAACACGGGGAGCGCCAGTGCACCATTCGTGCGCTCACCTCCTCAACAGGGTAGGTAGATAATGCAAGAACCTGTTAAGGAACAGACGATGAATTCAAGATTCAGAAGAAGCTTGTTCGTACTCTTGAGTTTGGCCTTCATCATGACCGGGTGTGGCTCAAGCACGCGAAACGATGCTGTCACTTCCTCTGTGTTAGATACTGGATCAATAGCACAATCGGCAACATTCAGCCCTGACGGAAAGTTCCTGGCAGCTGGCACATTCCTCTCACCCAAGACCGGAGATACAGTTTGGCTTTGGGACATAAGTCAATCAGTAAGCCAACCTAAAGCCATTTCGCTGAAAGGACACACAAACAATGTTACCAGCGTAGCCTTCAGTCTTGATAGCAAGACGCTAGCAACAGGAAGCCTGGACCAAACCGTCAGATTGTGGCAGACATCGCAGCCTGATGCTCCTCCTACAGTTCTCACTACCACTCATTATGTGCAATCAGTTGCGTTCAGCCCCAATGGGGAGTTACTGGCTGCGGGTGAGCTTTATGGTGACATACTTGTATGGCAAATGCAGCAATTAAACCAACTCGACTACAAGCCACTGATAATATCGGGATCAGGTCAGACCATAAATGGTGTTACATTCAGCCCTGACGGAAAGTTATTAGCGGCGGCCAGTCATGATGGGATCATTTACTTATGGGATGCTGCAGACTTGCAAGCACCCCCCAGGAAGCTACAAGGCCACACAATAGGTGTCACTGCTGTAGCCTTCAGTCCCAATAGTCAAACCCTGGCCTCTGGTGACTATGACGGGAGTATCAGGCTGTGGAATATAAGCGATCTAACTCAAGGACCAATAGCCCCTGAATTAATGGATGACACCGTTGACGGGTTAGCCTTTAGCCCCGATGGTAAGCAACTCGCGTCGGCTTACTTTCTACATAAGCTGGTACGTATTTGGTCTGTCGATCAGCCTACCGCCCCGCCAATTGAACTTGCTGGACATAGAGGGTCTGTAAACTCTGTTGCTTATAGTCCCGATGGGAAGCTATTGGCTTCCGCCAGTGATGATGCATCAGTCAGACTTTGGGGTGTAGGAGGGATTTCATTTTCACCGACCCCTCACCCTTAGTTTAGTAGGTTCGGCAGTGACAACTCTCTTTATATCGAATGGTTATGGCAGGCGGACGGGCTTCCCCCTAAAAACTGGCAGGTCATCGACAGGATTTCTCTCACTACTGTTGGATGATACAACGGGAGGCAAGTCAAGGTTAGTGCTCCTCCATGCGGCCCATGAGGCCCGACCTCCCTCACCTCCAGCACCAACAACAAAGGCCAAGAGGTAGAGTGATCCCTCGGTGGGGTGATCACTCTACCTCTTGGCCTTCCACCCAACGTCTTCCCTCCTTCTTAACCTTCGTGATCGCTGTGCCCTCTGTGACCTTTGTGATCAATCCCCATCCCTTGGCGCCCTTGGCAAACCGATGCGTTTCAATTCCATCTCCCCCGCACAAAACAGTTGAATTTAGCACAAATGTGCGATATAATAAGTAACTCAGTAATATGCACCCCACCACAACATATTGTGGAAAACTAACCCACCAAAAACCCTTCCAGACTAAATGTTGTGGATAACCCTATTGACATACACTATCTTGTGGTCTAAAATACTCAATACAACATATTGGGTGGGCGTCGCGACAAACACAACATGTTGTGCACAGACCGGATCGGATGGTTGCTGAATGAAGTGTCCTTATTGCCATTTTGAAGATACGCAGGTCACCGACAGCCGCATGGCTGACGACGGCTCTGCCATCAAGCGCCGCCGCCAGTGCAAAAACTGCGGCCGCCGCTTCACCACCTACGAGCGTATCGAGCGTATCGGCCTTACCGTGGTCAAAAAGGACGGCAAGCGCGAAGAGTACAACAGGGACAAACTCTTCAAAAGCATCACCATAGCCTGTACCAAGCGGCCCATTCCCGCCGACCGGATCGAGGAAACGGTCAACGAGATAGAGGTCGAGCTGTTCAGAATGGGCGCTTCAGAGGTGCCCACCGAAGCCATAGGCGAGCTCATCATACAGAAGCTGCGTGCCCTGGACGAAGTCGCCTATATCCGTTTCGCCTCGGTCTATCGCAACTTCGCCGACCTCGACGAAATGCGAGAAGCAATGGAAGGTGTGGCAGGCATCCATCCCGCCGAACCACCCGAGACCGGGCGTAAAGGCAAGAAAGCAAATGGTGCCTAGACAAGAGAGGTAAGGGTTCCAAGCATTTAGCTCAACGATGACAGGGAGAAATCAGTGCATATTCCACGACATTTTACAAAGACGGACGACCCATATAGCGATCTGAACTTCGTGCCCCGCACGTCCAAGATCATCAACCCCGACGGCAAGGCTGTATTTTCAGCCGAGAACGTTATGATCCCTGACACCTGGGATCAGGTAGCTCTCGACATCCTTGCCCAGAAGTACTTCCGGCGCGCAGGCGTGCCCGCCAAGCTAAAGAAGGTTGAGGAAGCAGGCGTTCCCGAATGGCTCTGGCGCTCCGTTCCCGATGAAGAAGCCCTCGCGGCCCTTCCCAAGGCAAGCCGCTACGGTGGCGAGTCCGACTCGCGCCACGTCTTCCACCGTCTCGCGGGCTGCTGGACATACTGGGGTTGGAAGGGCGGCTACTTCTCCTCCGAAGCCGATGCCCGCACCTTCTACAACGAGTTGCGCTTCATGCTCGCCACCCAGCGCGCCGCGCCCAACTCCCCACAATGGTTCAACACCGGCCTCCACTGGGCCTACGGCATCGAAGGTCCGCCCCAGGGCCACTCCTACGTCGACGACGCCACAGGCGAGCTTCGCAAATCCTCCTCCGCCTACGAGCGACCTCAACCTCATGCCTGCGCTCGTGGTAACACTAAAGTGTTCACCGATCAAGGGGTTCATCAAATTGCTGACATCGTTGAGAACAACCTTACAAACCTGAGTGTATTCGACGGGGAGAGTTTTGCTAACGTACTTGCTGTCAAGAATAACGGTATTCGCCGACTGTTCCGTGCCACCCTACGAAATGGCAACTTCATCGAGTTCACCGATGATCACCTAATACTGAGTGCCGACAAGCGTACCAAAGATGGTGGCTCATACTCCTGGCAAGAGTTGGCTACTCTACTTGGGAGCAAGGTTCAACAGGTTGCACTCAAGGCAGTTCCAAGCCAACTTGAGCACGAATTAGCCGTTGCTGAGGTTGGTCGACTACTTCAAAGCAGTGTCCATGGTAGTGTTGGAACCGGTAAGTCAGCAATTTACGTAAACGAAGTTACGGGGAACCAACCTGGTCACCAAGAAGGTAGTACTGATGATCTAGACCTTGCCAGGGCTGCGCTTGCCGGTTGGATCTTGGGAGATGGTTACTACGGGAAGTACAACAGGAACAAGAAAACTACTCTCTTTGGTGCGATCACCATAAACGAAGATGAGTACGCCTACGTAACCGGCCTGTTCACGAAAATCTTCGGAGAATATCGTTCAGTAGTCCGACGCAACATTAGTGAACTCTATCGAATCGTCAAACTGGACTCCAAGAGAGTTGATGACTACGTTGCAGAATATGAACTTGACTCCTCTTCTTACACTGCTAGAGTTCCCGAGCGCATATTCAAAGGCTCTGACGAAGAGAAGTGCGCGTTCTTACGAAGCTTATTCCAAGCAGACGGAACTGTCCGAATTAGAAAGAGCCTCAACAGGAATTCAGGCGATGTAGTCCTGACGACAATTTCTGAGGATCTAGCTCATGATGTGCTAGTACTTCTTCTAAGCTTGGGGATTTATTCAAACATCTCGTCCTCGGAAGATGCAAGAGCGGATAGAAAACGGCTCTATCAGGTGTCAATCTCGTACCATTCTGAGCGACTCAAGTACCAGAATGCAATCGGGTTCATCTCGTCAGACAAGATCAGCAAGCTAAGTCGCCTGAATGAGACTATCCATGGCAAGAACAAAGAGCCCCTATCCGAGGAGACAGTAGTCTCGATTGACTTCATTGGCGAAGAGGAAGTTTACGATATCCAAACAGAGACTGGCCGCTTCTTAGCAAATGGCGTAGTTGTACACAACTGTTTCATCCAGTCTGTCGAAGACGACCTCGTCAACCCCGGCGGCATCATGGACCTCTGGGTCCGCGAAGCCCGCATCTTCAAGTACGGCTCCGGCACCGGCTCCAACTTCTCCAACATGCGCGGCGAAAACGAAGCCCTCTCGGGCGGTGGCAAGTCTTCCGGTCTCATCTCCTTCCTCAAGATCGGCGACCGCGCAGCAGGCGCGATCAAGTCGGGCGGCACCACTCGTCGCGCCGCGAAAATGGTCATCGTAGACATCGACCACCCCGACATCGAGAAGTTTATCGACTGGAAGGTCGTCGAAGAGCAGAAGGTTGCCGCCCTCGTCGCAGGCTCCATCATGTGCCGCAAGCACGTCAACGCCGTCATGTCGGCCTGGCATGCCATTCAGTCCGCTTCCGAGACCGACAAGCCCGCCGCTGAGAAAGCCTACAAGAAGGCAATCAAAGAAGCTCGCAATTCCGGCGTACCCGACGGCCTGATCGCTCGCGGCCTCGCTCTCGCCGAGCAGGGCGACAAGACCTTCGACCTCCCCGTCTACGACACCGACTGGGAAAGCGAAGCCTACGCCACCGTCTCAGGTCAGAACTCCAACAACTCGGTCCGTATGTCCAACGCCTTCATCGATGCCGTGCAGAAGGGCAAGAACTGGGACCTCATCCGCCGCGTCGACCGCAAGCCATCCAAGACCTTGCCCGCCCGCGACCTCTGGGATCGCATCGGCCGCGCAGCCTGGGCCAGCGCCGATCCCGGCGTCCAATTCGATACTACAATCAACGAGTGGCACACCTGCCCCAACGATGGCCGCATCAACGGCTCCAACCCCTGTTCCGAGTACATGTTCCTCGACGACACCGCCTGCAACCTCGCCTCCCTCAACTTGATGCTCTTCCTCGGCAACGACCCCGACGCCGTGATCGATATTGATGCCTACAAGCACGCCTGTCGTCTCTGGACCGCCGTCCTCGAAATCTCAGTTGCAATGGCCCAGTATCCCAGCCAGGAAATCGCCATGCGCTCCTACCTGTATCGAACACTTGGCCTCGGCTATGCCAACCTTGGCGCGATGCTAATGAAGCTCGGCGTCCCGTACGACTCTCCGAAGGGCTACGCGCTCTGTGGCGCAATAACCTCAATCATGACGGGCGTCGCCTATGCCACTTCCGCCGAGATAGCCTCGGAGCTTGGCGCGTTCAAGCGCTTTGAGGCCAACCGCGACCCCATGCTGCGCGTAGTCCGCAACCACCGCCGCGCCGCCTACAATGCCGCCGACTCCGAGTACGAAGCTCTTACCGTCAAGCCCGCCGGCATCTCCCCTGCCAATACCCCGGCCACCCTGCTGGCAGCAGCCAAAGAGGCCTGGGACGACGCTCTTGAAAAAGGCGAGAAGTCAGGCTATCGCAACGCCCAGGTCACCGTGCTTGCTCCTACAGGTACCATCGGCCTCGTCATGGGCTGCGATACCACCGGCATCGAGCCCGACTTCGCCCTCGTCAAGTTCAAGAAGCTTGCGGGTGGCGGCTACTTCAAGATCATCAACGGCTCCGTTCCGGGCGCGCTGTCTAATCTGGGTTATACCGACGAGGAGATCAACGACATCGTGCTCTACGCAGTCGGCCATGGCACCCTCAAGGGTTCGCCCGCCATCACCCACGAAAACCTCCGCTTGCTCGGCTTCGATGATGCTGCTCTGGCGCGCATCGAGTCTGCCCTCCCATCCGCCTTCGATATCGGCTTCGCATTCAGCCCCTTCGTCCTCGGCGAAGAGTTCTGCAAAGACACCCTCGGCCTCACCGACGACCAGCTCAACGACCGCTCGGGCCTCCTCCAGTACCTCGGCTTCAGCAAGGCCGACATCTCCGCAGCCAACGACTACGTATGCGGCACGATGACCCTTGAAGGCGCTCCCCTCCTCAAGGAAGAGCACTTGCCCGTCTTCGACTGCGCCAACAAGTGCGGCCGCAAGGGTACTCGCTTCATCTTGCCCGCCGCCCACCTCCACATGATGGCCGCCGCTCAGCCCTTCATCACGGGCGCTATCTCCAAGACGGTGAACGTCCCCGCCAGCGCCACGATCAGTGAGATCGAGGACATCTACATGAAGTCCTGGCGGCTCATGCTCAAAGCCGTCGCCCTCTATCGCGACAACTCCAAGCTAAGCCAGCCCCTCAACTCCGCCCTGCTCGTTGAAGAGGACGAAGAAGAGGAAGAAAGCGCAGGCATCTCGACCAACCAGCGCGTATTGGAACTGGCCGCCGCAGGCGCTCAGGCCGTGCAGACCTCCTACATCGCCCGCCGCCAGAAGCTGCCCAACCGCCGCGCAGGGTACACCCAGAAGGCCAACATCGCGGGCCACAACCTCTACATCCGCACAGGCGAATACGAAGATGGCCGCCTCGGCGAAATCTTCCTCGACATGCACAAAGAAGGCGCCGCCTTCCGCTCCGTCATGAACTGCTTCGCCATCGCGCTCTCCCTCGGCCTCCAGTACGGCGTGCCCCTGGAAGAGTACGTCGACGCCTTCATCTACACCCGCTTCGAGCCTGCGGGCCGCGTGATCGGCAACGATCACATCAAGATGGTCACCTCCGTCATCGACTACATCTTCCGCGAGCTTGCCATCTGCTACCTGGACCGCCTCGACCTTGCCCACCTTCCCGAAGGCGAGCAGTCTCGCGGCGACTCCGTGCAGCGCCTCGACACCATCAAGCCCGCTCCCGTGATCGGCCCCGCCACCAAGACCAGCCCCTCGCCGCACCTCTATCTTGGCACAAACGGCAACGGAAATGGCAATGGCAGCGGCCCGGTCCCGGCCAACGGCAACGGCCACACCGCCACCAACGGCGCACCTGTTACCTCCACCATGACTCTCACCAACACCGCCGTCATCGCCAAATCCACCGCCGAGGCCAGCGCCAAGAGCGACGCGATCTACGAAGCCCGCCTCAAAGGCTACGAAGGCGAATCCTGCCGAGAATGCGGTAACTTCACCCTCGTCCGCAACGGCACCTGCATGAAGTGCAACACCTGCGGCGGCACCAGCGGCTGCAGCTAGCACCCAGCCTGATAGACAGCCAAAACAACGAAGAGGGCAGATCACTCGGATCCGCCCTCTTCGTTATGAACTCACCTTATCTACCAATTCGAGTTGCTGTCATTGCCCCATAGTCGCGGTCCGCATACCCATCTCGCCCTGTCATTCTGAGCAAAGCGAAGAATCAATCGGCCCGCCACCATGCTGAGGGCATGGCTCTTTGGCCCTTTCTCCACTACGACTACCCTGCTCATCTATCTATACTACCTAACAAATATCATCGCCAGAATCGCCCCCACCAGCGCGCCCATGAACACAAACCCATTCTCGATCTTCTGGTGCTTGTCATCACTAAAGGTCGTGATCCCCATGCTCTCGATCACATTGGTCCCCATGGTGATGTAGTGCCCGAAGAAATAGTTGAGCAACAGACCTGCTACGCCCCCCACAGCCGCAATCAGCACCCGCCAGCCGAGCCCCAGCGCGAACTTGTCCCATTCTCCCCAGTCCGCGATTAGCGTGGCAATTAGCCCCAGCGCCACCGCCCAGATAATTATCCGCTGCCAGTTCCTTGATAGTACTGCCATTATTCTCTCCTCGTGCGCGAGCCTCGTCCGCCCTCTGCGGCGTCCTTCTCCCGGAATTATACGCTCCCAACCCGCCTCGGGCAACACCATTGCACTGCCTCTTATGCACAATTGACATAACCCTGTGCGTAAAGTAAGATAACAAAAACCAATGATAGATTGGCGGAATGATCATGTCTCAGGAATACTGGAACTTCCTCGCTACCCTCGCCGTTTGGGCGCTCATAGCTCTGCTAACCTACCTGATCCTGTTTCGTTGGCTTCGCATCCTTGTCGCACGCACAAGGTTCGACGCCGACAACATCGCCTTGCGCACCATCCGCGTGCCCCTGATCGTTGGGATCATCGCCTACGGCCTCGTCAGTGCTCTCCAGCAGCTTGAGCTTACCGCCACCACTGCCCTCTTCTTCCAGAATGCCTATGTTGTAATCCTCATCGCCGCGGTCGCCTATCTCGGTTGGCGCATTGTCAAAGAGGTCATCCTGCGGTGGCTGACTGCCCATGCAGCCGATACTGACAGCAGGGTTGACGATCTCGTCGTCCCGCTGGTGGGCACCGTCGGCCCGCTCGTCTTCTTCGTCCTCGCCTTTGTCTTTATTCTCCAGTACCTCGGCATCAATGTCGGCGTCCTGGCTGCCAGCATCGGCATCTTCGGCCTGATAATCGGCCTCGCTTTCCAGGAGGCCCTCTCCAACGTCTTCAGCGGTATCTACCTCATGGTCGACCCCGCCTTCCAGGAGAACGACCTCATCACTCTTTCCGGCGACACCTACACAGTTGAGCGTGTGGGCCTGCGCATGACGCGCCTGTATGACATGGGGACCCACTCCCTCATCTTCATGCCCAACAAGACCCTCACCGCAAACCAGATAACCAACATTACACGCCCCACCATCGACCTCAAGGTGAGGATGGCTGTCTCAATCCCCACCAGCACTGAGCCTCTAAAAGCCATCACTATCCTGCATGACATAGTCGGCAGCAACCGCAACACCCTGGGTGTGCCCGAGATGAAGCTACAATCACTTCGAAAGCGCATCGACAGCTTGATTGCCCTGGAGCCCGCTATCGCGTCCGGCGAGCGCAATTCCACCCTGGTTGGTGCATTCAGCGCCCTCGAAAACTGGCTTAATGGCGACGCGGGCACCGACGACGACCACGAGCGCCTTGTGCAAGTGCGCCGCGAAATGAACGACCGCCTGACCGAAGCCCAGACCGCCACGCGCAGGCTGCCTCGCGGCCGGGCGGCCCACACCGATCTCGAAAGCCTCCGTCATGCCCTGGGTGGTCGCGACACTGAAACCGACATTATCAGCGTGAAGCGCATCGAGCTGCTCAACGCTGCTGTCGCGAAAGTGCAATCCTCCTACTCTGCTGCCCAAATCGAGCCTCTCGTGACCGCTGTCTCACGGTTGAACGAGCTTGAGGACGTGGGCAACGAACTGGAAGCTTCCATCACGAAGGCCGAGCAGGCCCGCGAGGCTGAATTAGACAGGCTCATGGCAGCGCTCGTGTGGGCGGGCGACTGGGTCGCCGAGGAGTTGGTCGGGCGTGGTCGCCGCGATGAGGCTGCCCGCATTTCTCTATGGGTACGCAACATGGCCTGCGTCTACTCTGAGATAGAGCTCCGCGAGTCTCTCGATGGCCTCGATAAAGAGATGACGAGGATCATCCAATGGCTCAACGACCTTGAAGCAGGCGGCCTTGATAACCACGAGCGCGCTAGAATCCAGGGACTGTTCGGGCGCTGGGGCGGCCTCCGGCAAATGGAGGCCCGGCGCGTCGACGAAATGCGGCGCCGCATTCAGCGCTGGATGGCCTGGAAGGAACAGGACACTATCTCGCCCGATGAATATCAGGTCGTTTTGCATAACTGGGAGCGCAAGCTTCGCCTTCTAAGCAAACGCATTCCCGATACCGGCCTCAGCGATGAAGACGCTCTCGATACCGAGCTTGTTACAACCAGAGACTGGATGCATACCATCCAGTTCATGGAGACCTTGCCCGAATGGAAAATGCCTTCGGTCACGGTTAACTCGGTGAGCGACTCCGCCATCGAATATACCCTCATCTACAACGTAGACGACATCAAGCGCCAGCACTTCGAGCGTGAGTCCTACGTCAACAGCGGTATCATGCTCGACCTCTACGAGACCTGCAAGCGTGAAAATATCACGGGCGTTGAAGCTAGAAAGTCGGGATAAGCCCGTCTGCCTGTTTCCCGTTCCATCCCTGTTATAATATTGCATGGAAGCGATTGGTCTGGATTTCTCGCGCCCGCTTGCACTGCTCCTGCTGCTTGTGCTAGTGCCTGCCACCTTGTACCTCTCGCGCACCAGCGTTGCCCTCCTTCGTCCACGACGCAGGCGCTTAAGTCTCTCTCTCCGCCTCATTCTGATCGCCTTGCTGGTGCTGGCTCTGGCAGGCCTCGGAGTGGCCCGCGCCGCGGATAAACTCTCCGTCGTGTTCCTGGTAGATCGCTCCGATAGCGTCTCTGCCACCGAACGGGCCGCGCAGGCCGCCTACTTGCAGTCTGCCATCTCCGGCATGAAAGAAGGCGACACGGCGGGCGTGCTGGCTTTCGGGGCCGATGCCCTCGTTGATCGCCCGCCCTCCTCCGACAAGACTCCACCCGACCTCACCAGCAAGCCCGGGCCCGCCTACACCAACATCGCCGATGCCATCCGCCTGGGCCTATCCATCTTGCCGTCCGACTCGGCTCGCAGGATGGTCCTCCTATCCGACGGCAAGGAGAATCTCGGCAGCGCCGAGTGGGCTGCTCGCCTCGCCGGTGCAAACGGCGTGCCCGTCGACGTGGTATCCCTCCCTTCGCTTTCCGGGCCTGAGGTCTGGCTTGCAGGCTTGTCCGCGCCTTCGTCCGTCCGCGAGGGCGAGCACGTCTCCCTCGAAGTAAGTGTCTCAGCCACCGCCGACACCACCGCCACCCTCACAATCCTGATGGATGGCGCTCCCATCACGACCCAGCCCGTGGCCCTCGTGCGCGGCTCAAACAAGTTCGTTCAGCAACTTTCCCCCGCGGCTCGCGGTTTCCACACCTACAGTGCCACCGTTGACGCTCCGCCCGGTTCCGACACGCGCCGCGAAAACAACCGCTACAGCGCCTTCTCCCTCGTCCTCGGCAAGCCTCATATGCTTATAGTCGAGGGACACGACGGCGAAGCGAGCGCCCTGCAGGCCGCCCTCGCGCCCGGTGTGCAAGCCGATGTCGTGCCTCCGTCCGCCATGCCCACAGACCTTTCCGCTCTGGCCGGCTACGACGGCATCATCCTGGTCAACGTGCCCGCCTCATCGCTCACTAAGACCACCATGGACAACCTGCAGATCGTCGTGCGTGACCTGGGCAAAGGCCTCGTCGTGATCGGTGGCGACGAGAGCTATGCGGCGGGCGGATACTTCAGAACTCCACTCGAAGCCATGCTCCCGGTAGATCTGCATCTCCCCTCCAAGCTCAACATTCCCAGCGTGGGTATGGTGCTCGTGATCGACAGGTCGGGCAGCATGCAGATGGCCCATACAGGCTCAACAGGCGTGGCAAAGATCGAGCTTGCGAAAGAGGCCGCCTCCCAGGCCGTTTCTCAGCTAAGCGACCGCGATTACGCCGGCGTGATCACCTTCGACAGCGGCGCCGACTGGGTTGTACCATTGCAGCCACTGGGTGACCCCGCGAACTTCAAGAGCAAGATTGGCAGCATCTCCTCGGGCGGCGGCACGAACATCTACGCCGGGCTCTCCCCCGCCGTCGAGGCTCTCATCACAAGCAAGGCCAAAAGCAAGCATATTGTGCTCCTTACCGACGGCGACTCGGAGGGCGGTGACTACGACGGCCTCCTCAAGAAGATGGCCGAGAACGACATTACCCTCTCAACCGTAGCCGTCGGAGTCGACGCCAACACCGACCTGATGAAGTACCTAGCTCAGCGGGGCAAGGGCAATTACTACTACACCGAGGACGGCAACGCTCTGCCTCAGATCTTCGCCCATGAGAGCCACATTGCCTCCCGCTCATACTTGATCGAGCACTCATTCGAGCCTGCGCGCACTTCGCCTTCTCCTATCCTGGAGGGCATCGGCGGCCTGCCCGAGCTCCAGGGCTACGTCGGCACGTCCCCACGCGCCGGCGGGCAGATCGCCCTCGTGTCGGATGCGGGCGATCCCATTTTGGCCCAGTGGCAATACGGGCTTGGGCGCGTGGTCGCATGGACCTCGGACGCCAAAGGACAGTGGGCAACCCAATGGGTCGCCTGGACCGACTTTGCCCGCTTCTGGTCACAGGCCCTGCGTTGGGCAACCGCGACCGAATCGGGCGGGGCCTTACAGCCCCAGATCACAGTCGAGGGCGGCGTGGCGCATCTCACAGTAGATGCTACCGGCCCGGACGGCCAGTACCTGAACAACCTGCAAACAAGCGCGGTCATCGTGACCCCCGACAACTTTACCTCGACCGTCAGTCTACGACAGATAGCGGCAGGGCGCTATGAGGGAAGCGTCGCGGCCACGCAGGAAGGTGTCTACCTCGTGCGCGTCGGTGCCACCGGCGACAACCTCAACCTGAGCCGGACCCTCGGCGTGGTCGTGCCCTACTCGCCTGAGTACAAAGGCGGCGCGACCGACAACGGCCTGATGGCCCGCCTCGCAGCCCTCACAGGCGGGCGCACAATAGACCTGGAAGACACTGCCGCCCCCTTCGCGCATAATCTCCCCAATGTGCAGTCGACGACCCCCCTGTGGCCTCTCCTGCTCCTGCTCGCGATATTGCTTCTGCCCTTCGACATCGGCGTTCGACGCGTGTCCGTTTCCCGGGCAGACGCGCTCGAGTGGCTCGCTCAAGTGCGACAAAGGTTGGGCCTCGCTCCCCGCCCCCGCGCGATCTCCGGATCCGTCCCCTCCCCTGAGATCGTCGCCATGTTTGGCGCAAAATCTCGAGTCCGCGACCGTCGAACTCCACAGGTTGAGCCCCCTTCACCCGACCACCATTTGCAGCCCGCCGCCCCCCCGCGAGATGTGCCCTTGAACCGGCCACAGCCCCCGTCGGTCCATCGGAACGCTCTCCCGCCCGAACCCGACACCGTTGAGCCGAGTGCCGGCGATGACGAGTCTCTCGCCACCAAGCTGAGACGAGCCAGGGAACGCCGCTGACGAACTACGCCGAACCGTGTATAGTGTAAGCATCTACACCAATTCCAGGAGACGCAAATGAACGACGGTGCAGCAGACACATGCATATTCTGTAAGCTGGCGAAGGGCCAGGTACGGGCCGAGATCGTGTTTCAGGACGACCAGGTAATCGCCTTCAAGGACATCCACCCCCAGGCGCCCGTCCACGTGCTCGTAATCCCCCGCAGGCACATAACCGCGCTCTGGGAAACCGACGAGTCTGACGAGCCGCTGCTGGGCCGAATGTTGACCGTCTGCAACGAAGTCGCCAGGGACCTCGGCGTCGAAACGTCGGGTTACAGGGTGGTGGTCAATTCCGGACCGGACGCCGGCCAGAGTGTCGATCATCTGCACTTCCACCTGCTGGGTGGCCGCACGCTCGAGTGGCCCCCAGGCTAGTTCGTGTATACGTAAATGCCCCACAAAGAAGCCCGAGTTGCAGTCATGCTTCTCGGGCTTCCCTCTACCGGCTTGTAGGTGCTGAACTTAGCGCAGCTGGACGCATTGAGGGAAGAAAACCAGCACGTCCATCTTGGTCAATTGCGCCCTCGTGACGTCATTGTCAGGGCGGAACGTGTGGTCCGGATAGCCCGTTACGACGCCCTTGTTATACAGCGTTTCTATATAGTCATAGAAAGTGCTCCCAACCGGCACATCGATGAAGTGCGGGCCACCCTGTGTGTTAATCGGTATGATGCACGCGATCACAAGGACTTTGGATACCTGGGCCCGGGTCGTTGTGTTACCGGGCCTGAAGTAGGGCCGGTTGTTTGGCCCGCACGGCTCGCCTACTCCACCGCACGGATAACCCGTCACGACCCCGTTCATGTACATCCGCTCGATGTAGACCCAGAACGTGCTGTCCATAGGCACGTCCTCAAACGACTGGCCCGTCACGGTCTCGTTGTACCCAACAGACATGGACACAATCTTGGCAAGTTGGCCGCGTGTGAGGCTATTGTTAGGCCGGAATGTCCCATCCGGGTAGCCCCCGATGATGCCCTGGCAGTACAGGCAGTGTACGTATAGATAATACCAATCGCTGGGAAGCACATCGACGAAGGTCATCGGGCAGGAGGTTGGCGTCACTACTCGTGTGGGCATCGTTGCCATCGCCGTGCTCGTGGCCGTTGAGGTGGCGGTCGCGGTGTCTGTCGGTGTATCAGTGGGCGTAAAGGTTGAGATCGCGGTATTGGTCGATGTCGGCGGGTACGTGGGCACAGGTGTCGTTGGTAAGGCAGTCGGCGTCGTCATCGGGCAGGCGGCGGTTACATCAACCGTTATGACATTGCTGACCATGAGGTTGTTCGCCATGTCCGACGCTTGCACCAGGATGTGATACTGCCCCGGCGCGGGGATATTCCAGTTGTACGACCAGTTGGTCGTGCCCTGCGCCGTGTTCCAGTTTAGCCCGTTATCTGTGCTCACGCGGACGCTCTGGATTCCGCTCCAGTAGTCTTGCGCTGTCCCGCTAATATTATACGTGCACGTGTTGATCTGCTGCCCATTGACCGGGTCGCTGATCACAGGCGGGTCCGGGTTGTACGGGTCGAGCGAAGGATCCGGCTGGAACGTGCCGGTATTCACCGCGTCGACCACCAGCCCAAACTTCATATCGCCCGAATACAGGCATGTCCGTTGTAGCCCGCGCAGCGTGCAGGGCAGCCAATCGACGCCCCACACGTTGTCCCAGTTTCCGTCGGCTGTCTGAGAGAGTTGGTGGCTGAACACCTGATTGATTGTGGGCGTGGCCGGGGTGGTGTCGACCAGGTTGCCTCTTATGCCGGCCATATACCAGGCATCCAGCAAAAGGTCGAGGCCAGTGCCAAGAGGCTTGATGATCATGTTGTGCGCCATATTGGACTTTGCGACCGGATCGCCGCCTGTGATGTCGGCCACAAAATGCGGGTTGCTGATATCCGAGACATCGTACATCTTCACTTTGCCCAGGTTTGGAGAGTTGATGAACTCGTCCTGTACGAAGACATACCGATCGTCCGTCGTTGGAACTACGTGGTGTATCCTGAAATTTGATGGACGGATCGAGTCGATTGGGTTAAGGGGTACAGGCGTTCCACCTGCTACAAAGGCGGCCTCGTCGAATATTTGCAGGCCTCCCAGCCAGTGCGCCACGTATACCTTGCCGCGCACTACGTTGGAGTCATGTATGAAGCTAACGCCGTCAGGACGCTGATATCGGTTGACTTCGACCATGTTCGGCAGATTACGAATGTCGAGGGTTACGATCTTGCCCCCTGACCCGGATTCCCCCGACATGGTCAGCCACGCATAATCGGCGTTGCCATTCGCATCCAGCGAAACGAAGTGCTCGTGGACTGTGCACCAGTCGGCCCCGGTTTTGCGCGCCACGAACACCGGAGCAGCCGCGTTGTCCACGTTATAAACGAAGAAACCGCAGCCGCCGCCTGAGCCGCGCATAGTGGCGGATAGATATTGGTGGCCGTTTTGAGGCCAGTCGAAGACGGAGAGTGACGCGGTGCCACCGGCAGGGAAAGGCTGATTTGCGATGAGAACAGCGTTGTAAGGATCATCCACGTTGAATATCCAGAACATTGCCGTACCCTGTCCTGACAATCCCCCGAATCCCGACATGCCGACAAAACTGTGCCCTCCATATTGCCAGGTTGCGATGTCGCCCCCTGCTGCGCCGTCGCCGTGGCACGTGGTGTACGGGTAGACTATTGCGATAGGCGAGAGGCCGGTAAAGGGCGGCTGCGGACTCATCCCGCTGCACGGGTGCGTCAGGCCGTCAGGGCTCGTCCTGATTACGCCCGGCACGCTGGCAGAGTTCGGCCCGTGGTTCATCTTGTATGCGTCGGGGAACGCAGGTGTAGCAAGCGGATGGCCTGCCGCGTCCACAGCCGCCTTTTCCTGAGTGCCTGCCAGCCCACCGATCACGCCCGATGCGATGGTGCCAGACATGGCTATCGCTATGAACAGTGCCATGCCCAGCACAATTAACAATCGCCTGAACTTCATGGATCCGCTCCTTCTTCTACTGTCTTCTACTCTCTCCGTATCCCTTCTTCTCGCATCCCTGGCGGGATTGAGGCCAATTATGCCCTATCCTCGCTTCGCAGTCAACATCTCGATGACCTCACCATCAAAACCCGAAGACGGCAAAAGACGCCACGTCCGGTTAAGGATCCATGGCGTCCTTTACATTCTGCTGTACCTCTAGGGCGCCGGTCCGCCCTTACTTAACCGTGATTGTGCCTGTTTGGCCGCGTGCGGCATGCCCCGGCAAGCTGCACATCATATTGTAAGTCCCTGCTTTCAGATCGACCTCGATGGTCTTAGGGCCTTCACTCGGTGCGAACGTAGGCGTCGCCCCAATCACGTCCCCATTCTGCAGTATCGTGATGTTGTGCGACATGGTGCCCGCGTTGGTCACTGTGAAGCGCACTTTGCCCGCTTTCACCTCTACATTGTTGGGCGTTATCTGCCACTCCTTGATCTCAAGCTTTACTTCCTGTACATCACCGCTCACGGCGGCCGTCGTATTAGTAGCCGGCGCGGTTGGTGGCGGCGCGGTTGTGGCCGTCGCTGCACTATCGCCACAGGCGGCCAGCGTCATGCCTACCATGCAAACCAACACGGCGAATATTGCTGTTCTATTGATACGTGAAAATAATCTGTGCACTAGTGATATCTCCTCAGTAGTTGTTGATAAGGGTTATTTTTCTTCCTCTTTTAGTATACGCGCCCTCAGGCCCGCGATGAAATCCGGCGAGGGAGCATCCGCCTCTGTGCGAAGACTGTTCAATGCAGCAGCGCATCTGAGCATGTCCACGTCGCGCGCCCGCACTCCCTCGTGCGGGCCGCCTGCCCATTGGTCCGGCCTGAGAGGGTGTTTCTCGGCCAGCATGCGTTCGATACCGTCATTGAACCAGTCTAATCTTGATACCATCGTCTATCCTATTTCCCCGGGAGGGAGGTATGATCTGTTGTTACGCTGAGTAAGTTTCACACGTACTTACTGCTGTATAAGCATACGATCCGGGTTACACGGAACTCGCGCCCGCCGCGCCAATCGCCCTGCCCATCAGCCCCGCTTTGCCGCCACGCTGCCCGGCACCTATAATACAAGAGCGTGCGGCGCTCAAATGACCGCCAAAAGAGGTGAGGAGAATAGCATGATCCGTCATATCCTGTTGTGGAACTACAAGCCTGAGACCACGCCTGAAGAGCGGGCTCGGCTCGAGGCTGAGCTTGAGGCACTGCCCGATCGCGTGCCCGCTTTGCGGCAGGTCGAGTGGGGTCCCGTGGTCGGCGGCCGTAACCAGACCTTCTCGCACGGCTTCATTATGCAGTTCGACAGCTTGGAAGCCCTGGCCGACTATGCGACCCACGCTGCACATATCCACTTCTCAGTCCCGTTCCGCGACGCTTGCTCAACCCAGGTCGTCGCTGATATCGAGGTCCAAACATGATAGGCGTGAGTAGACCGTGACCGCCATTTCCTGGCCCGATGTAGTGGCGCTGCTGCTCATAGGTTGGTCTGCCTATAGAGCCACCCACCGTGGGTTCGTGGCTGTCTTGATGTCGCTGCTGGGCTTTGCGCTCTCCCTGATCCTGGCCTTCGCGCTCTCCCCGGCGCTCTCCTTCTGGCTTAGCACTCAGTTCAAGCTGTCCCCCATTTGGAGCCAGCCCATAGCCTTTGTCAGCATCTGGTTCCTGGTCGAGCTACTCTTCAGCCTCCTCGAGCGCCTCTTACTGGAGCGCATCGGCTACAGCCTGCAGCACTCGATGGGCAATCGCATAGCTGCTGTCCTGCCGGGTGCCGTGCAGGGAGCGATATCGGCTGCGGTCCTCTTCACCGTGCTGGCCCTGCTCCCCATGTCGGGCAACATCCGCACCGACGTGCTCAATTCGCCCATAGGCGGCAGGTTGGTATCGGCGACCCTCGCCCTTGAGCGCCCCTTTGAGGACATCTTCGGCCCGGCCACGCGCCAGGCCCTCGGCTTCCTCACCATCAAGCCCCCCAACCAGCAGACGGTCGGCAGCGAGGAGAGCGTCCAACTTCAGTTCACGGTCGACAACCCCGAAGCCGTCCCCTCCGACGAAGAAGGCATGCTCGCCCTCGTCAACCAGGAGCGCACCAGCCGCGGCCTGGTAGCCCTGCAGATGGACGACTCGCTGCGCAACCTTGCCCGCGCCCACGCCGCCGATATGTTCAAGCGCGGCTACTTCGCCCACGTCACGCCCGAAGGCCTCGACCCCTTTCAGCGTATGGACGCCGCAGGCATCCACTACGGCACAGCAGGCGAAAACCTCGCCCTGGCCCCCACCCTCGACATAGCGCACAACGGTCTCATGAACTCCCCCGGCCACCGCGCCAACATCCTCAACGTCGATTTCCGGAAAGTAGG
>JBBRDO010000079.1:0-23189 GCA_038203825.1 Chloroflexia bacterium | reverse complement strand
ATGACCTGTGCGCCCAGACCTATAATATCCCCGTTGGCCGGCCTGAAGTTGTTGAACGTAATAACGGCCTCAGGGATGGCCGGTGGTTGCTGCAGGTCTACCGGGTCGGTGTGCAGTGCCAGGTTGCCCAGGATCGCCATGCCCGCGAGTACCAGCACGACGGGAATGAGAGAGGCCAGCCGCCCAACCCAGCCTGCGGGCTTCTCCCCTGCGGCCGGGCCGAGGGTTTCCTCGACCCCAAACTGGCGACCTGTATCTTCGAATAGCTGGAGCCGCGTCGGGTTTATGCTGCCCACCAGCTTCTTATTCTCGACGACCGCGATGTTGGGCACCTCGTCCGGTGGCACATTGGCGTTCACTATATGCTTTTGCGCGACAGCCAGCACGGTCACCAGTGGCGTGTCCGGGGTGACAGAGTCCAACGCGTCGACGGGAGTGGTTATCGAGCGGACCGGCGTGGTGGGCCAGTTGCCTTGTAAGAGCGTGTCCGTGGCTGCGAGAGTTGTTATACCGTTGAGATTTCCCTGGCTGTCAACGACAGCGAGAGGAGTGTTGGGCGGAAAGCGTGGGTGCGCCTTCACTAGCTCGGCAATAGTGTCCGACTCCGCAACGACGTCGTCCGCCCTGCTGCTTTCCATGAGGTCCGCGGCCTTCAACTGGGAAAATAGCTCGCGGAGGGCTTTGCGCTCTCTGCCTGCCGTGGCCGCTTCATTAGCAGCCCAGCCCGCCACTACCAGCGCCAGCGCTTGCAGCCAGAGATTGCTGGTCAATCCTCGCCACGCACCGGCCAGCACGAGCACGAGTGTGACCACCCTGCCTATAGACTGCGCCAGGCTCAGCGCCGCCTCGCGGTCGTTCGTGAAGAAATATACTCCTGCTGATAGCGCCATGCCACCGTCAAATGGAGTGCCCGGAATAAGGTTTATCAACCCTACCCAGATGTTTATCCACCCCAGCGGTACCAGCACAGCCGCCAGCCAGGCAAGCAAATTGCCCGGGCTCTTCAGCGCTTCGCCCGCGAGCACCAGGATGACCCCCAGGACGAGATTAAATACAGGGGCAGCCAGCGCTGCAATTATCGCGCGCACGAGCGTCATGTCGTGCACCTGGAAGGGAGTTGCCGCGCCAAAAGGGAAGAGAGTCACATGCCGAGGGGCTGTACGGGCAACCGCCGCATGTACTGCCTCGTGCAGAACTACGCAAATCACATAGAGTAGGACCACGCCCACTGCAACCAACCAGTAGAAATTCGGCGCCCAACTGGGGAAGTTTTCAGGCAGCCACTGCAGGGCCACCCACCACAACACCAAAATTGCAGCGAATATCCACGTATAATGCAGGTTGATTGTCAACGGTCCGATTCGTCCTAGTCTCAGTCCCGGTCGCATCTGGTCCCTCCTCTGTTCTCTTGTTAATTCTCAGCCCGGAACTGAGCGTCCCGGACCGTAGGGCGACGCAATACATGATGTATCATGCATCGTGCGCCTGCTTCTACATAATGAGCCCTGCACATTTCGTGCCAAGTGCGTCTGTTATTCCTATTATACCCTGTATAAGAGTAAAGGACAGCCTTGATCGGTGAGTACCGAACGGGCTGCCTTACCCGTTCTCAGACCTCGTGATATATAATGGCTACGAAGAATAATCGGCGAGAAAAGGAGCGACTGATGTCTATTAACATCCCGCGACCCAGGAGTGTGCTCAGGTTTGCGCTGCGACTGCCCATTCGCCTGTATCACGCTCGGCTTGGTTTCCTGCTTGACCATCGTTTCATGCTGCTGACACATCGAGGCCGGAAATCGAGACTGCTCCGTGAGACAGTGCTGGAAGTAGTCGTGTACGACCGCTCTACTCGCACGAGCTACGTTGTGTCAGGTTGGGGCAATAAGGCTGATTGGTACCTTAACATCGAAGCGCAACCCGCTTTGAGGGTGCAGATCGGGCGACAATCTTATTCGCCTGAGCACCATTTTCTCACAATCGAGGAGGCTATAAGTGTGTGGTCTGCGTTTCGGCGCAAGCACCCGATCGAGGAGCGAATTGCGCTCCGCCTCTTCTCGAAGCCGGGCAAGAAGTACACAGTCACCCATCAGCGGCGTAGTGACTTTCTGGGCGAAGTGCACATGGTATCCTTCCATCCGGCGCTTGAACCAAGGTAGATGCCCTGCCCTGGTCGAAGTGAGCGCCATTTAGCTCTTTGTTGGCTCCTATGCGCGACGCAACGTTGTGGCGCTACGACCACGAGGGATGCCCATCCTCTACCCCAAAAAGGCCTCCGAAGTCTGGTCGGGCGGCTGATTCCTTGCCTACGCTACTTTTTCGTCCGCCCATACAGGCGTCCGCCCGCTCGCAGCCAGACTATCTTCTTACCCTCGCGGATGAACTCCATATGCGCGCCCGACATGGGGCCATTCAGCACGACCAGTTTGTCGGCGGCGTAGCGGGCCAGTGCGGCGGCCGGCTCAGGCGGAGGCATCTCCTGACCGGGAAGTCCTTGCTTTACCTCCGGCTGTATAAATAGCTTGTCGCCCTCCAAATAAACGTCAAGATCGACCATGACGTCCGCATACCGCCCCACGTATGGCTCCAGATCCTCCGGAGTGCTTTCGATGGGTTCGTCTGCGGGCGGCCGGTAGCCGATGTAGTGTTCCAGCGCCCACTCTGTGACCTTGCTATGCAGTGCCCGGCCCAGGTCCGCGTTGGTAAGCACGGTGACAGCCCAGTGGCGCGAGGGCACCAGCACGAAAGCCGACATCTGGCCGTTGGTCGCGCCACCATGACGCATTTGCAGGGTGCCGTTCATGTCGCGCAGGAACCATCCGAGGCCGAACTGCTCTCCATTGGCCGCTTCGATCCTGGGGGTCCGCATCAGGCTCATCGATTCGGCAGAGAGCAAGCGTGTGCCGTCCTCTGCTGTCCCATCGCCCAGGTGGAAACGGGCGTAGCGAATCTGGTCACGCACCGTGGAAATAATTCTGCCCACCGGGTCTGTGTTGCGGGGCAGGCCCCAGGGCAGAGCGATTTTGGCCGGGTGCTTGCCTCCCACATCCGGGTTGTTGTGGCCGGTGGCTACGCGGTATGTAATAACCTCCTCCGCTGTGAAGAAGGTCATCTTCATCCCGAGTGGCTCCAGCACCATTTCCCTGGCGGCCTGTTCGTATGACTTGTGGGTGACCACCTCTATAACACGTCCCGCGATATAGAAACCCGCGTTGTTGTAGTGCCAAACAGAGTCGAGAGGTGTGATCTGGGGAAGAGAGTGCATACGGGCCACGGCGCGTCGAATGGCGTCTCGCCCTGTGCCTGTGTCCAGAAAGAAATCGCCCGACCAGCCCCCCGAGTGCGACAGGAGATGCCGCAAGGTGACCCTATTGGCGACGTCCTGATCAGCCAGGCGCAGACCCGGTAGATAAGTGCGCACAGGAGTGTCGAGATCGAGCTTGCCTGCTTCGACAAGGCGCATAATGATTGTGGCGGTAAACGTCTTGGTCGTAGACCCTATCTGAAATAGCGTATCTGCCGTGATAGGGAGGGGGTGCTCGATATTCGTGACCCCGAATGTGGCAATCTGCTCCTGATCGCCGTCAATGATCCCGACGGCCACCCCGGGAACGTCCAGTCGAGCCATTTCCTCTTGCACCAGCTTCCCGAGTTGGGCAAAGAGGTCATCGTGTAGCGGGGCAGTCTTCCCTGTCTCCATCTTGCGCTCCTGTAGGTTAAACAGTATGTGCTGCCCTGATACCAGGCAACACTCCTACCTACGCTCTCTACGGAGAGAAAGTTGCAGAGTGGGAGAGCTCCAGTCCGCTCATTCCGGGTCTCCTGATGCAAAAAGAGAACCCCGCTTAGTGGCGGGGTTCTCTTATACTGAGAATTCAGATTACTCTAGCTTGTAGCATCGTCGATGGCGTTCTCGACGTTCCTCTTGGCGTGGCCGAGAGTGCCTTCAACGTTGCCTTTGGTTTCGGTGGCTCGGCCTTCTGCCTGCCTGCCTAGCCCTCTAGCTTCTTGGCTGCTGTTGCCTGTTGCTTCGCCGACTTCTTCTTGTACCTTGCCGGCTGCTTGCTCTGCCTTGCCTTTTAGCTTATCGCCTAATCCGTCTGTCATTGTTTTTCTCCTTATCGTGATGGGTCAAACGCGGATCGCATGGTATCGATCTCAATCACATTTCTAAGTAAAGCAACTTCCGTGCCTATGCCCTGAGGAGCGTCCTTCTGAGCCGCCCACAACGGCCATTCCAACGATATTCGAGATCCGTTCAAGGCTACGTTGGCGCGCCACTTTTACGGGCCTGGGCGCTCCGAATGATGGGCCCATAGGACTATCGTCGCCCCGATAATGGGCCCATCGGGTCTATTCCATAGACTGATAGGCGAGTATCATTTTTACGGGGTGTTACAGCACTTGTTTTGGTGTTGCCTTTTGCAAGATAGGCTTACCGGTCGTTGAACCCGGCTCGCTCCTCCTGGTGCACAAACATTATGACACTACAAAAGAAAACAATGGGCGTTATCGCGCTCACTCTGGCCGTTTCGATCCTGGTCCTGTATCTTGCCTCTGACAGCATCGTTCTCGGGAGTTTCTCGACCCTGGAAAACGAACGTGCGCAGCGGGACGTCCAGCGCGTACGAAGCGCGCTGGACGACGACCTGACTACTCTGGAAGGCACCACACGCGATTGGTCGCTATGGGACGACACCTACCACTATCTCGCCGACCACAACGAAGCATATTTCAACTCAAACCTTGCCGACATCCTGCCCATGGTCAGCAACCATCTCAATGTTATGCTCTTCATTGACACTGCGGGCAGGGTGGTAAGTGCTCGATCTGCTGACTATCGGGCCGGTAAAGTGACCACATTCCCCGAAGGCCTGATCGCGCAGGTCAATCTCAACAACGTTCTGCTAAAACACCCTACAGCCGATAGCAGTATCAAAGGCATAATTGCACTCTCCGAAGGCGCAATGCTAATCGCCTCTGAGCCTATTATGCACAGCACGGGCTCAGGCGACATCAACGGCACGCTTATTTTTGGGCGCTTCCTCGATACAGACGCAGTTCAACATTTGGCCAAAACCACTTTGATCGGGCTCTCATTGAAATCTGTGTCCACTCTTGAGCCAACCCGGGAACCTAGTGACGTCATGCCGGTTCTGACTTCCGATGCGCCCTTGCAGATCCGGCCAAAAAGCGATACAGAGGTTGACGCTTATTATCTGCTCAACGACGTATTTGGGAAACCCGCATTCGTCGTTGAGGCACAAATGCCAAGGGAAACCTATCAGCGTGGAGTGCAAACCCTGCAATACTACCTGCTTACCCTGCTTGGGGTGGGCGTAGTGTGGGGCCTGGTTGTAGCATTTCTGCTGAAAGGGCTTGTGCTCTCAAGGGTAGCCAGGCTCAAACGCGATGTTGGCGCGATAGGCCTGAGCAGCGATACATCGGCCAGAGTCACTATGAGCGGCAGTGATGAGCTTTCCGGCCTTGCCGTGTCAATAAACGAAATGCTGGCGGCACTACATAACTCGCGTGATGAACAGAGGGAGGGGGAAGAACGCTACAGGGCTGTGGTCGAGCAAACGCGAGAGGCTATCTTTCTGGTAGACGCCGTCAGCGGCCACGTCATTGAAGCCAATGCCGCCTTCCAGTCGCTACTGGGCTACAGTTTCGACGAGCTGACTAATCTGAAACTTGCTGACATTGTCGAGGCCGAAGGTGCTAAGACTAATCTCCTGAACCAGGATACGACAGGCTTGCTCAGGCTCGCGGTAGAGAGGAAGTACATTCGCAGAGATGGCTCTGTGGTCTATGTTGAAGTGAGCGACAGCCGCATCACATTCGGGGGGCGGCAGGTTCTTTGCGTGGTCGCCCGCGATATCACCGATCGCAAGCGTGCAGAGTCCGCCCTGCGAGAGCTTGCCCGGCGTGACGGGCTGACAGGCCTCTATAACCGGCGCGAGATGCAGCGCATCCTGCGCGAGCAGACAGAGGTTCACACTCGGCTGGGCCAACCTCTATCCTTCATTTTGCTCGATATCGACCACTTCAAGACTGTAAATGATACCTACGGCCACCAGGTGGGCGATGCTGTGCTGCGATGGATGGGGCTACTCATACCTCAGCTTGTGCGGCAATCAGATTGGGTAGCGAGATACGGCGGCGAGGAACTGGCTATCATCCTGCCTGGCACGCCCATGGAGGTGGCTTACGAGTTGGCCGAGCGCATACGGCTAGTGCTCGCTGAGCAACTCTTTGAGTTCACTCAGGACTGGATCCCCTTCAGAGACGACGCCCACGAGCCGGTCCTGGCAAACGAAACGCTCAAGCTGGCAAACGAAGGCGAACCGGAGTTGCTGATCCCCATAACCGTGAGCCTCGGCGTGTCGGCCCTGGGCAGCTCGATAAACTCGGAGGAGCTCCTGGTTTACTCTGCAGACAGGGCCTTATACGCAGCGAAACGTCAGGGGCGCAACTGTACAGTTATAAGCACGACGCAGGCACCGAGACTTACAGTTGTGGCGAACTAGGAGTAGTCGCCACCGGGTCGTGCCAGCCGCCGGGCGGCGTGACGTCTCCCGTTGCTGCCCACGTGCCCTTGTCATATATCCGGACGGGCGGAGGGTTGTGCAAGGCGGGGTCCACCACCCGCCACGCCGCCTCCACGGCGTCTTCTCGCGTGAACAGCGTTGCATCCCCTCGAAGCGCATCACCCAGAAGCCTCTCGTACGGCGGCATGATATCGGTGGTCGCGTAGTGCATCAACAGCTCCACGGGCTCACCCTCCACCTTCTCGCCGGGCTTTTTGGCCTGCGTATTCAGCCCTATCAAGACCTCCGGGTTGAGCTGGAAGCGCACCAGGTTGGCCGGCTCGTTTAGCGGGCTATCAAACACGTCAAGCGGTGGCTGTTTCAGCTGCACCACCACCTCCGTAGCCGTGAGCGGAAGAGATTTGCCCGCCCTGATATAGAAAGGTACCCCCGCCCAGCGCCAATTGTCTATGAACATGCGTAGCGCGGCGAATGTCTCCGTTTGCGATCGAGGCGCGACGCCATCTTCCTTCTTATATCCTTTATACTGGCCTCGAACTACATCTTCAGCGCCGATGGGGTGTATAGCTTTGAGCAGCAAAGACTTCTGGTCGCGCTCGCCGTCCGGGTTGCCCGCCGAAGGGGCCTCCATAGCCAGGAGCGAGATCACCTGCAACAGGTGATTCTGTATGACGTCCCTGACCGCGCCTACGTCGTCATAGAACTTGCCACGTCCAGCTACGTCGAAGTTCTCGGCCATCGTGACCTGCACGCACTGCACATAATTCCGGTTCCAGATAGGTTCCAGAAAAGTGTTGGCGAACCGGAAGAAGAGTAGATTTTGCACAGCTTCCTTGCCCAGGAAGTGATCAATGCGAAAGATTGACCCTTCAGGGAAGTAACGGTGCAGGTCGCGGTTGAGCTCCCTTGCCGACGCCAGGTCATGGCCGAACGGCTTCTCGACCACCACGCGCGCATTGTTCGTGAGGCCGACCTTGGCCAATCCGTCCGTCACTATCGGGAAGAAGGGTGGTGGGATCGCCAGGTAGAACAGCGGGCGCTTCGCCGAGCCAAGTGCCTTTTTCAGTTTCTCGTAAGTAGCTGGGTCCTTGTAGTCGCCACCCACATAATGGAGCAGGCCCGACAACTTGGCAAAAGCCGCTTTGTCCACTCCGCCCCCATGCTTGATACTGTCTCGGGCGCGAGCTCTTAGCTGGGCATCAGTCAGGTCAGACCCTGCCACGCCTACGACAGGAACGTCCAACTGTCCGGACTTTACGAGCGCCTGCAAGGCAGGGAAGATCTGCTTGTATGCAAGATCGCCCGTTGCGCCGAAGAAGACAAGAATGTCAGATGCCGCGCTCACTGGAAGTCCTCCGGTTTTGTAGAAGTGTTCTTGTCGGCTGTCGTGGCTGCGTCTGTGGCCTTGGCCACTCCCTTGGCCTCGGAGACCTTCTCTTTGCTGGTCAGCTCTGCTGCATCGGTCGATGCTGTAGCGCCGGTGTGCGCGTCGGGGTTCTGTTCCAGGTGGCCGCCAAACTGGAAGCGCATCGCAGACAGTAACTTGTTCGAGTAGTCGGCTTCGCCCCTGGAGGCGAACCGCTGGTACAGGGCTGCGCTGAGCACTGGCATGGGCACACCTTCGTCTATTGCGGCCGCCAGTGTCCACCGCCCCTCACCCGAGTCGGATACACGGCCTGTGTAGTTGGACAGGGTATCGTTATTCACGAGAGCGGCAGCCGAGAGGTCAAGCAGCCAGGAAGCGACCACGCTTCCACGCCTCCATACCTCTGCGATATCGGGTATGTTGAGGGTGTACTTGTAGTATTCGGGGTGCCGCAAGGGAGACGTTTCGGCGTTCACTGCCTGGTCTATGTTGCCGATGTCGGCCATATGCAGCACGTTGAAGCCCTCAGCGTATGCCGCCATCAGACCGTACTCTATGCCGTTGTGCACCATCTTGACAAAATGGCCCGCACCGCTAGGCCCGCAGTGAAGGTAGCCTTGCTCGGCCGTGCCGCCCATTTTGTCCCGACCAGGGGTGCGTGGGATGTCGCCCCTGCCGGGGGCTAGCGCCGCAAATATGGGGTCAAGATGCTGCACTATCTTGTCTTCGCCCCCGATCATCAAGCAGTAGCCGCGCTCAAGGCCCCACACGCCTCCACTGGTGCCGCAGTCCACGTAGTGTATGCCTTTAGGGGCGAGAGTGGCCGCGCGGCGAATATCGTCCTGGTAGAAGCTGTTGCCCCCGTCTAGGATAGTGTCGCCCGCCTCCAGCAAGTCTGCCAGCGCAGCGATCTCGGCGTCCACGCTGGCCGCCGGGATCATCAGCCAGATCGAGCGCGGCTTGTCCAACTTCTTTACCATATCCTCGAGAGATGTAGCGCCCCTGGCGCCCACTTTCACCAGCGCGTTCACCGGCTCAGGGTGGCGGGCGTATACCACGCATTCTTGTTTCGCCTCCAGTAGGCGCTTTACCATATTAGATCCCATACGTCCAAGACCAATCATGCCAAGTTGCATTCTGATGCTCCTTTGTCACGGCGCAGAGCTTGCGCCGAATTGTCAATTCTTGATCAAGGATGCCGAACATTTGGCATCCTTCGTTCGGCATGGCGGCTTGCAGAAGGGCACTGCGCCACCGTTGTGCGTACAAATCGCAGACCATCGCATACCAAAGTATACATCCATCACTTCATCTATGCGGTTCTCAGTCCGGTGTAAATACGAAGCACGAACCAGGCCAACACGCTGCGGCTCTCTGTGCGACATATCCCGCTAAACACAATCCCTGAAGCGCGGAGTGGCCCCCCGTGCTATACTTAAAGAGTATAGCAAACAGCTCATAAAGTATGAAAAGGAGTAAGGATCGTGGAAGCTAGAATGCACTATGGCAAAGTTGCACCCGCAGTATTGGCTGCCATGCGCGGACTTGAAGAAGTTGTTCGTGACAGCGGCCTTGATCCTACGCTGAAGGAACTCATGAAAGTGCGCGCCTCCCAAATTAACGGCTGCGCTTATTGCGTAGACATGCACACTCTCGACGCGCGCGCACTGGGAGAAACCGAGCAGCGCCTCTATGCCGTGGCCGTGTGGGAGGAAGCCCCTTTTTTCACCGAACGCGAGCGAGCGGCCCTGCTATGGACCGAGAAAGTTACCCTCATCTCACAAGACCACGTGCCTGACGAAGTGTACGAGCAAGTGCGCGTACACTTCACCGAAGAAGAACTGGTCAAACTCACCCTGGCCATAGTTGCGATCAATGGCTGGAACCGCTTCGCCGTTTCCTTCCGCAGCGTGGCCGGACGCTACACGCCGAGCACACACGCCGTACCTGCCGCCCCAGCGAATTCCTAGCTCGCATTCTAGAACCCGGTGGGGCATTTACTGACAGACGCTGGCCAGGGGCCGCCGTCAGGACGCGCCCTCTCTGGTGGGGACCTCGGCAGTCACCCCGCGTCGCCGAAGGACAGCGCCCACCAGCGCGCAGGCCAGCGCTACGCCGCCCGCAACGAGGAACGCCAGTTGCGTCCCGCCGAGGCTCGCCAACCCGCCCGCGATCAGCGCGCCTATCGCGTTGCTGCTGGAAAAGATGTAACTGTAGAGACCGGCCACGCGCCCCTGTAAGTAACCTGGCGCCGACAGTTGCACTATCGTGTTGGTATTCGACGTGTAAAGGGTGTAAGCGACGCCTGACAGTATCAATATCACCACCGCGGCGAATATGGTAGTCTCGGGCGCAAGCAGCACCTCGCCGAGCCCGAACCCCGCAGCACTGGCAAGCAGTATGGGCCAGGTCGCTTTGCCCAGTGAAGCCGAGATAAGAGCGCCCACCAGTGCTCCGGCTCCGAAGCAGGCAGTGAGCAAGCCAAAAACCTCTGCGCCCGCGCCAAGAGTGTCGCTGGCGACCAGCGGCAGCAGTACGTTGAAGTTGATACTGAAGGTGCAAATAAACAGGAACATCCCCAGTGCAACCAGCAACCTGGGCTGGCGCCATACATAGCGTAGCCCCTCCAGTGTGCCTTGCAGCACCGATTGCCTCTCGCGGCGTTCGATGGGGTAAAGCTCGTCTATGCGCATCATCATCAAAGCTACTATTACCGCAATATAGCTGACAGTATCAATGGCGAAGCAGATGCCAACCCCGAATAGCGCTATGAGGATGCCCCCCACTCCCGGGCCTATGATGCGCGTGGCATTGGCTACGCTGGAGTTGAGTGCAATCGCGTTGGGCAACTCGTCGCGCCCGACCATCTGGAAGATGAATGCCTGCCTGCTGGGGTTGTTAATTATCAGCGTGATCCCCCTGCAAGCAGCTATCGTATAAACCTCCCACAACTGCACGAAATTGAACAGCGTAAGGATCGTCATGATGCCGCTCAAAACGGCCAGCGCGATCTGCGTCATTTGCAGCGTGTGACGGTGCTCAAACCGGTCTATGATCGCGCCACCAAATAGGCCAAACAGAATATAGGGAGTAAACTGCGCGAAGGCCAGGAACCCGACCGCCACCGCCGAGTGGGTGAGCTGCAGCACGAGCCAGGCCATAGCCGCACTTTGCAGCCATGTGCCAATCAATGAGAGGAACTGCCCGAAGAAGTAGAGCCTGTAATTGCGATGCTGGCGTAGACTTTTGAAGGTGCGGCCGCTGACGATCGCCCTGGCTCGTACCGAAAGCTGCATACCTATGCTCCGTACATGACGAACGGCAACAACGCCGAACGACCGTGAGCAGTATGCGCTTGTATGAACGTGACTAGGTGTTCGCGTGCCTCGCCGCTTTGTCCGGACGAGGCAAAATAGCGAGAGTAATGACTATTATGCCCTATTGATGCTGCTTCAATCGTAAAGCTTCCTCCCTCGGCGGTGCTGGTGAGGCTTTACAAATAGGCCTGGACCGCGCTCAACAGAATCGCACCGGAGGTGACCCCCTGATTGCCCTGCATTATATTTTAACACATTTCGGCAAATGGCAGATGTCCAGCCTTCCGGCCCAATGTGGGACGCCCGCAGCAAAAAGAACGGCGGACGAACGTCGTAAGAGGCTCGTCCGCCGTTGCGACTTCGGATTAACAGGTTGGTAGTGCCACCCTACCTACTACTTGATATACCCGTTCTCCTTCAGCCAGGTCTTGGCGACATCCGCAGGTTCCAACTTATCCTGGTCTACTTTCAGGTTGAGCGCCGCGATGGTTGGTTCATCCAGCTTGCCCGCAAGCTTGTTCAGCACAGCCTCCAGGCCCGGATCCTTAGCCAACACGTCTTGCCGCACCACCGGCGCGAGGTAATATGGCGGGAAGAAGGGCAGGTCGTCCTTGAGCATCAGCAGATTGAGCGCGCCAAGCCGCCCGTCGGTCGAATTGCCCGATGCTATGTCTACCTGCTTGGCGTCCACTGCCTGGTACACCAGCCCCGAGTCCATCCCCTTGCTGTCCTTAAACTTGATGCCGTAGGCAGCCTCCAGTCCCTGCAACCCATCCTGTCGCGAAAGGAATTCCTGGCTGCCCGCTATGGTGAGTTGATCGGCCTTCCCCTTCAGGTCTGAGATCTTCGTTACCCCTAACTCTGCGGCCCGGTCCTTGCGCATCGCTATGGCGTATGTATCATTGAAGCCCAACGGCTTGAGCCATGTGAGCTTGAATTGCTTGTCGTATTCTTCCTTCACCTTGTCATAAACCTGCTGCGGGTCGGCCATCAGGGGCAGCTTGAGGATTGCCGCTAGCGCGCTGCCCGTGTACTCCAGGTACATATCCAGTTCGCCACTGACCAGCGCCTGGTGAACAACGGCCGTGCCGCCCAGGTTCAGTTTGCGATCCACCGTGTATCCGGCATCCTCCAGCAGCAAAGCATACATATTGCCGATGATCAGCTGCTCGGTAAACTGTTTAGAGCCGACCCTTATGGTCGGTTTGCCGTTACTTTGTGCGCCGCTATCGCAAGCCGCCAGCATACTCAACAACATTGCGCCCGTGACAAACACCATTAAGTATCGCATCTTTTTCGTTACGCATGTAAACATAGTTTCAATCTCCCTTTCAGCTTCCTCTACCTCATTTCGCGCGGGGTAAAAATATCTTAGATCATGGCTGCGCCGGCAAAGGTCTTGTCTGTTTCATGGTTTCAACTGCGGTTCTGTTGCGGTTCTGTTGCGGTTCTGTTGCGGTTCTCCCCTCCTCTCTCTTCTTCAACTGGCTTTGACCTGGCCCGTGCGCAGCCCTACCGGTATTGCCAGACGAAAGACACGACTCAGCACGATATCAGCCCCAATGGCCAGCACTGCAACCGGCACAGCCCCGGCCAACAGTATCGGCACGTCCACAAGAGACAGTCCCTGCAGAATCAGGTCGCCTAGCCCTCCTCCTCCTATGAACGCAGCGAGCGTAGCCAACCCCACGGTCTGCACTGTGGCTGTGCGTATACCCGTGAAGATCACGGGGCTGGCCAGCGGTAGCTCCGCGAACAGCAGCCGTTGAGTGCTGTTCGCGCCCATGCCCCTCGCCGCGTCGATGACGTTGCGATCAGCGCTGTATATGCCTACATACGTGTTGATGAATATCGGCATCAGAGCGCGTATCGTCAACGCAAACACCGACGGCACAAACCCTATTCCCATGATCGGCAGCGCGAGACCCAGAATCGCCAGGCTCGGCACCGTTTGGCCCACTCCCGCGATCCAGGTCATCGGTCCGGCGAGTACAGCTACGCGGCTGGCGAGGATGCCGAGAGGCACTGCTATTAGCACACCCAGCAACACCGCTACAGCCACCAGTTGCATGTGTTGCCCCAGCAGGCTGAGAAAACGCTCCTGGTTGTTCAGAATCCAGGGTATGAAATCGAATGGGTTCCTGTTAAACATCTTGGGCAGTCTCCTCTAGCTTTGCGTTGCTCTGTCGTGGCTCAGTGTGCTTTCCAATCGCTTAAGGCCAAAGTCGGCTAGTAGCGCCAGCAGTGATGCCATGAACGCGCCTGCGATGATGCGATCCGGGTCTGTGGTGCGGATGCCTTCGAAGATCAGCAGTCCCAGGCCTCCTGCCCCGATGTAGGCGGCTATGGAGGCTATTCCAACCGCCGACACCACCGCCACCCGCACGCCTGCCAGGATGATCGGCACGCCCAGAGGCAGCTCAACGAAGAACAGGCGTTGAGCACTTGTCATCCCCACCCCCCGTGCCGCGTCCTCCATCGCAGGGTCTACCGAGTCGATTGCAGTGGCCGTATTGCGGATGATGACCAGCAGAGAATAAAGGGTGAGGGCTGTAATTGCCGTGGTCGCACCCAGCCCCGAGATGGGGATCAGGATGGCGAATATCGCCAGGCTGGGGATCGTATACAGCACGCCCGCGATACCTGTCACCGGGGTCTCCAACCATCTCAGCCGCGTGACCACTACCCCCAGCGGTATGCCTATGATCAGCGCCACTATCACAGCGATCACCACGATCTCTATATGCTGCAAGGTCAGCGCCACCATGCGCTCAGGGTGTTTAAGAATGTACTCCATTTGCCTCCCTCGTGTTACTGGTGTCTGTTTCTTTGAGATTGTTCCCAACACTGTGATCGTTGCCGTCTCTGCCTACGTCAGAGGAGCCGTTGGCGTGAAGCTCCTGCGCCCCGTCCGCCACAATGGCCTGACTCAGGGCGATCACCAGGTCGCTGTTAGTGATCCTCCCCGTTATGCTGCCCTGCTTATCCTTCACCAGGATCTCACTCGCTGTGTCGGTGTCTGCGGCAGCCAGATGCCGGAGCCCTTCCAGCACCGACAGGCTTCCCGGCAGCACCAGCCTGTTACTGGCGTGCTCGCTGTTGGTGTTGGTGTTCGGCACATATGCAGCGGTCTGTGCGAGCGGCAGCTTGGACTCGATCTCGGCCAGCGTGGTGTACTGCAGAGCGCGCAGCCCCTGGTCTTCGCCGATGAAGTCGGTCACGAACCGGGTCGCCGGGTGCCGCAATAGCTCGGCAGGCGTACCATTCTGGATCAGGCGGCCCCTGTACATAAGAACAATGCGGTCGGCAAGCAGGAACGCCTCGCTTATATCATGCGTTACGAAAATGATAGTCTTGTGAACCTCGCTCTGGATGCGGCGCAGTTCCCCCTGAAGTTGCTTGCGCGTTATAGGATCTACCGCCCCGAACGGTTCGTCCATGAGGATGATCTTCGGGTCGGCGGCGAGGGCGCGAGCCACCCCCACGCGCTGCTGCTGGCCCCCGGATAGCTGGCGTGGGTGGCGGTTGGCAAACTTGACGGGCGGCAGTCCAACCAGGTCCAGTAACTCGTCGGCGCGTTGTCGGCGCACCGGTTTTCCCCAACCAAGCAGCCGGGGTACGATTGCTACGTTTTCGGCCACCGTGAGATGGGGGAAGAGCCCCACCTGCTGAATGACGTAGCCGATGCTGCGCCTCAGCAGCACCGGGTCCATCGAGCTATTGTCCTGCCCGTCGACCATGATGCGCCCTTCGGTCGGTATCACCAGGCGATTGACCATGCGCATGGCTGTGGTCTTGCCCGAACCCGACGGCCCAATCAGGACGCAAAGCTCACCTGCATTCACCTGCACATTGAGGTCGTGTACCGCGCGCACATCTTCGCCCCCGTCGTGCGCCGGGTATAGTTTTGAAATATGCTCGAATGTGATCATCTGATCTCCTTCTTCCTGCTGAACATTGCCCCGAATACAGGCCACCGCAGGGGGGTCTGCCACCAAAGCTTAGAACACGGCTCGCAAAACGGCAGGTCAGGGGAAAATGAAAGATAACGCAACGCCCGGCAGCCGAAATCGCAATTCGACTGCACGAGAGTAGTGCCATCTATGCCGGCACTACGATGCTGGAGCGATAGCCCTCGCTGTAGTGCCCTGCTGTATATGAACCTGAACCGATTACGCGATATAGAAGGTCTGGGCGGGTATGTGATGCTGCAACGATCCGAGGGGCACAAGGTACGAGCATGCTGGAAAGACGCTTCGCACACTAATCAGACCGGGATGGTCTGGGCCACGGAGTAGGTGGTCTGCCGCAAAAAGGCCCGGAACGAGCCATTTTACATGCCACTGCCATTCGTTGAGTTTACGTGCCCATATTCTAATCGCACACGCCGCAAATGTCAAGGACCAACATCCGGCGCGGCTCAGTCCCTGCGTGAGGACTCAAGATCCGACGCACTTTCCACCGAACAAGATATTCTTGTCACTCGTTCTGAAGCTCGAACTTGAGCCGCTCGACCGCACAGCTGCGTCCACGTCAGCTCGAATAGCCGAGCGAGACTCCTGATTTGTGGCCCCAGGCTTGAGCGTACCGACGGTGGCCGTTATAATATGCACAGAAGCTGCGCCGGGCGGATCGACAGACCGTCACTGTTGTGCTGATCGTGCCAGACACACGACATATCCCGCTAACCCACATACACACGATTGTGGCTTATTAGCTAATGGGCGAACTGAACGAAGCACTATGAGCCATCTAAGGAGCAGGAATCATGGTTAACACAGCACAAATCGGCAGGCCGGCGAGCGACGAGCATTCACCCTATTATGGTGGCTATATTGCTCAGGTGTCGGAAGGCGATATACTAACCCACCTTGCCGATCAGATAAAGCGCACCACCCAACTCTTGCAGGGGCTCTCCGCAGAGCAGGCGGCTTTCCGTCCAACGCCCACCGATTGGAGCGTCAAGGAAGTGATCTGCCATATCAGCGACTCCGAGCGCATCTTTGCCTACCGCGCCCTGCGTATCGCCCGCGCAGATACCACCCCTCTGGCCGGCTTCGATCAGGAACCTTATGTGGTCGCAGCCGAGGCAGACGCCCGACCCCTTGCCGACCTTCTTGCTGAGTTCGTCAGCGTGCGTGACTCCACGCTCTGGTTGTTCCGCAGCCTCCCTGCGGCGGCATGGATGCGGCGCGGTGTTGCCAGCGATGCGCCGGTGAGCGTGCGCGCTCTGGCATACATAATCGCCGGACACGAGAACCATCACGTGCGCAGCTTGATCACCGAATACCTGAACCCTGCTATGGAGTGAGTGCGGCACGACGTGGACCTCACCAAGCGATCGAGCCGGTTATCATCTCCGGCAAATTGCGCACGAAAGCTCCACAGAGCTAATAGTAGCGCTACATATCCCATAGGCGCCAGCCGCCGTGTTACCGTCCACCGAACACATCAAGCACTTGCGTAATAGCAGGCCCTAGTAGAACCACGAGTATACCCGGGAAGATGAAGAAGACCAGCGGTATAAGCATTTTGACCGGGGCAACTCTGGCGGCCTCTTCCGCTCTTTGACGACGCCTGACGCGCATGTGCTCTGCCTGCACGCGCAGAATATTGCCGATGCTCGATCCAACCTGTTCGTTTTGCAGCATTGCCGTTACGAACGAGGTCAGGTCAGGGACCTGCGTTCGCCTCACTAGGTCGCGCCATGAATCTTTGCGTGGCTTGCCTATCTGGAAGTCAATCAACATCAAGGCGAATTCGTCGGTAAGCGGGTTGTGCCATCGCCTCGTAACCTCGGCCAGGGCCGCGTCGAAACCCATTCCCGCTTCGACGTTAATGGCCAGGAAATCGAGCGCCCCGGGCAGCGAGCGCAATAAAGCCGCCTTACGTCGTGTCACCCTGCGCGCCAACCAGAAGTAAGGGAAATATAAGCCCATCACTATAGCAAGCGCTGAACTCAGCACCCACTGGGCGGGTGTGTTCGGATAAGTGCGAAGCGACCACCAGAGGAAGGGTATCAGCAGTAATATTGCCAGGACGAACTGGATTGCCAGGAATCCTCCAAGCTGCAGCCGGTAAGGCGGTCCAAGCAGCATAAGCGACTGTTCGAGACTGTCTTTGTACCCTTTAGGGCTGAGCTTGGCGAGGCGCTTGCCCAGCGTTTCCAGGAAGGGCGCAATCACTCTCGACATGAAGCCGGGCGTGCTGTTCGCTCCGGGGAGATCAGCCGCACTCAAGGGGCTCGTATAGCTTTGCAAGCGTTGGCCCGCGGGTGATGTGGAAGTCCTGACCGCCAGCGCTGCAACAAAGGCAATCACAGCCAGGCCCACCAGGATCGCGCCCAGCACACTCATCGTTGCTATCCCTGGCCCCAAACCACTCAACGCAATGGTCGGAGCCGGAGCACTGGACCTTGGGTTGGTGATTCCCGACGGAAGCGGCACGGTCAGTGGAGTGACATCCGAGCCGACCACAGGACTGGGCTCAATTAGCGCGGCACGAGGCGGGCGATAACGGATAGTCTGTACAATAACCTGCCCGTCCTTAGAGGTGTACTTTACCTCTACAGACACCAACTGGTAAGTTCTCGATACTCGAGTGTTCGAATTGTACGTCAGGAAGAGTTGTGCGCTAAGCTCCTGGGAGATCGCGTTGTAGATTCCGGCCAGGTCCGTTTCCGATGGAGCTTTGTAATACTTGCCTCCCGGCTCGGCAAGGCTAGTGAGCAAGGCATCATTGGCGTCGGGGCCAAGCCCAATGGTATAGACAAGGGCGGTGGCTTGCCGGGCCACATCGCCTGCTACTCGCGCACTGTAAACGCTGGAGGTGTCCTCCCCGTCTGTGAGCAATACTACTACCCGGCGTGCCTCGGGTGGAGACGCCGATACGATCTCCGCTGCCTTGTAGAGTGCGTCAAAGGCTGCAGTATTGCCGCTGGGCTGTAGCGCATTTATGCCTTGTTCCAGGGCTGCATGGTCTGTAGTTGGAGGGACGACTTCGATAACATTCGCGTTGAACGCCAGTAACGTAGCAGTATCGGTAGGACCCAGCGTGCCCACAAACGAGATAGCCGATTGCTTGGCCTGATCGAGTTTGGTGCCGCTCATGCTTCCGCTCACATCGATGGCCAGTACGATATAGAGGGGTACCGCTCTAGCTGTTCCAAGGGCCATCCCCGTGACCGCCTGTGGTTGGTCCTCCTCCCGCACTTCGAACTGCGACGCGTCAACGCCTGGCACTGCTTTGCCATCCGACCCTGTCAGTGTGACGTTCAGGCTGATATCCGGCCAACCTCTCCCATCTATTTGATTGATGACCAGAGCCTGCCCAGCCTGGGCGCTCACAGACACCACAGCCACTACCTGTGTCAGCAAAAGAGCAAGCACCAGCGTGACAAAGACCGGCCATCGGGCACTTTTAGCAGTTTTCATAGCGGGTAATCCCCCTTGCTTGGCCAAGGCCCGGCCTTGCTTTATCTATGGGGAAACACACGCATCTACGCAGTAGGCCATCTGAAAGACCCCTATTATATTCCCTTAGATGGCTGTTGCTCCATAGTCTAAAATAGTGCATAACAGTTACATGAGAAAGACGTTCTTGTACAGAATTAATCCAACGAAAGCGCAAGCCACTGCCATGAGCAAGATGCTTGAGGAATGTCGCTGGCTGTACAACAACACGCTTGCCTACCGCAAAGAGGCTCATGAACAGGAAGGCCGCAATGCCGGTTGGTACGAGACTAAGGCTCGTATCCCTCTCCTCAAGCAAGCTCGTCCTTCTCTCAAAGGGGTGCATAGCCAGGTATTGCAGAACGTTACCGAGCGGGTAGAATTGGCCTTTCAAGCCTTCTTCCGTAGGGTGAAGACTGGAGAGGGGAGGGGCTATCCCAGATTTCGCGGCTACGGTAGATACGATTCTATCTGCTACCCTCAGTATGGCAACGGAGCTAAACTTGTTGGCAATAAGCTTCACCTGTCCAAAGTGGGGCCTGTGAAGGTAGTGCTTCACCGCCCCCTCGAAGGCACCCCCAGGACGGTGTGCATACGTCGGAGTAGTACGGGTAAGTGGTACGCTACCTTCTCCTGTGAGTGGGAGCCTGCCCCTTTGCCAGTGTCTGGTGAGCAGGTGGGGATAGACGTTGGATTGAAGACGTTCGCCACTCTCTCCACAGGGGAGGAGATTGCCAACCCACGCTTCTTTCGTGCTGAGGAAAAGGCACTTGCCAAAGCGCAGCGCACACTCTCCAAACAGGAGAAGGGTACGCTGGCTAGAGCGAAGCGTCGTAAAGTCATGGCGAGAGTGCATGAGCGTGTTGGCTGGCGTAGAGGCGACTTCGCTCACCAACATTCCCGTCGTATAGTCAACCGCTTCGGGTTGATTGCGGTTGAGGACTTGGAAGTCAACCGCCTGCTCCACAATCATTGTCTGGCTAAAAGTATCAGTGATGCGGCATGGGCTGGTTTTCGCAGTATGTTGGACGTCAAGGCAGAATGGGCCGGGCGTCGTTTCATAGCTGTGAACCCTGCTTATACCAGTCAGACGTGTAGTGGTTGTGGGCATAGATTGGCTACCGATAAGAGGCTCGGCCTCTCTGAACGGGTATTCGATTGTCCGTGTTGTGCTTTGCATATAGATAGGGACCTCAATGCCTCTGTGAACATTCTTGCGTTGGGATTACAACGCATCGGTACACCCGTAAGGGCTAATCCGTAGAAGCCCCGCCGTTTACGGCTGGGGAGTAATCACTAGACCTAGACATCAATTGCTGAGATCCTTCGCATAATCAACATCCCCACCAACGACAGAGCAACAGCGCCTCCGGGCAACAGGAGAACCCAGCCCCAGACGAAGATATGCCCAATATAAGTGGGACTGATGACAAAGAGAGCGCCGGCAAGCAGGAACGGCAGCGCCCCCAGCAACATCGCCGAGAAGCGGACCTGCGCGGTCAAGCTGCGGATCTCGCGCTGCACCCTGTGCCGTTCTCTTACTGTCGTCGCCACTATATCGAGTACATGCGCCAGGTTACCGCCCGTCTGGTGTTGCAGACCGATCGCCGTAACAAGTATATCCACGTCCTCTGTGGGTATGCGCCTCGCCAGATCGGCCAGGGCATCATCCATCGGAGCCCCCAGCGATATTTGCTGCATCACGCGCAGGAACTCTGATTTTGATGGCTCACTGGCTTCCTTGGCTATCAACTGGAGCGCCTGGAAAAGGCTAAACCCGCCGCGGACCGAGCTAGCCAGGATAGAGAGGGTATCGGGCAGTTGTTCCTCGAAACGCGAAATTCGTCGCTTGCCCAGATACCGCAGATATGACCGCCCAAGCATGATCCCTACTATGAAAGCGGTCACTGCCAGTATGTACCCCAGTATCGGGTTGGGTGCGAGCAGCCACAAGATGAGCGCAAATCCTGCACTTATGCTCACCTGTATAAGTAAGAATTCGGTGACCGTCGAGTGCAAATCGGCCTTGCCGATATCTTCATTTAGCTTCTTGAAAGATAGGTTCAGGAAGGATCTCTCGGCCAGGCGCTGGTCCATTTGATCGAACAGATTCGCCCTGACTTGCTTGCGCTCGTCAGCTGCCGTTACGGGGCTGGCGTCTTCCTCGGTAACGAATTGCTTGATTCGAGCGCGCACACGAGCCTCGCCGCCCCCGAAGTACCAGAGCAGGCCGTAGAGCAGACTCCAGGCAGCGACGACCACGAGCACGCCGACCAGCAGCAGCATGGGCCAACTATAGCTACCTGCCACGACTGATGGCCTCCTTGACCGCCTGTGCATTCCTGGTGTCTTCTCGGTCCGGGGACTCAAAGAAATCGGCAGGCATGTAATTCCTGGCGCGCTCCAGTTTCCTCATTACGATCGGGCGAAGTCCTGTCGTCCTGAGGAGATAGCCCTCCCGGCCGTCGTGGTCGTCAAGATCCAGCCGGAATATCTCTTGCGTAAGGATCGTTTCTTCCTGGTACCCCACTATCTCGCTGATGCTCGTGATCTTGCGAGCCCCGCTCTCCAGCCGGTCCATGTAGATTATGAGGTCGAATGCTGCTGCGATCTGCTCGCGTATTGCTCTTGATGGCAAGTCTGTGCCTGCCATAAGCACCATTGTTTCTATACGCGACAGTGTATCTCTTGGTCCGTTAGAGTGGACGGTAGTTATCGATCCGTCATGACCTGTGTTCATTGCCTGGAGCATATCGAGGGCTTCCTTCCCTCGGCACTCCCCAACTATGATGCGATCAGGCCTCATACGCAGGGCGTTGATAACAAGCTCGCGGATAGCAATCTCGCCGACGCCCTCAACATTGGAGGGCCTTGCTTCCAGCGGGATTACGTGTATCTGCTGAAGTTGTAGCTCTGCCGCATCTTCAATTGTGATAATGCGCTCATCATTCGGTATGAAGCCGGATAGCACGTTCAAAAACGTTGTCTTGCCCGTGCTTGTTCCTCCGGCTACGATTATGTTCAATCGCGACTTCACGGCGGCTTCGAGGAATACCATTGCCTTATCAGTAATACTGCCCAGCTTGACAAGGTCGGCAGCGGCCAACGGCACCCGGCTGAACTTACGAATACTGATTGTCGGGCCTATCAGCGACAGCGGCGGGATAATCACGTTCACGCGTGAGCCGTCGGGCAAGCGTGCATCCACCATGGGCGATGCTTCATCCACGTGCCGGCCCAGCGGAGCAACGATGCGATTGATGATCCGCATTACGTGCTCATCGTCCTTGAAGTGGATATCAGTCAGCGACAGGCGCCCCTCCTGCTCGATCCACACCTGCTGCGGGCCGTTAACCATGATTTCAGACACGGTGTCGTTGTTCAACAACTCCTGTATCGGCCCGTAGCCAAGTATCTCTGCCGTGACCTGGTCGAGCAGCTTGCTCCGCTCAGACCTGTTCAAGATCACGTCCTCGTCGGCCATGAAGCGGCTGAAAAGGCGCTCTATCTCGTTTCTCACCGACAACACGTCTGAAACGTCGACAGAATCGCGTATCTCGGCGATGATCTTACCATGTAAGCGCTGCTTGAGCGCCTGCATGACCTGTTTGCTGTAGTTCTGCTGCGCCACAGTACCGCGCAGCGGCCCTGTAGTAAGGAACGTTGTCCGCGTCAGGATGCCGGTGGGGTCCGGTACCTTCAGCGACGTGTCCGCATCTCTCGGGTTAGAAACGCCGGCGGCTTTGGGGTCAAGTGGCGCTGTTGATTTCCGTCGTACTATAGGCATTTGAACAATTTCCTTCCTGCTTTGTGTTGCTCGCTTGTTGGAATTCTATGTGGCTTGCTGAGTTTATCGACGCGCTCTGCCTTCTGCTTTGTCAGCGGTAGGCGTCTCCTTGTGATCACTGCGCTGCAACTTGAGCAGGCGTGGCTGTGCTAGGACTGTGGCGAGCTGACTCATGCTCGCCGATGCCGCACTCTTCGTAGCCAGGAACCCTACACCTTCGTTTATTGCTGTTGTGACCAGGCGGCCATCGCTTGGAATCGTGCTCACAGCCTTTAACCCCAGGCTCCTCTCCACCTCGCTGATGTCGACTGAATTCTTGCTGGGATAACGGTTTACTACCAGCTGGACTTTGGCTCGCAGATCAGGCCGCTCGCGTATGTAGTCGAGGAATCTGCGGGTGCTTCTCAGCGCGGGCACTTCGGGTGTTGTTACCACCAGCAGCACGTTTGATACGCCCATGAGCCCGAGCGTGGCTTCCTCTATGGCGTGCCACATGTCAAGCACCACAAAATCGTTGAACTTGCGTAGCGCCTTTACTACGGCCAACATTCCGTCGGTGTCCACCTCTTCTACCAGGTCGAGTGATGGCGGCGGAAGAAGCACCCGCACGCCCGATGCGTGCTTCACCATTACGTCATCAAGGATGGCTCCGTCCAGATCGTCAACGCTGCGCATTAGTTCGTGCACTCCATGCGTCGAGTGCAGGTTCATGTGCAC
>JBBRDO010000078.1:0-23662 GCA_038203825.1 Chloroflexia bacterium | reverse complement strand
CATGTGCTGGATGGCTCTTTCGATCTCTACAGCCTTCGCGGAGGCGCTCCAATTGCGCCACCGTTGGGCATCACGTATTCCTATAGCCCTTTGCTGGCGATTATCATTTCGCCGGTCGTCTGGCTGAACGACACCTTCGGGTGGGGCGATGATATGGCCTACCGGCTCATTGGCGTGCCGTTGTTGTTTGGCGATGTGCTCGCCATGCACCAGCTAAGACGGCTTGTCAAGCAGTGGCGGGCTGGTGTGGACGAGCGCTATCTCTTCGCCGGTATAGCCATCGGCCTGTTCCTCACCAGCTTCCTGCTGGCTACGGCCTTCAAGGGGCACGTAGAGGGGCTGCTCCTCTTGTTCCTACTGCTCACTCTGCGCTTCCTGCCGCGAAACCTGCTGCTCGGCAGCCTGTTCGCGGGGATGGCGCTGGCTACCAAGCACACGAGCGCCATCCTGGCGTTGGTGCCGGTCGGGCTGGTGCTGCTGGCCGGGGGTCGCCACATGGGGAGGGAAGAAGGGAGCGAGGAAGGCGCAGCGGCACGTCGCCGGTGGCCGGAGCTTGTTGCACTCGGCTTGCGAGACGCGCTCGTGTTCAGCGGTATCAGCCTGGGGGTGCTGGTGCTGTTCATGCTTCCCCCGCTCCTCCGGAATAGCGATGCTGTGTTCTACACGTTCTTTACCCTGCCTCAAAATCTCATCATACTTGGGCCTGGCCTGCCCGGCTGGCTGGACTGGATACTGCATACCACCGCGAGCCCCACCGACTACCCGGTGGCACACCAGACACTGGTTGCGAGTGCCAATTACGGGCTGTTGCTAGCGGCCACCCTCGTGCCTGCATTCGCAATCCGGCGAGCCCACCGCGCAGGCAAGCCCACCGCGCAGGCAAGCCCATAGGCCTGATGGACGTACGCCTGGTGGGCCTGGTAGCCACCAACCTGGCCTTATCCATCGTGCTGTCAAAGTGGGTATCTGACCACTACTACCCGCTTCCCCTGGCTTGTATCTTCCTGTGGGATATCCTCCGCAGCTCACCACCGGTGGCCGGGAGTACTGCGCGCAGCTTGGTGCCCTGGGTAGGTCTAGGGTCTGCGATCGCCTACCGCACCATCACCCAGATAAACATAGGCGCCGCTCCTCTCGGCCCATTCCAACCTCCCTGGCAGCTGGAGGTTCCTGTGAGCAGATCCATGGCCCAATTCACGCTGGTATGGTTCAGTCCTCTGTTGCTATTCGTCCTCTTTACGGGGCTGAGTTTCGCCATCCTGCGGTGGGTGCTGAGCCAGGCGGGCAGACGCAGGCAGCAGGACAAGCTTGAGATCGGCAGCGAAGGAGGACAGGCAGAAGTATGAAGGGGAACTTCGCCATGATAACACCACAGTACCGACTCCCCAAAAGAAAGTCGGTACTGCGTCTAAACCTAAGGGGCTGATGTCTTAGCAGGTAGTGCTAAGGGCACTACCTGCTTTACCTGCTTGTCCATTACCGAGGAAGGACGGGTTGGCATTGTGGAAAAAAGGTATTTGCCACCACCTTAGAAGCCTCCCCTCTCGTGATGTCATTGCCTGGCCGGTAGTATACGCCAGGGCACGGTTCTCCTTCACCCCCGCACGGGTAGCCGCTGATGACACTGTGCAGCGCCAGCCTCTCTATGTACACCCAGAAGGTACTTGCGGGTGGCACGTCGTTGAACGTCTGTGTGTCCGGTGGGATAGGATCGTTGTACCCGAATGCTTCGCTGTCTATCTTGGCCAGCTGCCCTCTCGTCAGGTTGTCTGCGGGCCGGAAGTACCTGCCGGGGCATGGCTCTCCCTGGGCACCACAAGGGTAGCCCGAAATGGCTCCATGTAGTGACACTCTCTCTATGTACACCCAGAAGGTGCTGCCAGGTGGTACGTCGTTGAACGTCTGTGTGTCCGGCGGGATGAGGTCCTGGTAATCTGCGGAGTTAGCGATAATCTTGGCAGCCTGGCCCCTGGTTACGTTGTTGCCCGGGCGGAATGTGCCATCGGGGTAGCCGTTGACAATACCTCGGCACGCAAGACACTGGATGTACGAGTAGAATGTATGTCCGGATGGAACATCGTCGAAGGCGATGGTGCAAGCCGTGGGCGTGCTGCCGGCCACGGTAGCGGTAGGTGTAACTACAACTGTTTGCGTGGGTGTACCGGTGGCGACAGGGCTGTTGACGGCAGTTGCTGTACCACTGGCTACAGGAGTAGCTGTAGCAGTAACAGTAGCTGTTTGGGTGCTGATTGCTGTGTTGGTGGGCGTACCTGTAGCGGGGGGCGTGGGAGAGACACACGGACTGCTGTAATGTTCAGTCAATGTTTGGTATGGATTACCGTGCAGACCTACCGCCCACACATCGTTATAAGATAGAGCTGTCACTCCCAGCAGCCAGTTAGTGCCGACGCCACTGGGGCTGGCGACCACGCTCCACGAGTTGCCGTCCCAGTGCTCTGCCAGCGTATGGTCGTTGCCAAATTGGTTGTGGTATTGCCCCACAGCCCAGACATCGTTGGGGGAGAGGGCTGCCAATCCATCCAGGGTGTTGTATTCGTTGCCTGCGTCCGGGCTGGGCACCACGCTCCAGTGGCTGCCGTCCCAGTGCTCTACCAGCGTATGCTCCACGGAACCACCCGAGCCGGTAGAATAGGAACCCACAGCCCACAAGTCGTTAGAGGAGAGGGCTGTTACAGCCAAAAGCTCGTTGGCTCCTGTACCCACATTCGGGACGGCAACTGCATCCCACTCGATGCCATCCCAGTGCATGGCGAACGGGAAAGGCTGAGTGGTATCGAATGTACCCACAGCCCACACGTCGTTGGAGGAGATTGCAGTTACCGCATACAGATAGCTATAGGAGACACTGGGATTAGGGCTGGCTACGAGGCTCCATTGGGTGCCGTCCCAGTGCATCGTTAGGGTCTTATTGTCGTTGAACGTTTCGTAGAAGCCCACGGCCCATACGTCGTTCGAGGAGACCGCTGATACCCCCAGCAAGAGATTGTAGATACCTCCCTCCGGGTTAGGGCTACTGACCATACTCCACGTGCTTCCGTCCCAATGGATGGTGAATGTATCTCCTTGCATATCGGCGACCCGTTCCTCACCCACAGCCCACACGTCGTTGGGAGATATAGCTGTAACCCCGAGCAACCAGTTGAGGTAAGAACTCGGATTAGGGCTGGGCACCACGCTCCATGTGCTGCCGTCCCAGTGCTCGGTCAATGACTGAAACCCTGCTTGATTGGTGCCATAGTAGCCCACGGCCCATATGTCGCTGGAGGAAATAGCTGTTACGGCGCGCAATTCGTTGTCGCCCGCGCCACCGTTGGGACTATCGACCACTGTCCATTGCGGAACACACTCAGTAGGAACCGGCGTCGGGCTAGCGGCCGTTTGTGTAGGTGTTGGGGTCGGGGAAGGAGTGCCGGGCGTGGGCGTAGCGGTAGTCTGACAGGGCTCGTATCGGACCACAAGCGGTTGGTCGGCGTTGGAATCGCCGGAGTACCCCACAGCCCACACGTCGTTCATGGATGCCGCACTTACACCGTAGAGGATGTTGCCGGTTGACCCCACGCTAGCGCTCGAGACGGTGCTCCACACAGTACCGTTCCAGTGCAGGACGAGTGTCCGGTTATTGGCAGAGCTGTCGTCATAAGTGCCAACAGCCCACGCATCATTTGCAGATGCCGCTTCTACCGCTCTTAGAATATGGTTAGTGCCGGGATCAGGACTCAAGGTGATGCTCCAGGCAGTGCCGTCCCAGTGCTCGATCAGAGTTTGTTGGAGCCCACCTGAATAGTAGTAACCTGCGGCCCAAATATTGTTGGCCGAGGCAGCGGATACGCCATAGAGAAAGTTAAAGTTGGTTGCCCCGTTGGGGCTGGGAGTGACGCTCCAGGCAGTGCCGTCCCAGTGCTCAATTAGTGTCAGGTAGTTGAAACCGCTCTGGTAGTGTCCTACGGCCCACACATCGTTTGCGGCAACTGCCGTCACCGCGTAAAGTGCGCTACCGGAGGTGCCTGAGTTGGGGCTAGGGATGATGCTCCAGGCGGTGCCGTCCCAGTGCTCAATCAGAGTTTGTGCGAGACTGTTCTGTACCGAGAAACCGACAGCCCACGCATCGTTGGTGGTTAGCGCGTCTAGCCCATATAGATAGCTGGCGCTGCTATCGACGCTGGGACTGGGGATCACGCTCCACGTTGCACCGTCCCAGTGCAAGATGAGGGTTTGAGCCGAACCTGTGCTCGTCCCGTGGGACCCTACGGCCCATATATCGTTTGCGGATACCGCCTTTACAGCGCTTAGATAGTTATTGTATGAGCCCACGTTGGGGCTAGAGGTAGTGGTCCACGCAGTGCCGTCCCAGTGTTGGATCAAGGTCTGATCGCTGGAGGAACCGTGGTAGTAACCCACTGCCCAGGCGTCGCCGGAGGAGACCGCGGCTACGCCGCTCAATCTGGTGACTGCCCCTATGCCTTGATCGGACACAAGGACCCAATCGGGGTTGCAGTCGGGTAGAGAGGCAGACCGCGCAGGGAGCAAGGAGCTACCCGCCGACGAGGCCTCCGTAGAAGCTGGAGTCGGCCCAGCAGCTTTGACCGCAGCCGTAGATACGGTGAGCGCGGTTGCAGCCAGTAAAAAGACTATGGAGAATATTAAGAGAATGTCACGAGATTGCCTTTCGGTGTGTCGTCTGTAAGTAGTCATGCTTGCTCCATATACCTTTCCCGTTCGTGGACGAATAGCGGCTGATGTTTGGCCTTCTTGCGGCCACGAAGCGAAACCGCTATGGACTGTTGCTGAGAGCAGCACGTTCCGATTCCGAGGTGTGAGAGCAAGCAGGTTGGATGCCGGGGGTTACTTCTAATCTGACATATACAGGTAACAAAATCGGTTTAGATAATTACAATAGTCTTACATTTTGACTACTCGAGAGAGCATCGCTGCGTACGTAGACGTAAGGAACAACCAGCAATATAGGTGCCAGGCCACCGGCTAGGCGAACCCCAAAGCCTCCGAGCGGGCGTATCAGCCGAACGCCGGAGGAGCATTGATCCCGAGATACCGAGGAGGGGCGAGCAGAACGCACCAGAACCCGGTATGGGATGTAGTGGCATGTTCTTGTCTACGAAATAAGACAGATTGCCTTTCCCAAGCCTGGGGTCTCTCTTTATCGAGATACTTTGCCCCTGGTGACAGCTTAGCTCATTTACGTTCTACAGACGGGCTATAGGGGGCGGGGGTTTATGCATCGGGCCATAGATGTGTCCGATGGAGCTCGCAAGTCGTGAGAGTGGCGGAGGAGTTCAGGCTGTGACGCTGGCGGCAGGCACAGGGGAAGTTGCTTTGCGTTTGCGGAGCCAGGGGAGCCAGACTATCATCAAGCCGAGGGCGAACAGGGACATCCACGCGCCAAAGACGAAGGTGGAGGGCGCGCCCGCGACGCTCCAGAGCCAGCCGCCCAGCACGTTGGCCGGAAGCGCGGAGAAGCCAATTACGCCGTTGAACCAACCCAACGCGCTGCCACGCACGGATTTAGGTATGAGGTCTGACACGAAGGCCTTGGCAACGCCTTCGGTGGCTGCGGCATAAACACCGTAGAGACTGAAGAGCGCCCAGGCCTGCCAGCCCTGCGTGGCAGAGGCCCAGCCGAGGTAGACCAGGGCAAAGGAGCCATAGCCGAGCATCAGAATGGGTAAGCGGCCAATTCTGTCGCTTAAAGCGCCCATGGGGGTCGCGAGCACGGCATAGACGAGATTGTAGAGGAAGTAGATCAGAGGGACGGCTACAACGGAGGTTTCGAGGTCGGCGGTCCTGAGGAAGATGAAAGCGTCGGAGGAGTTGCCGAGGGCGAAGACGCCGGAAACGGCTGTGAACATCCAGAAAGCAATGCCGAATTGCTTAGGCGAGATGCGCACTTTTGCCTGCTCCTGTTCTTTCTTGACTTCGGCTGCTTTTGCTTCGGCTTTTGCTTGGCGGGCTTCCTCTGTCCTGGCCGTTTTCTCGCGGAGGAAGATGACCATGACCATAGCGGCAAGGAAGCCGGGGATAGCAGTCCATATGAGCACAGCGCGCAGGTCGCCGGCGGTCAGGAGGAGTATCAGATAGCAGGCGATGGGGCCGAAGGCTGCACCGAAGGTGTCCATGCTGCGGTGGAAGCCGAAAGCCTTGCCCATGTATCGCTGGGGGGTCGAGTCGGCCATCATGGCGTCGCGGGGGCTGCCGCGCACACCTTTGCCTACGCGGTCGAGGAAAATCAGGCCGAGGGCATAGGGCCAGGATGGGACGAAGGCGAGGAGTGGCTTGGCGAGGTTCGACAGGTTATAGCCGAAGTTTATGAGGGGTGTACGCCTGCTCACGCGGTTGGAGAGGTGTCCGGCCCAGATCTTAAGGAGGCTGGCAGTGCTTTCGGCTATGCCCTCGATGAACCCGGCGATGGGGAGGGGCGTCTGCAAGACCAGCACGAGGAAGAGGATGCGGATGGGGATTATCATCTCGCTGCTGGCGTCGGTGAAGAAGGAAACCAGACCGAGGATGACCACGTTGCGGGATATGCCCGCTTTCATGCGCGCAAATAGGCCGCGTGGCTCTTCCTCTGCTTCGTTAGTCACGTTAGTTGGTTCGTCTGACATTGATGTACGAAGTTCCTGTTCCGGTGGGTTATGAGTGATAAGTGATAAGTGATAAGTGGTGCTTGACCACTTACCAGGTGTTGCTAGTAGTTATCGCCGTCGGAGCTTGTCTGGTTTTCCGGGTAGCTGCGCGCGGCCCACCAGATAGCTTCTACCTTGCCGTTTGCGTCGAAGCGCTGGATGACGCGATTCTGGGCGTCGGCTATGTAGATCCTGCCCTGAGTGTCCTGAGCCAGGCCACCGGGCCACTGAAACTCGCCGGGCCAGACTCCCTGTCCCCCAAGCTTTGCCATGATCGCATCGAGGGTCGCGTTGATGCGAAGCACCTGGTTATTGCCGACATCGGTTACGAGCACGTCGCCATCCTGTAGCACGGCCAAAGACTGGTAAGGGATGGTCAGGTTTTGTTGGGGCATGGGGAGGGTGGAGGTCACGACTGTACTGGTGTCGGGATCTATGCGGTTGAGCAGGTTGGGGCCTAACACAAGCAGCTTGCCGTTGTGATCGGGCGCGATGCCGAAGGGTTGGTAGGCCACGGGGATCGTGCGCAAGAGGTTGCCGTCGAAATCGTAGACGAGTATAGCGCCGAAGCGCGAGGCAACGTAGAGATACTTGTTGTCAGCTGCTATGCAGCCACGAGTTGGACCATAGTCAGACGGGGTGGTCCAACGGCCGGTGATGTTGCCGTCGGGGTTGAAACGCAGGATGCTGAAGGTTGGAGGATTAGAGGTGTCAATGGTGTAGAGGTTATCGCTGCCGTCAACTGCGAGGCCGCAGAAATCAAAGCCGGCAAGGACAGGAACGCCAGGCACAGCACCGGTGGAAGGACCGCCCACGACTGTTGGAGCGGGGGTGGGCAGGAGACTGACATGGGCGAGGCGCAATTCTTCTTCAATGCCAACAGGCAGAACACCGGGGCCAGGGGTGCCCACTGCGGGCGCACGAGCGGGCCGGATGGTGCCTCTTGCGCTGCCGGACTGGTCGAACACCCACACGACACCACCGTAGGTGTCGCTGGCGTAGACTGTGTTGTGGCTGTCGATGGCGAGCCAGTAGGGAGAGAAGTTAACGATGGGGAGGGCTACGTTCCACCCGAACAAAGCGGCGCCCGTGGCGGGGCCGCCCCAGAAGCCAAGCACGAGCACTGTCGAGACCACGAAGGCTACCAGCCCGCGGTTGAGCCAACCGGGCGGGCGCATGAGGAAAGCCCAGGGGACGCCCACGAGGACAACGAGCAGCATGCGCAAAGGCCAGATTGCAACGATTGGGACGCTGAGAGGACTGGGCTGGGTGACAGATTGGACGGCCAGGGTGGCGAGCACGATGCCCACGCCGATATATAAGAGCGCCATATGGCGACGCCAAACGGCGAACCAGATCAACGCCAATTCGACCAGCACAACCACGATAGTCTCGATGGGGTAAGGCCGGAACTGAAAATAAAGAGGGTCTAGCCAGGCCAGGATGAGGGCAGCGCCCGTGAGGAAGATAGCAGGGAGAACAAGGTCACGCCCTTGCGCGGCCAACTCTGCGGTTCCCGAAGCAGTGTTTACGGGATCAGGCGTGTCTGCCGCTCTTAGGCCTAGATCGTTTTGTGTCTGAACGGTCGGGTCTGAGGACATGGCTTCCTTTCGCCACCAGTATAACCCAAAGGGGAAAACAAAGGCAAAGGGCGCCGGGCTACTTCTCGTCCCTGTTTTGCCACTCATCCCAGTCGCGGTCGTGGAGCTCACGGCCTTTGGGGGTTACACTCCAGACGCCACGGCCCGCGATCTCGGTGAGGCCGTCTGACTGGAGGGCGCTCTGGGCGACGGAGACGCGCTGGCCGAACTCGGCAGGCGGGGGCTGGGTGACTTCGGTGAACCAACGGGCGACCGAGAGAATAGCGTCAGTCCTGCTCAATTCGCCACCGCCCATGACGAGAGCGTGCAAAAGGGGCAGATGCAGGCGGGAGGCTCCGGGCAATCCCAACTTTCGGCGCTGGCCTTGCACAGCGTTAGGCAATGTGGACTGGGCAGAGTAGTTCACGGGGGCCGAGCCGGGCGGGGTCACCGACACATTGCCTTCCTGGGAGACCATGTAGATCGTGACGCGAGCTGCGGCCATGAACCAGCGCAGACGCTGGATATAGCGCACATAGCTGGCCATAGCGGGGATAGCAAGCGAAAGGTCGAGATCAGGGTCACCGCCCCTGCCGAGGGCTATATCGAGGACGGCCTGAGCCATCCAGCCTCTGGCTACCACTTCGGGCCGGGTTGTGCGCGGCTGACCTGTCATAGAGCCGCGTGTATAGAGAAGGCTGGGCCAGCCACGTACAACGACGAGACGACTGATAGTGACGCCCTGCCTGGAACGCTCGGCCAGGATCTCAAGACCCTGTTCGGCGGGCACGGGATGGCCGGGGCTCAGGATAGTGAAACCTTCCTCGGTCTTCATGTAGTCGATAACTGATTGTTGGATGTTGCCTTCCCAAAACCAATCGTCTTCGCGTTTCCAATCTTCTTCCATCGAGATATTCCTTCAAGGAGTACCCATGCGACAGGCCGCCACCGCTCGTAGGGCGTGGAATGGGCAGCGTACAGATCTTTACAGGTTGCCGGAAGCAGGAGGATTTTCCCAGCCAGGCTCAGCGTTGGCCCAGCCGCGGTTGCCCGCCACGCGTCGCCGGCAGTAGGCGTAGATGGCATCGAAGACGGGAGCCATGCGGGCTACCATTTCGCTGTCGCTGTGAGACAGGGAATTCATACCCTTAGCGATAGCGCGCAAACCCTCACCCTCTTCGACACCAGGCTCTTTGGTCTCGGCGACGCGCACAATCTGGCCCATGAGAGCCAGAGCATCATCGGCTTCATCAAGCTTATACTCTGCGAGAAGCTCCTGGAACGAAGTCCGCTCTCGCATATTTGGATCTTCCGATACGGTGTTGTGAAAGGGCAAAGCGCCGGCCTCAACAGTAGGGGCCACCTCATCAGCCTCCACATAGACGATTTCGGCGTGCGGATCGATATGCTGCTTGATTAGCCAGGCGCACGCGGCGCGATCTAGCCTCACCCCTCTGCGTGTAACCCACTGCATGGTATGCCTCCCTGCTGTGAGAGATATTCCTGCGACACACCGCCAAAATATTCTCTCCCGATGATTAGTATATACCATACATGCTACTTCCGCAGAGATATATACTAAGCTTAAGAAAATAAACTTTGATATTGAAATTATACCATATATGTATCAAAAATAGTGAATTATCGTTGACAAGAGGTAAATGTACTGATATAATTGCGAGGTTCCGGAGGCGTTCTGTAGAACTGCATGGTAAATGTGCTCGCAAGAACGCCGGTGACAGATCCCCTTTGTGAGCTTTTGTACCTGGCCCAGCGCGATATCATACCGCCGGCATAGTTGCTTAGACAATGACCAAACGTACAGAAATGCAGAGGTGATGGAACGACATACCCATTTTACCGCAAGGAATGACTATTAGGAGGATATGAAGTGGTACCAGTCGAATCAGTCTCGAACAGAAAACAGAAAAGGTGGACCTTATTCGCATTACCGGTGCTGGCCGTATCCATGCTGCCGATGGGCATGCAGCCGGCTGCGGCGCAAACGGACTCGCGCACGTTCACAGAAACGGGCAAGACAGTGAGCGGCAAGTTCCTCGCGTACTGGGACGCGAACGGAGGGCTTGCCCAGCAGGGACTGCCGATTTCAGACGAAATACAGGACGTTTCGAACACGGACGGCAAGACCTACACGATGCAGTACTTCGAGCGGGCAGTGTTTGAGGCTCACCCGGAAAACCAGGCTCCTTATGACGTTTTGTTGTCGCTGCTGGGTACGTTCCAGTACACCAAGCTGCACCCACAGGGTGTACCTGACGCTACTGCGAGCACCGACAATGCCATCACTTTCCCGGAAACGGGCATGACAGTAGGCGGCAAGTTCCGCGTCTACTGGGAGAGCCATGGCGGCGTCGCGCAGCAAGGCTTCCCGATTTCCAACGAGTTCCAGGAGAAGAGTCCTCTCGACGGCAAGACATATACAGTCCAGTACTTCGAGCGGGCAGTGTTTGAGGACCATCCTGAGAACGCCGCACCTAATGATGTACTGCTGTCGCAGCTTGGTACGTTCGAGTATCAGGACAGGACGAGCCTTTCCTTCACGGACTGGACCGGCACCACCAGAACCCTCCCCAAGCGTCCCACAAGGATCGTCTGCATGACAGGCTTCTGTGAAGATGCTCTGTTCCAGCTTGGGCTTGAGCCCGTGGCCGTGAGTGATAAACTCTACCAGCAGCCTTACTTTTGGGGACCGGACAAAACGTTCCCTGCCATTGGCGGTGGATTCGGCGCGCCGAACCTGGAAGACATAGCCCAGCAGCAGCCCGACCTGGTTATAGGGTTCCAGAACCTTATCCCCCAGCGCGAAGCTATTGAGAAGATCGCTCCTCTGTTTATTATCAACCCGGGCAAGTTCGAGGATACGATTGATAACCTGCGTATTCTGGCTCGGCTGACGGGCACTTCATACCAGGGTGAGCAGGCCATTAAGCACTTTTATGCCAAGTTGAACGCTTACAGGGCCAAGTCGCCCAACAACAAAGTGCCTGTGCTGCTGTTCGGGAACAGCGTCAACTTCAGTATCTTTACTCAGCCGTCGATGCCGGGAAGCATACTCACCGCAGCTACATACTACCCGTGGCCGGCAGAAGGCGGACCGCTCTCACCCGACCAGGAGCCGGGATCTCTACAGTACTCCCTTGAGACGCTGCTGGACAAGGACCCAGACGTCATCCTCGCTATAACGCAGGGCTCGGGCGCCAACGGTAAACTCTCAGATATACTGGCGGCCAATCCGATCTGGAGCCAACTGAAGGCAGTAAAGACCGGGCAAGTGTACGAGGTGAGCTTCTCGAACTTCGTGACGGGGCGTGGCCTGGTGTCGCTGGGTCTGGCACTGGATGATGCGATGATGAAGATTTATCCTGAGACGTTCACCGCTCCATTACCGTAGCCGGATATAGGGCAACGATAAGGGAAACAAGGCAGGGGAGAGACGTGGTAATGCGTTTCTCCCCTGCGTGTGCTTGCAAGTATCTTCGTTGTACCCGTATCATTAGACATTCATCACTTTTCGCGTCCCATGTCCGAAACCATACAAACCCAAACTCTATACCGCGTATCCCGGGTTAGCCGCCTGGTCGTCGTGCTCGTTTCGCTCGTGCTTGCCCTGCTGGGCCTGATGATGATCGGGCTGATGCTGGGTACTCCTCAGTTGTCGGTTTCCGAGCTGTTGACGGTCTTACAGGGAGGCGGAAGCCACCTGGCAAGCATCGTCGTGCCGCAGTTGAGACTGCCTCGCGAGGTACTGGGCGCGCTGGCGGGAGCAATGCTGGCGTTGGCGGGCACGCTCTTCCAGGATTCGATGCGCAACCCGTTGGCAGGGCCTGAGCTCCTGGGTGTGTCGAGCGGCGCATCGTTTGTGATGGCCGCGATTGTCATATTCCATCTTCCTGTGCCGTGGCCCTTGTATCCTGTCGCCGCTCTCGCAGGAGGGGTGATAGCGGGAAGCGTCTCCCTCTTGTCCATGCGCAGGCTGGGCGACCCGATACGGCTGGTGCTAATGGGGGTATCGGTTGCAGCCTTGCTGAACGCAGGGATAATTGCCATAATCAGCCTGGGGGAACAAAACGACGTCGGGTTGCTCTTCCTCTATTTGCTGGGCAGCCTGGCGAACCGAACGTGGGACTATGTGAACCTGGTTTGGCCGTGGGCGGTGGTGTGCATACCGCTGGCTCTGTTGATGGCGCGGCCTCTGAACCTGCTTCAGCTGGGCGACGAGGTGGCAGAAGGGCTGGGGCTGAGGGTCGTCAGGTGGCGATTGCTTATCATGACGGTGGGCGCGACCATAGTGGCGGCCGTTGTAGCGGTCGCGGGGCCGATCAGCTATATTGCGCTGACGTGTCCTCATATGGCTCGGCGATTGCTGGGGACAACAGATGCGCGCATGGTGTTGCCGGTGTCCATGCTGATGGGATCTGTATTGCTGGTTGGAGCCGATTTGCTGGCAAAGAACCTGTTCAACCCGCTCGAATTGCCCGTTGGCCTATGGACTACGCTGATCGGCGGGCCTTTGCTGCTGGTGCTGATCAGGCGGCAACTGGCACGAACGAGGGGGCTACGATGAGCAGTAGCCCGATCACCGTGTCGCATAAGGGCCGCAAAGCCCAGGATGAGGGGCTTCTCAACAGGGAGCCATTCCTGGTACGCTACTTCCCTATTGTCATAGTGGCGGGGGTGTTGCTGCTCTTCTTCCTGGTACTGGTGCATGTGAGTATCGGGACGGCAAATATATCTATTGCGGACGTAGTAAACGTCCTCACTGGCCAGCATGTGGATAACGTAACTTACACGATCGTGTACGAGTTGCGGCTGCCGCGCGCGCTGGTAGCGGTAGCAGCGGGGGGGATGCTCGCGCTGGCGGGTGCTATCATGCAGGCTGTTACCCGGAATCCGCTGGCCGACCCCGATCTGACGGGAGCAACTTCGGGCGCGGTCTTCTTTGCGGTGCTGTGGCTGTCTCGCGAGTTGTTCTACCGGAGTGTGGCGCCTCCGGATGTCGGGGTGCCGGTGGTTGCTATGATCGGCAGCATAATCACAGGCGGGCTCGTATATGTATTGAGCCGCGGCCGTGACAGGCAGTCGAATGCGATGCGAATGGTATTGACGGGCGTGATGGTGGCCGCTATCTTCCGCTCGCTTACGTCGCTTGTGCTATTGATAAACCAGAATGCCACCAACAACATCCTTCAGTGGATTATAGGCTCGCTGAATGGGGTCACCTGGTCGCACTGGGGCACTATCTGGCCCTGGGCGGTTGTAACGGTGCCTGTGGGGCTTGCCTGCGCGGGGGTTGCCAACGTACTGCACCTGGGTGACGATATAGCGTCAGGGCTGGGATCGAGGGTGGAACGGGCGCGGCTGCTGCTTCTGTTCGTGGCGGTATTGCTAACGGCGGCGTCCGTATCGGTGGTGGGCGCGCTAGGATTTTTGGGACTGATCGCTCCTCATATTGCCCGACGGCTGGTAGGTAATGATGCCAGGAGGGTCTTCCCCCTGAGCGCGATCATAGGGGGAGCTATACTTGTGCTCGCAGATATAGTTGCCCGCGCGCTCACCACGACGGTGGCGCTGCCGGTGGGCGCGGTAATGGCCGTACTGGGTGCGCCTTTCTTGATCTACCTGTTACGCCGGGGCATGAGGAGTAGGTGAGATGAACAAGAACCTGGTGAGAAACGACAAGGCAGTGGAGGGTAATGTGTCGGCAAACAGGCACAGCCAGGTGCTCCGCGCCGATACAGTCAGTATAGGTTACGGGCAGCGCATTGTAGTTGAGGACCTGTCACTGGAGCTCATGAAGGGCGGCATTACTGCGCTGGTGGGGCCGAACGGCTCGGGAAAATCGACCCTGCTGAAGACGCTGGCACGATTGCTCAAGCCGAGCACGGGTGAGGTCTACCTGAACGGCACGGCGATCTCGCGCATGTCCACTTCAGCGGTGGCGCAGGAGATCGCTGTGCTGCCACAGGGACCGGTCGCCCCGGCAGGCCTAACGGTGGGCGAACTGGTGGAGCAAGGACGTTACCCGCACGCCGGACCGCTCAAGATGCTGCGCAAGCAGGACTACTCGGCTATAAGCGAAGCCATGCGATTGACCGGTATGGAAGATTTCGCCAATCGATCTCTCGACAGCCTGTCGGGAGGCGAGAGGCAGCGCGCCTGGATCGCGCTCGCGCTGGCGCAGGAGACGCCTGTGCTGCTGCTGGACGAGCCGACCACCTTTCTGGATATAGGGCACCAACTGGAGGTACTGGAGCTGGTGGAGCAACTCAATCGAGACAGGGGGATGACAGTTGTACTGGTGCTGCACGACCTGAACCATGCGGCCCGCTACGCTTCGAGGATGGTCGCGCTAAAGGATGGGGAGATAGTGGCCGACGGACCGCCATCAGAGGTGCTGACCGCGGAGTTGCTTGACTTCCTGTTCGGGGTACATGCGCATATTATCTCTGACCCGGAAACGGGTAAGCCGGTGTGTTTGCCTTATGCGGTGGTGATGCGTGATAAGTGATAAGTGATAAGATTTGGAGGAGGTCTGTATGAAATGGGTTACGCGCAAGGGAGTGAAGTTTGATCGGACGGCATGCGCCTGGGCGATCAAGAGATTTATCGATCCGGAGGCCGAATTCGGCTTTTTGAGCGGCGACGAGATGCCCGCAGCTATCGAAGCAGGAGCCAAGCCGTTCCACAATTATGCCTGGACAGGCAACCCCGCAGACGTGCCACCGAACAGGATTAACTTCCCGAAACTGCTTGAGCTATACGGGCTGGACAGCGACCCGGCACTTGTGAAGTTCGGCGAACTGGTCAAGAAGGCCGAGAAGTCGGGCTGGGCCAAGGATGGAAGCGAGCAATACAGCCTGTTTGCAATCGCGAATGGTATCAGCAAGATGGTAAATGGCGACGACGGCGCGATTACGGAGAGGCTAATGCCTATCTACGACGCCCTGTATGCTTTTTGCAAAGATCTCGTGAAGGGCGATCCAGGATGGATGTCCGACGCCGGATAGTGCAAGATCATGCCGGATGGTGATACTATAAGGGGTGATATACAGCGCCCCGCACACAGAGGATAATCTCCACCATAACCCGCGCTCACGATACGATATAGGATTTCGCAAGGCGCTCTTGTTCGGGCAGGGGTATGCAATCGCGAGCTGGCTTGATACCCGGCTGGGGAGCAGGCAGGGTGACTTCTTCGTCGACAACGCGGCAGTAGCAACAAACAGTCCAACCGCTACACCGACCGCCACCACTACGCCCACTCAGACCGCGTGTGCTATAGAGTTCACTGATGTGCTGCAAGGGAGCCCATTCTACGCATATGTACGCTGCCTGGCGTGCCGGGGGATCATTGCAGGGTATACTGATGGCACTTTCCGCCCCGGCAATCCTGTTACGAGGGGACAACTTGCCAAGATCGTATCCAACGCGGCGGGTTCGGACGACCTACCAGGCACACAAACATTCGAGGGCGTAGCGCCGGGTGCGACATTTTACACCTATACCGAGAGGCTAGCGGGCAGGGGCTTCATAAGTGGCTATGCCTGTGGGGGAACAGGCGAACCGTGCAATCCGCCCAATGACCGCCCCTATTACAGGCCGAATGCTGATATCACCAGGGGGCAGATCACGAAGATCGTGGCGAACTCTGCAGGGCTGAACGACCCGCCGGGGACGCAGCTTTTCGAGGATGTGGCACCAGGCTCGACATTCTACGACTACGTGCAGAGGCTGGCGAACCTGGGCGTCATGAGCGGTTATCCGTGCGGAGGAGCGGGCGAGCCCTGCGGACCGGCCAACATGCCGTATTTCCTCCCGCAAGTCGGGGCGAGTCGGGGGCAAGTGGCGAAGATTGTGTCCAGAACATTCTTCCCGAACTGCAGCCCATAGTAGTTTGCTCGGTTGTGGGAAGTAGGGCGCACTGGCCTGCAGGCGAGGACGCAGTGAGCCGGGGAGGCGGTCGGGCGCGGAATAGTAATATGTGACAAAGGTTCGCACAACTGCAGGAACCCAACTCACAGGATTGATTTAGCAGACATGCCTTCCAGTTACAGGATCTTTTATGCGTGCGATAGAGATTCAACTGCAAGAGCCAGAAATACGGAAAATAGAGTATCCGAAGGGCCTTGTATATTAGTCCGTCCTGTGCTAGCATTGAATTGCAGGTTTACAAATATGCTCGTAAAGGAAGTATAGTTATGAATGGTGGCATAGATCCGAAAAGTGCCCTATTTGCGCTGGGTGCGCGCATCCGGAAAGCCAGATTGGAGCGCGGGATGACGCAGGAGGTATTGGCGGGGCCGGAGTTCACGAAGGGGTATGTTAGCGCACTGGAACGCGGGGCTGTACGGCCTTCACTGAAGGCATTGGACGTATTTGCGAGGCGGCTCAATATACCCATAGCGGATTTTCTGGTGGCCAGGTTGGACACGGACACGCCACCCGAACTGGACGCGCTACAGGAAGACCTGACCTACCAGTTCAACTACGCCAAGATGCTGATACGCTCGGGGGAGGTGGACGAAGCGCTGAAATTGCTTTCAGAAGCCGAAGCGAACGCCCAGCCATTCTTGCAAAAGCTACCTGTAAGGCTGCGCTACCAGATCCCATACCTGCGCGGGATGGCCCGCCTGCAGAGAGCGGAGTCGGACATGGCGCGGCCCGACCTGGAGAAGGCGCTGATTATAGTGGAGCAAGACGGAGACAAGGAAGCCATTGCCCGGGTGCGCAATTTGCTCGGTGTCGCCTATTCACAACAGAACCAGCCGCAGATCGCGCTGGAGCAGCACCAGCAGGCTTTGCGCGCGGTCAAGAACAAAGAGGTGCAGGACGTAAGTTTGCGCCTCAGCATTTACAGGAACATGGCAAGCGATTACTGGGCTACGGGCGATGTGCCGCATGCTACGGATATGTACCAGGAGGCGCTCGGTACGCTGGACGGGATGAGCGATTTACCGCACCAGGCAGAGATATTCTGGCAACTTGCTATGGCCTTTCGCAACAAGCGCGATTGGGCACGAGCCAAACAGTATGCCACGCGGGCGCTGCACATATACGAAGCGGCAGACAACAGCACAGAGGCGGCAGCAATCAGCATGAACCTGGCCGAATTGCTGACGGGCGAGCGCAAGCTTGGAGAGGCCGAAGGACTGCTGAAGAAAGCGGAAGGTCTGCTGGCTAGCACGGGCGACCCAAGCCTCAAGAGTTCGCTTTACCACAGCTATGCGGAGCTGGCGCGCGAGCGGGGCAGCCTGGACGAGGCATCGCAGTATGCCGACATGAGTATTAAGCTGAGCGATCAACTGGTCCGGGAGGCGAGCAAAGGCAGCAAGCAAGCACGCTCGGCAGCCCAGCGCACACACGCGCAAGCTTTGCATGAAGCGGCTATGATCGAAGAGAAGCGCCATAACACTGCAGAGGCCGACCGCCTTTTCCTGGAAGCGCTGAAGGCTATCCAACAGACCGGCTTCGACGAAGTGGCTTACGGGATTAACTTCAGCTATGCGCAGATACTGGAAGCCCGAGACGACCATAAGCAAGCGATGGAGTACTACCGCAAAGCCGCGGAGTCGCACCCGCGCCCGGCGCGAGCAGCCAACTAGCCACGACGGAAAATAGAATGGAAGAGAAAGAGGTCGCAGGTGTACTACCCGCGACCTCTTGTTTTGTTACGGGCCGTAACAGCGCGGCGACAGATGGTTTATTCGTGAGCCACCATGCCGAACCCCAGAATTGCCACTGTTACGGGCCGTAACAGAGGGCCGATGAGAAGGATTCGCGTGGTGGAAAAGTTGCGGGCGCAGAGGGAATCCTGCTAAACTACCATCCCCGTACACGTTATGAAAGGGTGGTAAAGGCGTTGATAATCAGCATAGTTCATCACGCGGGGGGCGTGGGCAAGACAACCACTACTCTCAATCTTGGCTACGCGCTGGCCGAGAAGGGTATGCGCGTGCTGCTCGTGGACCTCGACCCGCAGGCCGATCTATCGGAGCGTCTACGCCTCTTGCCCGAACAGGGCTTGCCCAGCCTGGCGAGCGTGCTCGGCACGGGGCGGGGAGAGATTATGCCTGTGCAGTGCGAGTGGGGAGGAGTGCGAGTCGATGTCGTGCCGAGCACGCTCGATATGGCGGGGACCGAACTGGCGCTCGCGGGGGTGGTCAACGGGCGCGAGAGACGGCTGGGACGCGCCCTGAAGCCTCTGGAGGGGAGTTATGATGCCATCCTGATAGATTGCCCGCCTTCCCTATCTCTGCTCACCAGCAACGCCCTGTACGCCTCTCAGGGGGTTGTTATTCCGGTGCAGGCGCAGGACAAGGCATACAGGGCCATCCCGCTTGTGTTGGCCACGATAGACGATGTGGCGGAGTACAACAACGACCAGCCCCGGGTGCTCGGACTGGTCGTGACTCTCACCGCGCACACACGCATCGAGGAAGAAGTAGCGGGGGCAATCCGCGAGGACTACCCGGAATGGACGTTCCAGACCACCATCCCACGGCTGATCGAATACGCGGAAGATAGCAGGTGGGGTATGCCCATCGGCGCGTACCGTCCGAACGGCAAAGGCGCCGCCGCCTACCGGGACCTGGCCGCCGAGGTGCTGGCGCGCATTAATGGGGCGCATGTTACTCCCTGATGGAATTCGTGAGGCTTGAAGCGGACGGTGTTGATAGAGTCTATTGCCGGCAAAATGATCTACTATGTGACATTGAATGGAGCGCAGAGCTGTGCCTAAGAAACCGCCACCCCTGACCCGACACGCCGTTACCGCCCCCACCGAAGAAGTGGGAGCGCGGATACCAGGCGCTCGCCTACTGCCGATAGAGTTGATCCGGCCCAACCCCTGGCAACCACGGCAGATCATCAATCAGCAAAGCCTCGACGAGCTTTCCAGGGATATAGCAGCACGGGGTGTGCTGGAGCCGGTGATTGTGCGACCTCTGGAACCGACGGCAGAAGATGAACACCCCCACTACGAAGTGATAGCAGGTGAGCGCAGATACAGGGCATCCTTGCAGGCCGGGCTGGAGAGGATACCCGTGATTGTGCGCGACGACATGAACGAAGAGCAGGCGCGCGAGGTTTCACTTGTCGAAAACCTGCTGCGCGAAGACCTGGACATAGAGGATGAGGCGCGCTTCCTGAAGGCTCTGTACGATCAGAAGCAGTCGCTGCGCGCGGTGGGTGAGGCAATCCATAAGAGCTACCAGTACGTCAACCGCCGGCTCAAGCTGGCGAACAATCCACAGGCGTTGCTGGCTTACAGGGAAGGATTGATAAACCTCGACCACCTGATCGGGGGGCACCCGGATGAGGACGAAGTGTCGAACGACCTTGTTGATGATGAGTGGAACGCGTCCACTAAAGAGGAAGATGGCAGTGCGGGCCGAAGCAAGGAGAATGCTAACAATCTCGACGAGCTAGAAGAGGTTCGCTTCTACCGCACGCGCTCGACACTCAAGCCTTTCCACAAGCTGCAGCTACATGTACGCCGTCTGCAGGCATCCTCGGTGAATACGATAACCACCGAGGACAGGCCGAAGTTGCGCCAGGCTGTGCATGAGCTTATTGAAGAGCTAGCCCAGCTGGAAGATGCACTGAATGAGTCCGGGGCAGAATAGGTAGCAGTTGCAGGCCGGTAGAATTAATCTGTTGGCGCATCAGGCTTCGAGCCTCTTTGCCAGATCGCGGAGCACTCGGAAGAAATAGGCCATCTTGTTGTTGATCGTGCCCAGCCCCTGCTTGCCCTGGTAGGACCGCACCAGCTTGCGAGCCTCAAACAGAAGGTCAGCGAAGCGGCCTTCATCTAGGCCTGCTGTCTTGTACATTCGCAGCACCTGAGTAACGTTTGAGATCGTGTGTTCCTCATCGCCAAGCTCGTCGGAGAAGTCGGTGATAATGGCGGCGATGTATGGAGAGAAGCGCGTGCGAGGCTCCTCGATTTCGTCGGGGGCTTCGTCCGATTTTTCAATTTGAGCGTGCTGATTCGAATCGACTCTCTTTTGTTCTTGTTCTATACGGGATGGTTCTAATTCGTGTACGCTTCCTGACCGCCTCCCCGGTAAGCCTGCTGACATGCTCGTGCCTGTCGCTCGCCGTACAGCCTCAGTCAACCCACTGACCGCCTCCCCGGTAAGCTCATTGACCGCCACCCCAGTAAGCTCTTTGTCCTCCACCATGGTAAGCTTGCTGGCCCCCTGTGGGGTAATCTCAGTGACCGCCTCCCCGGTAAGCTGGGTGACCGCCTGGCCTTGTGCTTGCCCGGTGGCAGTGCGCGCCTGCTCAAGCCGCTTTTGTGCGCCCGCACGACCCTGGCGGGCAGGTCTGCGGTGCATCTGATCCTGCGGGTTTTGCTCGTGATCTTGCGGAGCGTTGTCTACGCCGGTTGCGGGTTCGCCCTGAAGCTTGCGGCGGAGCAGATCGAACAGGGGCGCGAAATCGTAACCGTTGGAGTCTTGCCCGCCGTCGTCTTTTGTGCGCCTTACCAACCGCAGGTGCCCTGCCGTGACCAGGCTGTTCTTGATCTCGTGCAACTGCATTTTACTGTAGCCTGTGCGTTCCGCCATCTTCAAGAGGCTGGGGTAGGGATAGGGCGGCGACCAGGGGACGGAGAGGATGTAGAGTATGAACCACACCTGTTGGGGGCTGAGGGCGAGCGCGCCCTGGAAGGTGAAGAGGGCCTGGGGGACAGCCGCCACTCCCCTGCTGACTATCACGGAGCCGAAGCGAGCCACGAAGCTGTGATCGGGGCGTTCTTCGCCGGGATTGCGTACGATGGCGAGGCCGCTATCCTCTGGTTGGTCTCCCTGCTCGGCCCGTATGGCGTTGGGCAGAGGGGACTCTACGGCGATGAGGGCTTCCATTTGCTCGAACAGGGGGCCGAAGTCGTAGTAATTGGAGTCCTGCCTGCCGCTTTCGTCGAAGCGCGGGTAAATGTGCAGGAAACCGCCTTCGCACAGGGCCTGTTTGTAGCGGCGGAGTCGCCTTTCGGGGATGCCTGTTGCTCGTTCCATACGGCTGAGGTTGGGGTGCGGGAGGTCTTCGGTCCATTTGTGCGAAAGGACGGAAGCAACGAACCATACCTCTTGCGCGGTTAAGGCGAGCTTTCCCTGATAGTGGAGCAGGGCGGATGGAATAGCGGCGATGCCGTCGGCGACGATCACTTGGCCGAAGCGGGTGAGGAAGCTGGAGCCTGCCCTGGGAGGGCGAGTTGGGTGACCTGAGCGACCTTTGTTGCCGTAGCTCGCACCTGCGGGAGAGGCAGAGACAACCCGACTTTCACCGGAGCGGGCTCCGATGTTAGCTGGGTTCAGGTTGTCGCCTCTAATTTTGCTTGATTCCGGCATGAAAAATGCACCCCCAAAGGTCTTGACAGGTGAAGGTGCATTGTGCTATTATTTGGTTGCCACCAAAATAAAGGCACGTCCTTCCCGCCAAGAGGGCCGTAGCTAAAGAGATTTTCAAAGCCTGACTGCGCCAACAGCCAGGTTTTTTGTGTCTCTCGCGCTTATTATTTCCCTGGACACTTGCTCTGTTGAGCTTGCTTTACGTCATAGTTGTTGTTTCCGGTTCGACTTTCTACGTATAACACTCGGTTGAAGCAACATGGCTGCTCGGGTTGGGTGCCACCCCTTGCCGAGGTTGAGGTTGCCAGCCCTGCCAGGGGCCGGTACCTTGCCTTGTCGTTAGGCGGATTTGCTCTGGGCCTGGATATAGAGCTGTATCTCATCGGGACGCAGGTTGGGTGCAGTGGAGACCAGGCAGGCCGACGTCCACATGGAGGGTATACGCTTCAGGTCGTCGAATTCGTCGCGTAGCGCGGCGCTTCCGTTCTTGAGCCTGTATACTATCTGGGTCGGAGCGAGGTTGGGGGTGGCCGTTACGTACATATGCACGTAGTCGGGTTCAATCCGCAACCGTAGTATGTCTATGCCGAGTTCCTGTGCAGTGCTCTCCAGCAGCGTCTCTAGCCGCTCGGCCACGGGGCCGCGCAAGACATCTCGCCGCCTGCGGGTGCTCCACACCAGGTGATACCTGAGCATCGCAACCGTGCTGTTAGCAACTTTGTAGTGTTTATCACTGGTTAGCATAGACATTCCTCTCTTGACGCTAGACAGACCTTTCCGCCTTATAGACAGACTCTAGCACACAGACGCGGATGGATGCAATAGTGTTTTACACATCCTTGACATAAAGTGTAGCGCCTCTTTTGGGCACGCATGGGAACGGGGTTGAATGCGAGGTACTCCTGCATGGAATTGTGGATAATTCGGCCAGCCAACTGGAGTCTGGATTCAGGGTCGATCTTGCCCTCTGGCACACCTCGGCTGGAAGTGCGGATCCGTTCCTGATCTACCAGCGCCTGCTCTACCCCTATCCGACGCCACGCCACGCCACGTCAGCGTCTACGCCACCCTGCCAGTTGCCCATTAGCTCAGCGCCGCACCGACCACCGGCAAAGGCAACCGTAGTATCTCCTCCATCGTCCGACGGCGTAACCAACAGTCAGCATGACGGACCTCCTCTGGCTGTATGGTCGAGTTGATTAGTGGACTAAGGATGGGATAGCTTGCTGGGGCCGGGCTGTTACAGGCGGTTCTCTCGGCTGGGAATTATCGACGACGGATAAGGGGGAGGACCGGTTGAAAAGTTCATGAATGGCGCTATAATTAGAACATGGGTACTACTATTCGCAAGACGTTTCGTTACTGTTTATAAGGAGATGATTATGAGCCAAGATGCTCCGCAGCGTTTATATCTGATGCAAGTTGGGCATATGCCGGATTATGGGATTCCGATTGTGTGCTATCTGGTGCAAACGGGTGACGGCAAGAACATGCTGATTGACAGTGGTCTACCGGAGATTATGCCTGAAGGAGAATCGGAGTTCGAGAATGGGCAGGACGTTATCCAGCAGTTGGCGAGCATTGGCTTAAAACCGGACGATATTGATACAGTCATTTCGAAGCATTATGATATCGACCATGCCGGAAGACACGCGGCTTTCACGAAGGCGCAATATGTTGTTCAGCGCGTGCATCATTTGGACGCGGCGAGCAACCCACGTTTTGTTGCCAATCGATCCCAATGGGATCAGCCAATGGAGCGCATTCGGCTGGTGGACGGGGACACGGAACTGCTGCCGGGGCTGGAGCTGATTGAGACGAGCGGGCATGTGCCGGGACATCAATCCGTGCTGGTGCGGCTGCCCAAAACGGGGGCGATTTTATTGCCGATTGACGCTGTACCCTTCGGCGCGGGCTTTACCCGTGACGAGCAGGACGACGGTAGCAACCCGGACGCCGAAGCGATCCGCGCCAGTATGATAAAATTGCTTGATCTGGTCGAACGGGAGCCTATCGGGCTGGTGATTTTCGGTCATGACAAGGAGCAGTGGGT
>JBBRDO010000077.1:0-23728 GCA_038203825.1 Chloroflexia bacterium | reverse complement strand
AGCCTTGTCAGGTGACCAGTCCGGCGTGTCGTATTCCTTGGCGATGGTGACCTTGCCGTCCAGCACACTGTGTGCTCCTGCCTTGAACAACTTGGCGTTGTTGTCGGTCGGAGAACCGTTGATCATGACTACCTGAGCGTTGGTCTTGCCGCCAAGGGCTGTCAGTAGGCTCTGGCCCTGTAGCTTCCCAACCTGCTCATTGTCGAAGGAGAGGTAGTAATTGACACTGGCTGAGCCTGTTATCAGTCGGTCGTAGGATATGACGGGCACACCTTTAGCTTTTGCAGCGTCCGCAATTACGGAAGCAGCGGCAGAGTCTACGGGGTCGAGGACGAGGACCTTGGCACCGTTGGTGAGAGCAGCCTCAGCCTGCTGCTGCTGAGCAGAAGCATCCTGGTTAGCGTTCGAGTAGATCAGGTTGTTGTCAACATCGAAGCCGAGAGCCTTTAGCTTAGCCTTGAAGTTGGGGAGGTCCTGGCTCTCATAACGTGCTGTCTTTGTCTCGGGGAGCAGGATGGCGATCTTGCCGCCAGCAGATCCGGTCGCTGTGGTAGCCGTGGCAACACTCGCGGTTGTGGCAGTTGGGGCTACTGGGGCCGTTGTGGCTGTAGCTGCAGCTACGGGCGCCTTAGTAGCTGTAGGAGCAGGGGGCGGAGTCACAGTAGCTGTTTCGCCGCAAGCTGAGAGTAGTAACCCACCTACAATCAAAAGCGGCAAGATAGATGAAACCCGTTTCATAGAAGTTCCTCCTAAGTTTCTCATCCGAGCGTCGTGTAATATGGCCCGGAAGCTAATAGTCGATAGCGACTTTAGAAATTGTGCCGTTTCGGTGCGTGGCAATGCGGCAGCATTGGATGGGAGAGATGGTTCCTATGCAACGCACGCGAAATATAGCCTCACCTCCTTCGGAGAAAGGCGCGACGATGCGCCGCCGACATAGCAAAATAAGATTTATTGGCCGCCCGACAACTCTGTCATGCTAAGTACCTGATGGTCCGTAGAGACATTTCCTAAGGGCCGGATATATCTACTCTAACGGGCACTATAGCACAAGGCATATAGGGTGTCAAGACACAAGCACGAGCGTCGACGTGGCCCGATTAGCGGAGCCGGCCGGAAGGCCGCGACGCGTGATCAAGAACGTAACTTGCACAGCCGCCCGGCATTTGCGCATAATACGGATATGACGAAGTTCATAACTCGATTACTGCTCGCGTGCGTATTTGCGGTCCTTCTGTGCGCATGTGATTCCGGCACTGCGGTTCCAACTTCGATGCCGACTGTCACGGTCGTTTCTGCGACGCCGACGAGCAATGCCACGGCGCGTCCAACTGCAACTGTCACTCCGGCGCCCGCGGCAACGGCGACGGCGACCTTAACAAGCGAAACTCCCACCGTCGGTAACGACACGCTGATTGCTCTGGCCCACAGCTTGATAAGCCAGCTTGCGGCCGGGGACTTTGCAGGGGCGGAAGCCGGCTTCGACGAGACCATGAGAGCGCAGTTGCCGCTGGCAAAGCTTGCCGAGGTCTGGGGGCAACTAACGGGGCAGTACGGGGCGTTCAAGTCGCAGGGGAACGTGCAAACCGGCGCACAACAAGGCTATGTGGCAGTGGTGACTGAATGCCAGTTCGAGAATGGTAACCTGCTCGCCCGCGTTGTATTCGATAGTGCAGGCAAAGTGGCCGGCCTCTTTTTCTCGCCCCCCCCTTCAGCGACGCCAGTGGCAACGGCGGTTGTGAAATACACTGTACCGGATTATGTGGACAAAAGCGCATTCAGTGAGCGCGAGATGAGCTTTGGCGACCCAAGCTGGGTCTTGACCGGTACGCTGTCCGTGCCTACGAGCCCGGGGCCGCACCCGGCTGTCGTGCTTGTGCAGGGCTCCGGGCCTTCGGATCGGGACGAGACGGATGACAAACAGCGCCCGTTCCGGGATATCGCGTGGGGCCTGGCGTCGCGTGGTGTCGCGGTATTTCGCTACGACAAGCGCACACTTGTGTATGCGCAGAAGATGGCCAGCGCCGCAGATAAAGTTACGGTCGAGCACGAAGTGGTGGATGATGCAGTAGCTGCGCTTGCTATGGTCGGTAAGCAGGAAGGAGTAGACCCGGCGCGGGTGTTTCTGCTCGGCCATAGCCTGGGTGGGATGATGGCCCCGATGATTGCCGAGAAATCGCCGGACGAGACAGGGTTCATCGTCCTGGCCGGACCCACCAGGCCGTTTGAGGATGTGATATTTGATCAGTTTACTTACCTTGCCAAGTTGGATGGCACGGTTACCAAGTCCGAACAGGACTCGCTGGATGCCCTGGCCAAGCAGGTGCAGAATGTGAAGACGCTTACCGCAAGCTCGACTGTTACCCCAGACAAGCTCCCACTAAGTTTGCCCGAAGCGTACTGGTTGAGCCTGCAAAACTACAGCCCGGCACAGGTTGCGAGCACCCTGAACGAGCCCATGTTTATTTTGCAGGGTGAAAGTGATTATCAGGTCACGATACCTGACTTTAACGGATGGCGTGATGCTCTCGCCGGGCACTCGAATGCGACCCTGAAGACGTACCTGGGTCTATTTCACCTGTTCATGCAATCGTTGGGGACACCGAGCCCAAAGGACTACGCGAGAGCGGGGCACGTGGCAGAAGTAGTCATCACCGACCTGGCGGACTGGGTTACATCGCACTAGGCACGAAAAGGCGGCTAGAACGTTGTTACACCTGTGAAAGTGCACCTGGCGAAGCGAAGGGACGGGACGAAATACTGTTGAGTTGCCATGCCGTTGGCCGCCCACCAGTCCTGGCAGGCTTTGCCTTCGCCTGCTTCTTGCAGGGAGGATAACAATTCGAGCACACCCATCTCGAGGCGGAGGTTTTTGAGTGCGCCCTTTATCTCGCCGTCGCGCACGAGGAATGTGCCGTCGCGCGTGGTGCCCGTTGCGATTACGCGTTTGCCGTCGGGGCAATGCGTGTAGTGGAAGCGCGTGACTAGCACGCCGTGCTTGATGCGGCGCACCATTTCGTCGATACCGGTAGTACCGACAGGCATTACAATGTGGTCAGCGGTGGGGCCACCCGCGAAGCCTGAAAATGGATTGGCGGCGTGGCCCGTCGAACGCACGACGGCTTCTTGCGCGGTCCGCGAATCGTAGACCGGACCCTGTGCTACCCCTTCTTTGATTATGTCAACTCGCGTCGATGGCAGGCCTTCATAGTCGATGGGCGTTGGAAGGCAGCGCGGATCAGTTGGGTCGTCCGAGATACTGACCTGAGGAGAAGCCACTGACCCACCGATTTTGCCTGACAGGAACGATTGCCCATCCAGAAACTGCCGCGCTCCCATGCCCCAGGCCGCAGGAAAACGGAGCATATCAGCGACGGCGTTGGGGTCGAAAATAGCTTCGTAATCGCCGGGCTCGATGGAGGCCTGGTGGATATTAGCCTGGCACTTAGCTACCGCTTGCTGCGCGACGGCTTGGAGGTCAAGAGCGCGGGCATCGCGGCTGAGGGCATCGCTGAAGCCCGTGCCCTGAGGTCCTTCCACGAGCGCCTTGAGATAGGCTGTGGTATACGAAGCATGGGAGCGTATGCCCATTGTGCTGACGACGGCGAGTTCTTGTTCGGTCGAGCGGTATGTGCCGTAAGCGTGAAAACCCGCTCGTGCTGCGGCATCGATTATCACACCAACTGCTTCAGCGCGTGCTCGAGGCGGCAAGGTAGCAGTGGCCTCGAACCAGCACTGGGGAAATTGATCTGGTGGCGGGAAGCCCGTGCTCGGCGAAGGGAGAGGAGTCCAGCGTGGATCAGGTGCCTGCAAGCGCGCGAGAGTCGTTGCCTGCTCGATTGCTGCGCGTAGGTCGGCGGCGTCCAGCGAGCTAGTGAAGACGCGCGCGGTTGCCCTGCCAACGGTTACTCGAACCGCAACACGAACGCCTGTCTGCTCGACATTCTGATGTATTTCCGAATTCGCGTAGCGAGTAACTGACGTGCTTTCGCCGAGCATCACGAGTTCGGTGGCATCAGCGGGCGAACCTCGCAGCGCGGACTCCAATCTGGCAAGGGATTCCTGCTGACCGAGCAACCCTCGCATCATAAGTCCCCTATAGCACGGGCTATTTGCGCCAGGTGTTCGTCCTCGTGTTCGGCTATCTGGGTTGCAAGCTCGTAAACAGTCATCGGTCCGCGAACCTCGTGGATCCCTGAGCGCTCCCAGTCTTCGGCGGAGACGTTGCGTAAAGCGCTCACGAGTTCCTTGCGGCGACAGGCCATAGTTTGCAAAAGGTCGGTCACAGGCAGTTTCGCATAGCCCAGCACTTGCAGCCACCGTTCTTCATCAAAGCCGATCAATGGGGTATTGGGCCGCACCAGCACTTGCAACACTCTCGGCTCAAGTATGTCATTGGCTGCGCGCATGTGGGCCACTACCTCATGTGGCGACCACTCACCCGCGTCTGCGGTTGTGACAGAGTCGGCGTCCTCGAGGCGCGCTAGCAGCGCTTGAAAATGTGCAGGGGAGGCAGCCAGTCGTGAAAGCAGCAGTTCGTGTTCCAGTGACGTTGCCATATTATAGCCTCTCGCTCATTAGTAGACTATCAACAAGAATGGGTGCAGCGCCGTGGGAAACAGGGCAAAGCTGTAGAGGCTCGCCCTTTGCGCAGTGGGGGAATCCCCAGGCGCGCCACTCTTCCGGCCCTGCGATACCGTGCACGGATCCCCAAAAGGCAGGAGTGCGCCCTTGAAAAGAAGCACCCTTGCGCAATTCGCCAAGCTTGCCGCCCTTGATCTCGCGGCATAACTCTGCGGAGAAGTGGAAGTTCATGCGTTTGTCGTCGAGGCTCCACGACGAAGGTGTTTCGACGTACAGGCCGTCGTCGACGCCGGCGATCAGGTCGTTTGCGGTGCCGCTTCCTGCTTCGAGCGATACATTGACCATCCGCACAATGGGAATCCGGCCCCACGATGTGGCGCGCCCACAACCGTTGGACCGTTCGCCCAGAGCCAGAGCGCTCTCACGCGAACTGAGGTAGCCCGTGAAAACGCCATTCTGCACCAGGGGAGAGCGCTGAGCAGGGGTCCCTTCGTCGTCCCAGCCGAAAGTGCCACAACCACCGGGCAGGAGCGAGTCCGCCGTCATGTTGACCAAGGGGGAACCGTAGCGGAATTTCCCTCGCATGTCAGGCATGAGGAATGAGGTTCCGGCAAACGCGGCTTCCCAGCCCAGCACGCGATCCAGTTCTGTTGGATGACCACAGGACTCGTGGACCAGAAGCGCGACGAAGTCGGACGAAATGACTACCTGGTGTGGACCCGAGGGAGCGTGGGGCGCCACAACAAGGTCCTGCGCTTCTCGACCGATCCTGCTGCCTTCGCGCAGGAGGTCTTGCTGCTCGATGAACTCCCAACCCGCCTGGCTCATATCATTCATGGAGCGCCGGTACGAGTAGCCCGTGTCGTCGACAGCTACTCCGGCTGTATCGAAGAAGACGTAGGTGATATCCTGCTTGAAACTAGCACCCCTGGCGTTCATATAGAGCTTGTTGTGCCGCTCGGCGTAAATCATGCACGTGGCAACCTTGACCCGGTCGCCGCCCGCGGAGATCCGCTCAGTTACTTCGGTCGCCAAATCTATACGCTCTTGCCACGGTACCGTGAAAGGGTCACGCAACATTGGGCTTGAATAGTGGCCATTCCCGGTGGGCATAACGCTTAGGTCTGAAGATGACCTGCGTCTACCGGCACCGGCGCGTGCAATTTCTGCGGCAAGCCGCGCAGTATCGCGAATGGCGTCGGGGGTAGTAACAGATGTGGAAGCGAATCCCCAGCCACCGCTGACCATTGCATGGATGCCCCAACCGGCATCATGGTCGGTTGAAAGGCGCTCAACAGCGCCGTTTCGCGTCCTGACCGTATCGGTCAGCGTGTCTTCGAGCCGAGCTTCTGCATAATCAGCCCCGGCACGACGCGCCTCGTCAAGTGCAGCAAGAAGAAGGTTATCGTCAAGCATACCCGATTGTACATTAATCGGGCGAGTCGGACAAAAGGACAGAGCGCGTGAATGGTTGCCGACTACCATCAAATATGGTGTAACGCCTCGATCCTCTCCTTGATGCGCAAGAGTGCATCCTGCATGAGTGCCTCGTCCTTGGGCCGATCATAGAGCTCGGTCAGTTCGAGAGGCGCGCCGAAGCGCACTGCTATCCGGGCAGGACGGATAAAGTGGCCCGGAGGTAAAGCCCTATCCGTGTTTACCACAGAGGCGGGAATGATCGGCGTACGTGTGCGCGATGCGATGCGTAGGGCGCCCGTGCGCATTTCCAGCATTTCTCCTGTTGTACTGCGCGTGCCTTCCGGGAACATGCCCAACAGATCACCGTCCTTCAGCACGGACAGAGCAACTCGCGTGGATGACGGATCGCGGCGCGACCGGTCTACCGGGAAGGCGCCGACCTTGCGAATGAGAAAGCCCACCACGGGCACGCGGAACAGCTCTTCTTTCGCCATGAAACTGACCGGCCGGTGCGCCGCGAAGCCGACAACGAATGGATCTACCATGCTGAGGTGATTGCAGACTATAATAGCCGGGCCACTTTTCGGCACGTTTTTCAAGCCGCTGATCTTCAGAGGCCACAGCGTGTGAAAAGTAAGCCAGAAGAACGCACGTATTACGCGTTCCCACGCGGCGCTCGGTGTACGCTGGTAATCCAGCTTTTCCCCTTTAGGGTTCATCAAATTCCCCTTTCCTCCCACTCAACCCTTTGCGATTGTAAACCAGTAAACGGCGAGCAACACAAACAGAATGCTGTCAATGCGGTCCAGCACGCCGCCATGACCAGGTATGATTGTGCCGCTATCCTTCACGCCCGCAGCTCGCTTTAGAAGTGACTCGCATAGGTCGCCCGCGACGGCAGCGGCACAGACCAGCAAGCCGAGTATGAGAGCGCCCCACCATGGGATCCTGAGGATTCCGGAGAGAGCCAGCGCGGCTGTGACTGCTCCCAACACGGCTCCGCCCAAGCCCTCCCACGTCTTGCCGGGGCTGATATGCGGGATCATTTTGTGGCGACCCACCAGGCTGCCGATGAAGTAGGCGCCCGTGTCGCAGGCGGCCGTACAAAGCAACACAGCCAGCATCCACGCCACCCCATCGCCGTGCGTCGAGGTCTCGGATAGCGAGGCAAGCACCGGGGCGTAGCCCAAGAGACCTCCCGTGTAGAAAGCACCCGCGAGGGTGAGACCCAGGTCGGCCCACGCCAGATAGGGACTTCGGGCCGCCAGCTCTGCGCCATCTTTCACCGCCAGTTCGCCGGAACGGGCCCACGCGGCTCCCATCCTGACGAGCGCCAGGACAAGGACAAGGGTAACGGCCATCACCTCGGCCGCAACGCCGGGGCCTGAATAGGCCACGCCCGCGAAGATATCGCCGGCGATGTAGGAGCGCAAGGCGAACAAGAGGGCAAGCGCCAGCCCGGCCGGATACCACGGCCGGTAGCCGGCGCGCTGAACGATAGAGTAGAACTCATGCGCAGCCAAAACAGCCGCAATGGCTACGAGAGCCAGCAATAGCGGCCCACGCAACCAAATAGCGGCCAGCACCAACGCAAGCAGTACAGCACCGCTCAGGGCGCGCACGCCCAGGTTCTTCATGAAGTCTCCTCTTGCAAGAAACGCGACTAGACCGCATTATTATGCCATAAACAGGAGGATAGCATCGTGGAAAAAGCAAAAGAAACCAAAATAGCTGTACTGACCATCAGCGACGGAGTTACCCTGGGCATTCGAGAAGACCTCAGCGGAAAACTTGCACTCGGAATGATTGAAGCGGGGCTACACCCGGACATCCTGACGGCCTTGGCGGTGCCAGACGATCTCAAGCAGATAGCTGACACGTTACGCGCGTGGGCCGGTGACGGGTATAGACTAATAATCACGAGCGGAGGAACCGGCATTTCACCACGCGACAATACGCCGCAGGCTACGTTGAGCGTGATAGATTATCAGGTTCCGGGCATAGCAGAGCTGATGCGCAGCGAGTCGCTGAAGAAGACGGCGATGGCAGCATTGTCCCGGGCCGTAGCAGGTGTGCGAGGGCGAACGCTCATAATCAATTTACCAGGCTCTCCCAGGGGAGTACAGGAGTGCCTGGATGCGGTAATGCCCATACTGCCGCATGCTATTGAGCAGTTGGAGAGCGGCGCGGGCCACACCAAGTAGCCGGGGCAAAGAATATGCTGGGATAGAGTCACATTTGTGGTAAAGGAGGCTAAGGAATAGATGAACGACAATGGCAACTCAAACGAAAACGAGAATCCGCGCGGTGGCGTGGTTCAGAAAGACGACATAGAATTCGAGCCGGAGAATTCCAATATTGCGCGAGCAGTCCCACCTGCGAACGCGGACATCGATCACCGTGCGATCACACCCGATGAGGATGTTGCAGGGGACGTATACACGGGTACCTACCCCGATGTTGTAGTGGGTTCCGACAGCGCGACGACGGGGACGGATTGGGGGTTGCCAGCGGTTGAGGGCGGAGAGGTGGTCTACACCCCGGAAGGCTGGAAACCGGAAGGTGACAAAGAGGGAGAAGCTCGACCAACGCGCAACAGCGCAGGGAATGACTATCTGAAGTGAGCCGCAGCAAGAGTACCATAGCCGGGCGGGTGTCGCCACGCGGTCTCTGCCGAGCTACCGTATGAAATAGTCGCTGTAAGCGCTCTGGCTTGATTGGTAAGGCCTGGCAATCGCTATAAAGCGGTGGTCGTCAATGCCGTAGGGCCAACAGGTGATCATTGTGAGGGTCTGATCGGGGGTGGGGTTCATGTAGGCCGCGTTTGCGAGCTTTTGAGCATCAGAGACACCCTCCTCTTTCACCAGGACAAGCTCGGTTATCACGTAGACATATTGGCCTTTCTCGGTATCGACAATAACCTCGTCGCCCTTGTGGACGTTGTGCAGGTTTTTGAAGACTTCACCCTTGTAATCATCGTGCCCCGAGAGCACGACGTTCCCAACCTGGCCGGGGTTGGCCGTGCCGGCATGATGGCCGACCGCATAGTCGGCTACCTGCCACTCGCTCTTTGCGGCCGCACCGTCCTTGCCCGGAATCATCTTCCAGTCAATGGGAACGATTTTGGCATCAATGCCGACGCTGGGTATGCTGAGATGCGTAGTCGGCGAGTTATCAACCTGCTTTATCTGTAGAATGCCTGCCCAGTTTGCGATCGCGGCGCCGCCAGGGTTGAGATTGGGCGGCGGTGGCTCTGGTAAGGCGGTGGCAGCGGCAATAGGAGTCTGCATGAGGGCCGACATAGAGTTGGGGTCAATAGTAGGCTCGACAACCACGCCCTCATCGTGGAAACTGGAGAGTTGCTGGTTGTTGGTCCATAGGATTAAGCCCTGCCAGCCTGCCACCCCCACCAGCAGCGCAAACCCACCGATAATTAGCAGGTTGCCGAAAAACCGAATCGGGGAGAAAGCTTTCCTAGTGCGGGCCTTATGGTCCGTTTGGGTATGTTGAGTGTCCAATTTGTCTTTACCGTAATCCCTCTCATTGCGCGTGGCGCTCAAAGGCTGGGCTGTTCGCGTCTCGCGGTCGTGTCTTCAAGTATACCATACGAGTATTTCACCCGAACGGATGTTAAAAGTGTTAGAAATGGAGGGGAAGTATCCGTTTGACGTACTATCTGTGTAGTACTGCTAATGGATTCACACATTATGTCACGGATTGATTATGCGCCAATCATGGTGTACAATAAGCGCAGATCGCATAAGCGTCGACTCTTACGTAGCGCGCAGGATCAGGGGATAGTATGCCGATTCAGCGGGAGAACGTGGACAATTTCAGAGAAGAAATCGAGGGCGCAATAGGGGACGCCCTTAAGCGCTTGCACGCAATTGAAGGTGAAGCACAGGCGCGCCTTCATGATGCTCGTGTTGAGCTAGGACACCTGGATAACTTCCTCGAAGAGTTGCACTACCGGTTGCGTACGTTCAATACGACGGGTGAGCTGCCGGTGAACATCACAGGGCCTTTGACCGAGAGCCAGGTCTTAGCGGTACAGGGGCAGGAGCAAGAGCTATCCAAGCATAAAGACGAACTGACCATAGCCAGTGATGGACTCGAGCAGTTGAACAATAGGCTCTCGTGGTTGGTGCACCAGATCGAAGGTGCATGTGAATGGGTGCTCAAACCGGCCGAATCTGGGAACGAAGCGGGCGATGGCACTGCTTCCAAAGAGCCAAAGCCGAACTCAGGCGAGCAAGTGATGTGGGCACAGATTGCGATGGGGCAGGAAGCCGAACGTGCGCGTCTGGCTCGGGAGATACATGACGGTCCGGCTCAAGTGCTTGCCAACACAGTCATGCGGTTGCAGTTCGTCGAACAGATGGCCAAGCACAAGCCCGAGGAAGTGGGCGCAGAACTGGCACGGCTGCGCGGTGCGCTACAGGACGGCTTGAAGGATATGCGCCGCTTCATTTTCAACCTACGGCCGGCTTCGCTGTCGGATGCAGGCTTGATTGCAACGATTAAGTATTATACACAGGACTATAGCGATCAGACCGGTTTACAGGTGGAGGCGAACGTCCCCGAGGAATTGGTATTGTCATCGAACCAGGAACTGGTCGTTTTCCGCGTTATACAGGAAGCACTGCAGAACATCCACAAACATGCTGAGGCGAGCTCAGTTACAATCGACGTGCAGCAACGTGAGGATGGGCCGCTTAGCGTTACGATAACGGACGACGGAAAGGGATTTGACCCGAAGCGCGTGCGCCAGGGGCGAACGGGAAGCTCGGGTTTGGTCAGCATGAGGGAAAGAGCTAGCACGGTCGGCGGGACATTGAAGATAGACAGCAAGCCGGGGAACGGCACCACGATCACCTTGATGTTGCCCATGCCGAAGTATTCGTAGGAGGAGAAGAGGCTGATGGAAAAAATACGTGTTCTGATCGTTGACGATCACCCGCTATTCCGGCAGGGAGTAAGACATACGCTGGAAGCAACAAAAGATATAGAGGTGATCGGGGAGGCTCCCGACGGTCAGCGCGCCATCCAGATGGCCGAGGCGCTTGCGCCCGACCTGATGCTGATTGATATCAACTTGCCTGGCCTGAACGGACTGGAAGTAACGCGAGTAGTACGACGGAGACAGCCGCAGATCGCGGTAATTATCCTCACAGTATATGAGGACGACGAGCAATTATTCAATGCAACTAAAGTCGGCTCGGCGGCGTACTCATCGAAGGATATTTCGCCGGATAAGTTGCTTGATATAGTGCGTGAAGTTGCCGAAGGGCACTATCCGATCAATGATGCCGTGTTGTCGCGACCCTTTGTGGCGTCACGCATGTTGAACCAGTTCCGAGAGCTGGCGTCTGCGGAGGCTGACGGCGGAGAATCGGTGTTCGCGCCGCTGACGACGCGTGAAGTCGAAATTCTGGACTGCATAGCACGAGGAAACTCGAACAAAGAGATCGCTCGTATTCTGAATATCTCCGACCAGACTGTGAAGAACCATATTACTTCTATATTGCGCAAGCTGGCCGTGAACGACCGCACGCAGGCCGTGATTTACGCGCTCAGGCACGGCTGGATCAAGATGTCGGACGACTAGGCCGATAGTTAGAGGTTTTGGGAGAATTGTGCTCTATGGTGAAAGCGTAGAATGCTTTATGACTGGAACTCCATTCTCGCCGTGTGGTTGCCAACGGAGGGACCGGAGGGCACAGGTTCAAGTAGGGGCGGCGCGTCCGCCGACCAGGTAGCCCTGGCTGAGAAACGGCTGGGAGTGTCCCTGCCCCTCTCCTACAGAACGTTCCTTGAAGCAACTAATGGCTGTTTGACAGGGGGCGACTTCGTGTATGAACTGTGGCCAGTGGAAAGCATAGGCTGGTTCGGCACGCTCGAGCCACAGTGGGTCGAAGCGTACACTGGGCCGCGTCTACCCAATGGGCCCACCGTGAGCGATGACAAGTATTTTGTCTATGGCTCCAACCAGGATCCGGCATATCTGCGCGTCGAGTACTTGGCCACGGCACTGCAGATAAGCCCCACCGGCGATAGCGCGGTCTACCTGTTGAATCCACGAGTAGTGAGCGAGGATGGCGAGTGGGAAGCGTGGTTCTTTGCGAACTGGCTGCCTGGAGCTACCCGTTACCGCTCGTTCCTTGAGATGATACTAATGGAATACAAGCTGACGTAACGAGCGAAAGGGCATTGATCTCCGGTTCGTGCTGCTCAAGTGGGACACGCAGGGTTCCTGCTCAAAGGCGGCATTGATCATCTAGAACCAGCAAGTTCGCGACCGAACGCGCAATGTATAAGAAAAGGACCCCGCCAGAAGCAGGGTCCTTTTGGTTGCTTATTAGATTAGTCTACAGAAAGTGACATGGCAGGAGTCTGATGCCTGACTGAAGCGCCAACGGTGTTGAGATGGTGCAAGATCTCCCGGTAAGAGCGCACGACGCCGGTCTCATGGTACGAGATGTCGTGATGCTCGCAGAACTTGATCGTGAGTGCGCGAGCCTGGCCCAGGTTGCAACGAGGCATAGCGGGGAACAGATGATGCTCGATCTGGTAATTCAATCCGCCATACCACCAGTCGACAAAGTTTATCAGAAGTTTTGGGCCACGAACGTTTCGAGCGGTCAAAACCTGTTTTCGTAAGAAGTCGTCCTTGATTGTGTCGTCAACCATGGGCATGCCTTTGTGGTTGGGGGCGAAAGCCGTGCCGAGGACAATACCCAGAACCGCCTGATGAGCAGCACCAATTGCAAGACCCCACGGACCGAAAATCCACAAGAGGCCACCAAAGTAGAGGACCTTGTGGGACAGGAGCAATGCAAGCTCCAAGATACGGCGGCCCAGGTTCTTGGCACTCCCGCTAAACTGGAACCGGATGCTGGAGAGCTGGAAGTCAATGGATGACAAACTTACGAAAGGTATGAAGAGGGCGGCCTGAAAAGGCAAAATCTTACGTGCGAAACCACGGCGAGTCTGGGCGTCCTCTTCGGTAAAAGCCAGCACCGGGATGTCCATATCGGGGTCAACATCGGCCACATTAGGGTTGGCGTGGTGGGCGTTGTGCTTGTCCCGCCACCAGCCTATGCTCATGCCGAGCACGACATTGCCGGTGACTAGTCCCCAGGCGTCGTTTACCCAGGTCTTGTTAAAGACTTGCCGGTGTCCGAGGTCGTGACCCAGGAAACCGACCTGGGCCCAGGCCAGCGCACATGCCAGAACGAGGGCTATGCGTGCAGGAAGCCAGTCAATTTCGACCAAAGCCCACACGAGCAGGGCGAGTCCGCCAAGTGTATATAGGAACTTAATCGCATAGTACACAGGCCTGCCCTCAAGCAGATTGTGCTCTACAATTTGCGCTTTAAGGTCTTTATAAACGCCGGCGTGAACGGGTTTTGCGTCGGGGAGAGTTGAAGCAGCGCTGACGGGGCTTGCATCCGTGGTTGTAGAAGTATTTCGGCGCGTGCGCGTGACGGTGAGACTTGCATTATTCGGTAAGGTCGGAACGGCCAGGGCGGGCGGGCGGGTCGAAAGTTGGGGCAGGCCAGCCTGCGGATCAGATATCATATTGTAATTACTCTCTTGGTAAAGTCCATAATTGGGATAGTCGCACCTAGCGTCCGGCGCTAGCTCGCCCAGAATCTGGACGCCCTTGGACATGGCACCCGAAGGAAACTGGTGCTTCGTGCAAGTATACCACATACAAGCAAGACCCGTTTGGCAGAGCACAAGGGCCGGAACGTGCATGCCATCTACAGGTCTCTGGAACCGGGTGTGGAAGGCAAAGTTGAAGATGATCTGTTATTGCATTTATAATGGCTGTTATGCCCATTGAACACAGTTCCCGCCATAACCGCGAGATCCTACAACGGCGGCTTCACCGGCCACTTGATCCGCGTGTTCGCCGGATCCATATTGAAAGCCAGGTGCTCGGGGTGCCGAAGAGCTTCTACGTGGGCCTTCCTCCAGGCTATTTCCGCAGCGCTAACGAGGGGCAGCGCTATCCCACGCTCTATTTATTTCGCGGGCACGAGCGCGAATGGATACACCGGCGGCAAGACATGTCGAGACATGATCAGACCGTCATCGATGTATACCGAGAGCTCCTGCAGACGGGCAAAGTCGGGCCGATGATACTGGTCTTTCCGGGGATATCGAGCGATGATAATCGAGTGCCGGGCCTGCTTGTCAACTTCCGCGAACCAAAGCTGGCTGCGGGGGCGCCGGGCATCGGCACAGGCCGGTTCGAAGACTACTTTGTCAGGGAGGTGATCCCCTACGTGGATCAACATTTCCGCACCCAGGCCACGCGAGGTGGGCGAGCAGTAGATGGCTTTTCTCTTGGGGGGTTCCAGGCTATCAAAATCGCGGCACAGTATCCGCATCTATTTCGGTCGGCAGGATCATTTGACGGAACATTCCTTTACGCTAGCGACAAGGGCAAGTCTATTCGCAAGACTGACCGAATCTTGCGCAACCCGCTGTTTGCGCCTGCCTTCGGGGCTGAGCGCGATTTCACGTATATTGCCGACAACAGCCCGGCGAACCTGCTCTGGCGCGGGGACCGACCTGCCCTTGAAAGTATACAGTGGATGCTGAGGAGCGGGCCCGAGGCAGCAGAACCTTGGCAGTCCAACTTCTTCCGCAACCAACATGTTGTGGGCATTTTGAAGGAGCGAGGCATCGAAAACGGCGTAGACCCGATCTTTCCGCTTGCCCGCCATAACTGGTACTGGGCCGACCGTCATCTTGGAAACACGCTGCCGTTACACTGGAGCGCATTCGAGACGAGTGAACCATAGGCTTCGGGAGTTTGTATTTATTCTAGCGGGCAGAAAGCGGCGCCAGAATTAACATAGGGGATACGAACCTGGAGGTGCCTGTACGCCGCATTAGAGGTTACCCGCCCGAATCTAACGCAGATAGGTGAACTTAATCTATGAGAAGTACTTTCCTACAGGGCCTAACAGGCAGTATGATTGCCCTGCTTGCAGGCGTAGCCCTTATGCTGGCGATCCAGGGGTACAAGGGCCTTGTGCCGGCACAGGTTGAACACAATACCAGCAACATAACCAAGGCCGACTTCGACCGGTCGCTGGCGAAATGGTCAGGTAAGAAAGTCGGTACTTACGAGATGACCATTGTTGATCCGCGACAAGAGTTGCGACTGCGGGTCGATACCACGACGAACAAGCTTTACATGCTCAGCCATACGGTAAACGGCATCAGCGAATCAGTCGATGGCCTCAAGGTCGCACTTACGGGAGTGGCTGCCAAGACTTTCCAAGCTTATACAGTTGATTCGATGTTCGAGGCCATTCGGTCGGACATGGCATCGACAGCTCTGGGCGCAGGTGCGCCGACCGGGAATGATACGACCCGCTTCGTTGATCTGAACGTCCAATTCGATCCGGCCGTCGGTTACCCCGTACACATTGTCGACTATTCACGCACAACGTTGAACACAAAAGAGATCACCTGGCGCACGACAAGCAAAGATGTGTTGATCAAGGACTTTGCGATCATTCAATGATTTGAGCAGGCCGTGAGCTCTGCACGCGCTCATTGCGGGCGCAGAAATGGGGTTAGAGCGATATGTATATAAGCGATGAATACAGAGCCAGTCAGCAGAACGCGCCCGCCTGGATTTACATTCTAATCTGGGTAGGCTGGGTCGTCTTGACCGTCGGTGGTTTTCTGCTGGGCAAGCTCTTGTCCGACAGTGTTACATCAGCGATAGTAGGGAGCAGCGCAACGGGCCGAGCACTCTCTGTGGAGGGCAATGTGCAGATTGCCGGACTTGCGGGATATGTCGCGGCGCTCGCGGGTGGCATAGTATCGGGTTTGGTGCTGGTGGTCGCACAAGGTGTAGTACTTTTGCCGTTGCTGAAACGCACAGGCATGATCCAATGGGCGGTGGCAACGGTGATAGGGCGGACGGCCCAATGGTTTATCGTATATATGGTGGGGATAAGCATGGTGGGAATTGTCGTCGACAAAGAGATTCCTAATGTGGCGCTGTTCTTTCTGATGCTGGCATTAACGGGGGCGTTGGGCGGCCTTGCGCTAAGTTATCCGCAGTCGCAAGTCTTGAAAGCCCGCGCGAACCGCTCACGTGTCTGGCTCGTGGCGAACGTTGTCGGGCCGGTGGTAACGGCGCTGGTTGTTGGCATGACATTGTTTGTCGAAGGCGATAATAACACGCGCGACTATACAACGCTCCTTATGGCTATTATAACAGCGATAGCCACGGCGTTCGCTCTGCTCGAGATCCTGCACCATCCGCTGGCGACCGCGGAGTGGCAGCAAGCGCTGATCTGGGACGGGGCAGACCGAGAAGAGTCGTTGGACGACACGGTCCTGGGCAGCGGTTTCTATGGGCACAAACGCTGAGTCTAGGCGCTCTAAATTGGCTTGACACCTCTATACGGGTTACCGTATAATGGGCTGTGCCTCATTACTGAGGCAGTTTTTGAGTAAGCAGATTGTTCCGCGGTAGCTCAGTTGGTAGAGCGTCCGACTGTTAATCGGATTGTCCCAGGTTCGAGTCCTGGCCGCGGAGCCAGTTTTTCGGGTAGATCCACGCATGGGTCTACCCTTCTTTATTACCCGGCACCAAACGGAGGTAGGTCGATCTACACGAGCCGATAACCTTCGAGGGCGTGCTACAAATGTGGTAAATTGTACGTGTGCAAGCAAAGGATAAAGCAAGACCGTCCTCACGTGCCGAGGCTGCACGGTGGCTGATCGTGACCGTGGCAGCAGTCTTGCCCCTGCTGGTAGGTCAACAGGCGCAGTTTGCCATAACACAAAACCTCGGCGATCCGGGCGAACTATACAACGTTACAGGTTTGCAAGCACCTGAAGTAGGCGAAAGCGGGGCTTTCAGGTGGGGAGGGGCGAGTGTAGCCATACAGCTCCAACCTCTAGGGTGGCCTTTATTCGTGACGCTGCACGTCCAGGGCGTTCGGCCGGGCAGCGCGCCGCTTGCACAGGCGGGGGCTGAGGCGTACGGGAAGTCGCTCGGAGCGCAAGAGATACCACGCACCCCTTCGACGCTCGAATTCCGCCTGCCTGTGGCCTCGATTTTCAGCGTCAATCCCGAAGTCACCCTGACCAGTACGGTGTTCCAGGCACCGGGGGACCAGCGGGAGCTTGGTCTGGTCTACTACAGCGTGGACGAGAGGTCGGGTGGTTTCCCATCGCTGCCGTCCGGGTGGCCGGCACTCTGGCTGGGCTTGAGCGTCATCCTCAGCTATATAAGCGTTCGCGCTGTCTTATCGAGTAGGACTTGCGATCGACCAATGGTAAGTCGCCGACGAGTCGATGCGGCTGCATTGGTAGCCGTAGCCCTTGGCGGCACGATCGGGATCTTGAACGCAACGCAACGACCTTGGCTGGTTTTCTACAGTATGTACTTCGTCGTGCTACCGCTGGTGTTGCTATTAGTTGCGCCGTGGCTGCGTACTCTGCGATGCCGTCGTGAGCGGCACGGAGTTGCAGCGGGCGCGGCTAGCCAGGCGCCTGAGCCGGTGGTTGCTACCGATCACGCTCGACTTGCGGCCAGCTTGATCACGATACTCGCGCTGGGGCTAATGGCCTGGCATGTCGCTGCTCCTGCCGAACCGTCCGGCGACGACCCCACGCACAACGTTAGCTGGGGAGTGTCATTCTACTCTGCGCTGCCGTGGGCGGTACAGGTGCTGGGTATCATTGTCGTTCTGGGGGTAATCGCCTGGGCATGGTTTGCGCCGGTGGGGGAACCGGCAAGCCAGCCAGAGACCGAGGGACATGCAGTCAGCGCAGCCCCACAGACAGGCCGACAGTCTGGGAGCGCGGTAGGGCGCGCGTGGCGGACGGTGCGTGCGAACCCGCAGTATGCCATACCCTTTGTAGGGATGGTGATCTTTGCTCTTTTCCCGGTGTCATACTCAGAGGGGGACAGCAACGAATTCGACTCGCGAATAAGCATCGGGGCAATCTGGCGCGAGCGTGAACTTCTGGACTTCTATGTGAAGGTCAAGCTATGGCGCTGGCTCGAACCGATTTTCAGGCTACCTTCTGATATTTACCAGCTCATGGCTGTGGTGGCGGGGGGTATTTACCTGGCAGCAGCCAGTCTGATTGGGCGAACATTGGGGCGCAGCCGGGCAGATGGTCTGTTGATTGCCGGTGCCCTGGCGGCCGTCGGGAACATCCTGCTCTTCTTCCGCTACGTCGAGAGCTACGCGCTGGTGACAGCGGCCAGCCTGTTTGTGCTATGGGCATGCTGGCGCTACACGGATGGGAAGTTGTCGTTTGGAGCGGTGGGGGCGTTGGCGACACTCGCACCGTTTATCCATGGCTCCGCGCTCTGGTGGGGACCGATGGTGGTCGCGGCGTGGCTATTGCGCGCCGGGCAAGTGCCCAAACTTCACAGGTGGCGCAACGCGTTCGCCGATCTGCGCGATGGCGTGGGCGTGGGTCTCGGTATGGTACTGGTTATCGCGAGCGTGATGATCATTGACACTTATGATTTCGAGCGTTTCCAGGCGGGCATGGCGGAAATGGGCGGGCGTGATGGGCGAACGCTGTTGCCACTTTTCACAACGGTAAGCGCCACAGAGCACTACGCATTCTTTTCGTGGTCGCACCTGGGCGCTGTGCTGCAAGAGCAACTGCTGACAGCCCCTATGGCGCTCGCCACCGTTATCATAGTACTGGCGGCCATGTGGGGCAGCATGTGGCCGCTGGCAAAGCGCACACCCGCGCTGGTGACCCTTGCAGTTGGCGCGGCGAGTATGCTCTTCTACAGCATTGCGTGGAACCCGGACCTCGGCCCACGCAATGACTGGGATCTGCTTGGGCTGCCAGCCCTGCCGCTTACTCTGCTTGCTATCTATCTCTTGCTGCAACTGCCGCATGGCAAGGCACGAAGGCTTGCGCTTGCAGCTTACCTGTCACTTTCGGCCGTGCACGCCGGTGCGTGGGTACTCGTGCATGTGCTCGGGATTCGTTATTGATCTGTGATGCATAGCTGAATGGTGGCAAATTTGCGGTATAATTAATGATAATGATCAATTGGCAAATATTAGACGAAATATAGGACAAGCTAAAAATGGATAGACAGGCAACCATTGAGCGCCTTTTGGAATTGTACGACAACCCGACACATTTCGGACCACTGGAGGGTGCGGATATATCGGCGAAGGGCGGCAATCCAGGGTGCGGCGACATAGTTGACATACACATTAAGGTCGATGACCACGGCAAGGTAGAAAGGATCATGTTCCAGGGTGAGGGCTGCACTATCAGCCAGGCCGCTGCCGAGTTGGTGTCGGAACGCATGGAAGGTTTGACCCTTGAAGATATTGAGGCGCTGGAGCACGACGTGATTATTGATGAACTGGGGCGGGAAGTGGTGATGAGCAGACCGCGCTGTGCGACGCTGGCGTTGGGCACGCTGAAGCAAGCGGTTCACGACTATAAAATCCAGCACGAAGCCAGTGAAGAGGCCAAAGCCTGAACTAAAGCCGGCGCAGGCGCTTCCGTTGGTCGCCGTTTACCAGCAAGATCGATCCTGTGCTGAATACGTTTAGCGTATAGATGTCGCCACGCCAGGTAACGAGCAGCGGGTCGGGTGGCGTTCCGGTGAAGGTGACATCGCCTTTCTTAATCTCGCCTTCTCGCTGCAGACGAAGGGCAAAGGCGTGCCAGCTTTCCCTGAATAGGTCGGTAATGACATGGTAGGCATTATCGTAGCGTGCACCGCTGGCCTGCTGAGCGTTCGAGCGCAGAGTAATGGCGGCTCTGTAGTTGTTTTCCGCGTCAGCTACGATGGCGTCGACCTGCTCCAAAATAAGGTCCCAGGGCGTGCCGAAAGGAGCTCGAATGTATCCGAGTTGACCGTGTACTCGGTCGTCGGATGAAAACCTGTAGCGCGGATAGACTGTGATTTCCACGAGGCCGTCGATCTCATAGCCGACGAAGAGCAGAGCGCTTGTATACTGCACAGCAAGGCCAATGAAATCTTCAGTCAAGAGCGGCAGAGTTACGTCCGCTTCGTCGCCATGCTCGGGTTGAACCGGGCGTCTACGCGGGCGATTGCGCTTCCGGGGCTCCGATGATGTATAATCTCTTTCGGACTCATTTGACATACTTCACTATAACAGTTTTTCAGGGGGGAGCAAACCAAAATAATGAGCATGAGACCACAGCGATACAACATGGGTCGCGCGGACTGGATAGGTGCGGAATCGGTCGGCGTGCCCGGCCAGCGCACATTCCGTCTGCTGGTAAAGAACAGGACTATGTCGGCGCAACTGTGGCTGGAGAAAGAGGAGCTGGACGCGCTTACCAAGGCGATCGCACGCATGCTGCTGGAGATTGACACGGAACGAGGCTTCCAGATTCCGCAGCGCGAAGCGACCATGGAAAATCCCAAGCCATCAGACTTTCCTGCGAGCCCCGACTTTGAAATGCAGATCGGCTCGCTCAGCCTCGCGTACGATGTTGCGCGCGAACTGGTTGTGCTCGAAGCTAATGTGCGCGGCGCGGAGGACAGCGACGAGTCGGGATTCCGCTGCCAGACGAGCCGCGATCAGATAGAGCGGTTGCAAGTAAACGCGCTGGACGTGCTGAGCTCCGGACGCCCCCTGTGCCCGCTTTGTGGAACCCCACTTCCTGCCGCGGGCGTGCCTCACTTCTGCCCGCCAACGAACGGCCATCAGAAGCTAACGGACGACTGAACCGTACGCTGCAGAGATGTATGGGAATGGCCCGAAAAGAGCGCCGGAGGCACAAAGCCCCGGCGCTCTTGGTTTGCCTAAGTTGGAAAGAGGGCAGCCTATGACGAATGTCAGTAGCCTGCCCTCTTTGCGTCAGCGAACCGGTGGGTACGTGGCGGCCAGATAGACGACCTTGCTTATCTGGGCGCGGGTTGCATTCGCGTTGGGTACGAAGTAGGGCTTGTCCCCTGGTTCGCACGCGCCCGCAGGTGGGTTGCCACAGGGGTACCCGGACAGAATGGCGTGAGACACCGCAGTCTCCACGTATCGGAAGAAGGTTGAGCCGACGGGCACGTCCTCAAAGGTGTTTGCGGCAGGGTTCTCCAACATCCAGTGTGCGGGGTCAGCTATGACAGCGGCTGACACTGCCATCTTGGCTTTCTGGCCCCGGGTGACGCCGGCGTTCGGGCGATAGTACGGTCTGTTGGCAGGACCGCACGGCTCGCCCGGGCCACCACAAGAGTAGCCGGATGCCAGGCCGAGGTTGAAGGCTGTTTCTGCGTAGTCGTAATATGTGCTGCCGACTGCGACGTCCTGGAAGTGCGGCCCGCCTGTGGTGTCAGTTGCGAAGCCAAAGGCCAGGGTCACGATCTTCGCCATCTGTCCCCTGGTCGTGGAGTTCTCAGGCTTGAAGCAGGGAGTGCCCGTATTGCAAGGCGGGTTGCTATCGTAGCCGTGGATTACGTTGTTACAGTACATCCATTGTACGTAGCCGTAGAACCAGTCGGTTGCGTGTACGTCTGTGAAAGGGAGAACACAGGCGGTGGCGGTGGACGTCGGGACAGACGTGCTTGTGGGGGTGTCGTTGGGAGTAGAGGTCGCGGTGTCAGTTTCCACAGGTGTAGAGGAGTTACCGGGCGTATTGCTGGGCGTGTTTGTTACGGTCGGGGTATCAGTCGGAGTAGGGCTGTCAGTACCGGTTGGTGTGTTGGTGGGAGTCGGCGAGTTGGTGGCGGTATCAGTGGGGGTGCGCGTACCCGTAGGTGAATTGGTCGGCGTGCCTGTGTTGGTTGGGCTGTCAGTCGCCGTGCTGGTAGGTGTGTCTGTTGGGAGAGTGGTCGCCATTTGAGTTGCGGTATTGGAAGGTGTGTTTGTGGCGGTCCAGGTGGGCGTAGTGGTTGGCGTATCGGTCGTTGTGTTTGTATTCGTGGGAGTGTCTGATGGCGTATTGCTCGGAGTATCCGTGGGGATCGCGGTTTCGGTATTTGTGGGGGTATCGGTCGGAGTTGGCGTGCCGGTGAATGTCGGGGTATCAGTTGGCGCGGCGGTGTAAGTTTCGGTCGGCGTAGAAGTGGGGCTCTCCGTGTCCGTTGGAGTGGCTGAGGCAGTGTCAGTAGGGGGTGATCGTGGGGGTATCCGAAGGAGGCAAGGCGGTATTGGTGGGCGTTGGAGTATCAGTGGGCGTCTGCGTTGGCAGTGGTTGGCACTCGAACAGAACATCGTCATAGTGGATAGTCGTGTATACGGCTGTGGCGTTGTAGTAATAAAGCCGGTAGCGCGCCGCAACGGCACCGGCGGGCGCACTTACGGTGCCTGAAAAGAACTGCCAGCCGTCGACACCTGTGTTCCCCGCGAACACGTCAACGGTACTTAGTTGGTTACACGCAAAGTCGGGGCAACCGTACCAGGCGATGCGTACCCGGGCCGAAGCGATGCTGGGGTCGGGCCGAAGCACCCAGCCCTGAACGCGATATTGGGCGCCTGCCTGAATGCTTATCGGGATATTCTCCTGCACGCCTTGCGAGTTGCCGACGAGGTTGTGGGTTATAGCAATCGAGTAGTCGCCACCGTGAGAAACGGAGTCGTCTGCGACAGCTGTAACGACCGCATTGGTGGTTGCCCACGGCAATATGTCGCCCGTTTCAAAGTCGCCGTTGTCCAGGGCGTGGCACGAGGGAGTCGGGACCGGTGTACCTGCTGTTGGCGTGGGGGTCGAGCCGCAGGGAAGGTAGCCAACAGACCAGTCGTGATCGAAAACATCTTTGTAGTACTGGTATCCGGCGTTGGATTGTATCTGCAAGCCGTACTCACGATTGTTCTTGGCGCTGTTCAACGAGCCGTTGATACTGGTTATATGCAGGTAGCCCTTGGAGCCGCCATTCGTCGTCACCAGCACCATCTTGTTGTGGATGTTGCCCGCGCCGGGGCCCGCGTTGCCGGAGCCATCAGGTGGAAGACCCGAGGGCACCGAGACCTCCGCGTGCAAGTTTGGTAGACCGAAGCCGTTCACATAGGCTACGGTGGCGGGATTGTGGGTGGAACTGGTGCAGTCGCCGCCCTCAAAGTAGCCGTCCAGAATTATGCGAACGTTCGCCCCGCGCTGTGCGGCGCGTATATATGATTCCAGACGCGGGTTGGGGCCATTGGTTGGACTGACTTCCCAGTACTTGCGTTCGTACTGTTGCTCGACCATGACTTCATCGCCCGCGCCCGCCTGGTTCACAAGGCCGATGAGGCTGTCTTCGTCACGCAGGGCGTTATCGGGCGACTGGATTATCTCTATGTTCTCGGTTTCGTTGACAACGAGGGGCGTCGGTTTGACCGGGATGTAGCTACTGACTATATTAGGGAAAGGGGTTGGAGAGAAGGCGGGCGGGGGTGTTCCCAGTCCGGGGTACCGCACGATGTCGGCATACACGCCGGGCTGGAAGTCGAAGGCGATCAAGCGTGCGGTGTAGCTTATGACATCCGGGGCGTTGGTGATGATCATCGCGCCACGGTTGCCACCCGTGCCGTTATCGCGTGGGTCATTGGTCATGCCGCCTATGGTGAAGTTGTCCGACCCTGTCAACACCCACTGGTTGGGGAGTGGCGAGGATAACAGCGAAGTAATATTATTAGAGTATGAACACAACCCAAGAGCCAAAACAGGCACAATGCCCGTACTGCGGACAGACCCGCTCAGTGGTCAAAGCAGGACTAAACAACAAAGGCGGCAACCAACG
>JBBRDO010000076.1:0-24065 GCA_038203825.1 Chloroflexia bacterium | reverse complement strand
CTCGGGAACGTTGGCCTTCATGCCTGCAAAGGCCGCGCCTGCCGTTATTATGCTAACGAGCAGTAGCAGCGCGATTGCTGACAAGGAACGCCAGCCTAATTTCCAAGTATGGTTTCGCGATGACATCTTCGTCCTCCATTCTGCCCACTGGTGGAAAGGCCAGGGCAATTCTTCTTGCAGCGCCCTGGCCTTTGACGGTTTCGTCCCTATTTCAGACTGGCATTACAAGCAGGGAAGAAGGTGTTAGCCACTATCTTACTTGCCTGGCCTCTGGTGGCGTTAGCGCCTGGCCTGAAGTACGGTAGGCTGCCAGGTCCGCAGGGCTCGCCGGCTCCTCCGCATGGGTAGCCGTTGATGATGCCTCTATTCGACAGTCTCCAGATGAAGTCGTAGAAGGTTGAACCTGGAGCTACATCCTCATACTGCTGGGCACCCGGTGTTTCGTTGTATCCGGCTGCGTTAGCGTCTATCTTCGACAGTTGGCCTCTTGTGACGTTGGCATTGGGTCGGAAGTAGGGTAGGCTGCCAGGTCCACAGGGCTCGCCTACTCCACCGCATGGGTAGCCGGTGACGTACCCTCGGTCTGACAGACGCCAGATGTAGGGGTAGAAGGTAGAGCCTACTGCTACGTCCTCGTACTGCTGGGCTCCTGGAGGCTCGTTGAAGCCTGCCGAGTTAGCAGCAATCTTTGAGAACTGGCCTCTTGATACGTTGTTGCTTGGGCGGAAGTAGGGGTCGTTGTTGCCGTTACAGGGCTCACCGATGCCTCCGCAAGGATAGCCGTTGATGATGCCCCGGCATGCCAGGCACTGGATGAAGGGGTAGAAGGTTGAGCCTACCGGTACGTCTTCAAACGAGAGCGTGCACGCCGTAGGTGTGGCGGTGGCGGTAGGGCAGACACTGCTGACAGTGTAGTCTACCTGTAAGCCGTCAGTGAGGAGAGGAGCCTGGCAGGAGAACTGTGTGAACGGTCCATAGATACCATCATACTGTACTCCTGTGACCGCGCTCGCGCCATTATCGTCGCTGGGCCCGTATACCATCGAGACTTTGTCGGGATTGTTTTCGTAGAAGATTATCTCAGCGTCGATGGTGCCGGTCCCTGCGTACGGCGTGGCGCGCCACTCAATGACGTATACGCGATTGGGCGCTGTGCCCACGGTATCCGTAAAGATGCCGCAGCCTCCGGTACACCCGGTCTGGTCGGTACGCAGGTCGTTTTGGAAGACGAATGCGGCCGTCTGGAAGGCTGCCTTGGGCAAGATACAAGCATTGTCGCCCGTAGTGGCGTCGCCTGTAAACTGCAAGTTGCCGTTTGATGAGACCTTGCCAGCCGTGTAGGTAGTACCGTAGAAAGTGAGCGGGAACGGGAAGGTGACGCCCGTTGTGCAGTCGTCGCAGGCGTTGCCCGTGTCGTTAGTGGCGGGTATTATCGTGCCTGTAGCGGTGGCCGCAGCGTAGCCGACGACACAAGTGGTGGCTGTGGGTGAAGGGGTGTTGGTGGCTGTGGGCGGAGTGCCTGTGACTGTCGGTGTAGCAGTGGCACCAACCGATATGGAGTCGAGTGCCGAGTCGATCTGGATCAGGCCATAGCCGTAGTTGTTATTTGGCAGAGTGCCCCATGTTGAGCTGAAGAAAGCCGTGCTGGTGAGGGCATACTCATACTGTGCGATTGTCAGGTCCTTATTCTTGGACGCAAGCACCGCGACGGCGCCCGCCACGTGGGGGGATGCCATCGATGTGCCGCTGTAGCCGCAGCTGTATGCAGTGTCGGATGAGCCGATCGACGAGCAGATGTTGACTCCGGGGGCCACTGCGTATGGCCGGAGCTGGCCGTTACAGGGGCTGGGGCCGCGGCTGCTGAAGCCCGCGAGTACCCAGTTGCTGACGTTCGTGGCAAGCGCACCCGTACCCCAGGAATCAGGGCCGTTGGCCGGCGTGCCTACTGTGCCTGCGCCGGGGCCATCGTTGCCGTTCGAGAAGGCGGGGAAGATGCCTGCGTTCACCCAGTTCGTGACTGCAGTGTCATATGAGTTGTCGCAGCCTGCACCGCCCCAACTGTTATTGGATACTCGAGGTCGGAGGTCGGGGCGAGGATCGTTTACAGTGCCCACGCGCGTGGGAGCAAGCGTCCACTGGAAGCCACGCATAATGGCATCGCCGTAGCAAGAGCTTTCGCCCTGCGGGCTGCAGACGCGCACCGTGGTCCAGATGGCGCCTTTGGCCACGCCGATGTTGCCATAGGTGCTGTTAGGAGACACTCCGAGCACGGTGCCCATGGTGTGCGAGCCGTGGTTGCCGAGGTCTATGGGTATGGTTGACGTCAAGTAACCGTCGTACCAATCATAGTCGTGTATATTCGATGGATCGGGGGGCGCGACGTTGCCTCTGTAGCTTGGGCCCAGAGCTTCGTGCGTCCAGCGCACCCCCGAGTCCATGGAGCTTACTACTACGCCTGTGCCGTCGTAGCCTAGCGCCCAGCCCTGAGGCGCGTGCACCTCGTTGATGTTGTGCTGTATTGTCAGCGGTGAGAAGACGGACGACAAGGCTGAGGAGAAGCCGGTGATAGATCTGACTTCCTTCAGGGCGTTGTCTACGACGGACTGCGCCTGTGGGGAAAGCGTGGTGCTATCCGTGTCGTACAGGACCCCGTCTACCGGTAGCTTGACCTGTGCGACAGCATTGTAGGACGCCATCTCCTGGACCGAGTTGAGATCGCCCGTGACTGCTATGAGGTTAATGATCCAGAAGCTCTCAATGCTGCTAACCTGGCCCTTGGTCTGAAGAGCGCTTAGCTGGTCAAGCAGTGGCTTCTGGGTTTCGGTGGCCTTTTTGGTAAGTGCGTTGTAGACGAACCAGCCTTTTTCGGACCAGTTCGAGGTGGGTATGCTGTTAGATGTATCAGCCTGATCTGCCAGTTGGACCCAGTAATGGACCTGCCCGCTTGCGCCGGCTGCTTTGAACTTGTCCAGTAGATCAGGAGCTATCTTGTAGGTTGCTTGCGCCGCATTGACTTTGCCCGCTGTCTCGGGAACGTTGGCCTTCATGCCTGCAAAGGCCGCGCCTGCCGTTATTATGCTAACAAGCAGTAGCAGCGCAATTGCTGACAAGGAACGCCAGCCTAATTTCCAAGTATGGTTTCGCATTAACATCTTCGTTCTCCATTCTTGCTACCGGGTAGGAAGGCCAGGACCGTGGCTTTGCAGCGCCCTGGCCTTTGACGGTTCCGCTCCTATTTCAGACTGATATTACAAGCAGGGAAGAAGGTGTTAGACACAATCTTGCTCGCCTGGCCTCTGGTGGCGTTAGCGCCTGGCCTGAAGTAGGGTAGGTTGTTGGGTCCGCAAGGCTCGCCAGTGCCACCACATGGATAGCCATTGATGATGCCTCGGTCACTCAATCTCCAGATGAAGTCATAGAAGGTTGAGCCTGGTAGCACATCCTCGTATTGCTGTGCACCCGGTGTGTCATTGTACCCGGCTGCATTAGCGTCTATCTTGGATAGCTGCCCTCTTGTAACGTTGGCGTTGGGTCGGAAGTAGGGCAGGTTGTTAGGTCCGCACGGCTCGCCTACTCCTCCGCATGGGTATCCGGTGACGTACCCTCGGTCGGATAGTCTCCAGACATAGTCGAAGAAGGTAGTGCCTACTGCGACGTCCTCGTACTGTTGGGCACCTGGGGGCTCGTTGAACCCGGCAGAGTTGGCAGCAATCTTGGCGAACTGTCCACGTGTGACGTTGTTGCCGGGGCGGAAGTAGGGGTCGTTGGTGGGGTTACAGGGCTCACCTGCGCCACCGCATGGATAGCCGTTGATGATGCCTCGGCAAGCCAGACACTCGATGAACGGGTAGAAGGTGCTGCCCACCGGCACGTCCTCAAAGGAGATCGTGCAGGCTGTAGGTGTGGCGGTGGCGGTGGGGGAGGCACATGGTGTGATAGTGGGAGGCGTGCCTATGTTGAAGCTGAAGGCTGTATTGTTCCCGACGATACCCGGCTCGTTGAAGCCGAACTGGATTGCTGATACCCCGTTTGCGTCTTCGATACCTTCGGTTGCGCTATAGCCAAAGCCGTATGGCCCACCGATGTCCTGGTATTCGAACGTGATCTTGTTGGTTGTTTCTTCGAGTTGAATCTCGAAGGTTACCGGCGCCCCGGTTCCGGCTACTCCGCGCCATTCGATAACGAATATGCGGTTGGGGGCCGTGCCGCTGACTCCGGTGTATGCATCACCGTAAGCGTACGCTCTTGGCTCTACGGCCAGATCGTCCCAGTAGGGGTAGATGGCGTTGTTGGGGTATGAATAGTTGGGGTGGTCTGGTGTAGGGCCGGGGTTGGGTATGCCGGTATTGGCCCACATCCTGGCGTAGTTGAAGTCGTTGAAGGTCGCATAGCCGTTTGTACTGACGTTAAGCGTAGTGTAGGTACCTGTGTAGAAGCCGAAGGCAAAAGGCAGCGTAACAGCTGCGTATCCGTCTTCCGCGTCGCTGAATGTCAGTTGGGTCGAGCCTGCAATCCAGTTATACGCGGGCTTGCTTACCACATAGGTGCTGTCGTACGCAGGGCCAAATATGAAGTCGTGCGAGGTATTACCACTCACATTTACGCTATCTACTATCTGCTGGTAGCCTGCGCCTGCTCGAGCGGTTAGTGTGTATGTGCCTGCGGGTACCTGCGCGGAATAGACGCCTGTATTTGGGTCGCTGTGAACTACCAGTGCGTTGGACGGTTCAATTGCAACTGTGCCTGACAATGGTGTGCAGGTGCCGTTTTCGAATAGTGTTCCCGACAGCGTATACATGGTCTGCGGTGTGAGGCTGACGTTCAGCACAGGGCTGGTGTCGGTCATCCATACCTGATTGTTGAGTGTGGCCGAGTCATAGCCGAAGGCCGACACCGTCACGTCATATGTGCCCGCCAGCACTGTCATGCTGTAAGCTCCGCTGGCTCGTGTGACGACCGAGTATGTGTCGTTGTCGCCCTGCCTGATTGCAGTGACGTGGGCTCCCTCAATGGGCGAGCCACCGTCAACGACTCCGCTAACGTGCGGGCCGTGGACTGCCATATCGATAGCAGTATCGGCTTGTACAAGTCCCCATCCGAAGTTATTGTTCGGGCGAGTACCCCACGTGGACGAGAAGTACGCTGTGCGGGTCATGATGCCCATAACGTCAGTGTAAGTGAGAGAAGGGTTGGCGTTGAGTATCAGGGCCATCACGCCTGCCACGTGCGGGGTGGCCATTGATGTACCGGAGTAAACTGCATAGGAGTTGGTCGGTACGCTTGAGCGTACGTTCACGCCAGGAGCCACCACGTCAGGCTTGAGGACTCCACCATAGCATGAGGGCCCACGGCTAGAGAAGCCCGCGATGGTGAAGTTTGCTGCGTTAATGGCACCCACGCCTACCAGGAAGGGATAGCCGCCGGGTGAGCCTACAGTGCCTGCACCGGGACCGGCGTTGCCGTTTGCGAAGGCGGGCATGATACCGTCGTCGATCCACACCTGGGTGATCAACCAGCTATCGGTGTTCCAGCACTCGTCATCGCCCCACGAGTTGGTTACGATATTGGGGCGCAGGTCCGGCCGGCGGTTCTGCTGATTCAGGTCCCACGGTGCGATCATGAAGTCTTCTGCAGGGGTAATTTCCTCGTTGCCGGACGAGCCGTCGTTGGGGAATACCTTGGCAGCGATCCACTTGGCTGCAGGTGCTACGCCGATCTGGTTCGCGCCACCGTCGTCGCCCAGCACGGTGCCCATTGTATGCGTGCCGTGTCCGGCGTCGTCATATGGCACATTCTGGCGGGGAGCGTCCGCGCGGGCGTCCCACCAGTTGTAGTTGTGGTCGTAGTTGCCACCACCGAGGTTGCCCCTGTACTGGCTGTTGACGGCAGGGTGAGTGTATTGCACGCCCGTGTCGATGCTGCCCACTACGACGCCGGCTCCCCTGTAACCTTCAGCCCAGGCCTGAGGAGCGTGTACTGTGTTTACGCCCAGTTCTACAGTTTCGGGCGCGGAAGTCGAGGCATCCACGCGGTTGACGGTATCTGCAAGCGCTTGCTGAACCTGGCCGCTGTCCATCGGGTGGTAGATGTGATCCGCGTCTACGAACGCTACGTCATTGAGGCTGGCTATAGCTTGCGCCGCAGCGGCGTTGCCGTGGACGAAGATTGCGTTGATGATCGTAAAGGTTGATACCTTGCCGGTGACATTGCCCAGCGTCCGCTGCTGGTCTACTGCCTGCAGAACGGCGGGCTGTGTGGCCTGCTGTACTTGCTCTAACAGATTGAGCACGTAATCGCCCTTCGCGCTCCAGTTGGCCACGTTGTTGGCGGTGTTGGCCTGGGCCTTCAGGTAGATCATGAACCCTGTGTCCTGGCTTCCTGCAGAGTCCAATTGCGCCTGGAGCTTCTGCGTGATCTTGGTGGTGGGATCAAAGCTGAGGCCCGGTGCCTGCGTCCACCAGCTTTCGCGCAAGGGCACTCCCTGCAACCCTTGCGGACGATAATTATCAGCTTGGCCTGCTGCAGAGCCCGTTGGAATATTGGTCCCGTAGGCAGCCTGGACGTTCCAGGGCCGTAGGATAAAGGCGGCCAGGGCGAGTATGAGACCGCCCAGCCCTATCCATAAGTAGATGCGCCGCATGTGCATAATATTGTCCTCCTTGTCTTGTAGAGCAAGTCAGTTCGAGCACGTTCCGGGAACGTAGCATCCCAGATTATAGCAACCACGATGGTGCGAGTCAATAGGTGCTCATTGACTAAATCTATACAATCGGAATAACTGGATAAAGAAATATTCTAGTGGCAGAATAGTATATACATACTACGGGCTGCATGACGGGAAGAACGTGTTGCCCACTATCTTCGAGGTCTGACCTCTTGTCACCGAATTGTTGGGCCTGAAGTATGGCCTGCTGTCAGGCGGCACACAGGGCTCACCTGCGCCTCCGCACGGGTATCCATTCATGACGCCTCGGCTGGTTAGGCGCTGGGTATATGTGTAGAAGGACGCCCCAGGCTGCACATCTTCAAATGTCTGGCCCTGAGGCGGATCGCTATAGCCTGCGGCGTTGGACACAATCTTGGTCAGTTGGCCGCGCGTCGCGCCGCTGTTGGGTCTGAAATATGGCTTGCTGTCGGGACCGCAAGGCTCGCCCGGCCCCCCGCACGGATAGCCGCTCATGACAGAGTGCTGGATCAGCCGCTCTGTGTATGTATAGAATGTCGCGCCTGGCTGGACGTCCTCGAAGGTTTGCCCGCTCACGGCATCGTTGAAACCTGCCGACTCGGAGACGATCTTGGTCAGTTGACCCCTTGTTACCGAGTCGTTGGGCCGGAAGTAGGGGTCGTTGGTGGGGTTACAGGGTTCGTTGGGGCCCCCGCACGGATAGCCGTTGATGATGCCCCGGCAGGCGAGGCAATGAACATATGGGTAGAATGTGCTGCCTGTGATCACGTCCTCAAACTGGATCGTACATGTCGCGGGCGTTGCTGACGCGGTAACAGACGGGGTAACGGGTACTGTGGCGGTGGGCGTTGGCAACACCTGTCCACCTTCGCAGGTGACGGCCTCGGTGCGAGATTCGTAGTCGCCGTTCCAGCCTCCAAACGCCATCAGAGAGTAGGTGTTGGGACTATATACACCTCCCAGGGTGCGCCTCGCCATGCTCAGGCTGGAAATCGGCGTCCATATGTTCGCCGCGGGGTCGTACCGTTCCGCCCTCGCAGTGTAATCGAGGTAGCCGCCGCCGATGGCATAGAGATAGCCGCCACAGCCTGGAGCGCCTGTGTCAACTCCCACCACAGCAGGCCCACCTCTTGCAACACTCATGTGCTCCAACGTGGTCCATGTGTCCGTGCCCGGGTTATATGCTTCAACGGTGTTCAGGTCGGTAAGTCCGCCCGGGATGCCTCCTACTGCGTAGATTGTACCGTTGACCGTTGCCGCGCCCAGGTAAACACGCGCAGTAGGCATAGGGGCTTTTGTCTGCCATCTGCTGCCTGCAGGCAGGGCAGGATCATAGGCGAACAGGGTATCCATGGCATGCAGCGTATCGTCGGAGCCACCGATCACGTACAGCTTGTTGGCCGCTACGGCCACGCCTGCTCCGAACCTGGGAGCGGGTAACGGGTCGCTTGTAATCGTAGCTGCCCGGTCTTCGAGTGGGTAGTACGCTTGCAGGGCGTTCTGCGTAGTGCCCGATTGGCCTGAGTAGCCTCCGGGTATGTAGATAGCGTCGCCGATGACCCCTGCACCCACATTGCTCACTCCTATGTTGAGAAAGCTACGTGCGGTCCAGGTATCAGCCAGCGGGTCGTACTCCTGGATAGGCAGGGTGGTGCTGCCGTTGTTGTACTCGCCGCCGATCTCATATATGCGTCCATTAGGGGCGAAGGACACCGCCGCCTGTCGGCTCCGCCCCAGAGGCGAATCCGCCTTTCGCTCCCACAGTCCCGCCGTAGCCGTGAGCACCGTCTGTCCGAAGAATTGCCCCGGAATTGGTAGTTGCCCAACTGCAGTTACTGTCAAGACATTCTTCGCTGCCAGGGTGGCATTGGAGGGCACAAGTACGGTCACTGTTACCGGCGTGGAGGCATTGGGCGCGATCTGGCCCGTTAGGGTTGGCGTGATAGTGGCGGCCCAATCCTGTGGTTCCAGCGATACAATAAAGGTGTTATTCTGGCCGCTTCTGTTGATCAGATTGGCCGTATATGTAATGGGAGAACCGTAGGTGCCTGCCTTAGTCTGATTAGGTGGTGCGAAATCTACGCCGAGAGTGCTGGCTGTGCTGGTGATAACTGCAGTGTCCGTGTACGCTCCCGGTGTGGGTAAATCAGAGCTTGCGCTTAGTATCGCAGTATCGTAGGCACCCAACGGCGTGCCCGGTGGTATCGACACCTGTATCGTGACGTTTGCGCTGCCTCCGTTCGCGATTATTCCCGTGTGCGCGGGCGTGACCGTAGTGGTCCACACGTTTGAAGCGACTGATAGGGCAAATGCGTTGCTGATCCCCGTCTGATTTCGCACAGTTTCCGTATAGGATAAGGTAGAGCCGGGGGCACCACCCTGTGAAAGCGCGCCGGGTTGGAGAAATACATCCTGCTGTACCCTGTAGCGGATCGCGCGCTGGGGCGTCAGGTCGTCCTGATAGCACAGGTAGGGAAGGCCGATCGAGCCGTCGGCGTTCTGTATGCCGACCACTCCGGCGGCGCCGGTGACACCAGGACCATTGAACGATTGGTACTGGTAGACTATGTCGCCATTTTCGTAAACGAGAGCCTCCAACGTGGCATTCACACTTGGATCCTGGAAGGCATACACGTTGCGCCATTCAACTACGTACACGCGATTGGGGGCCGTGCCGAGCAAATCGGTGAATACTCCGCCTACATGGATCGTGTCTGATATCAGGGGCACGACAAAGTCGTACCACAGGGGCGCGATCATAGCCTGCGGCACGTATATGCTGTTCGATGGGAGACAGGCATTGCTCTTTTGAGGCCAGTAGTCATTGGGCGCACCATAGTTCAGGATGCCATTGGTCGAAACGTGGACCTGGCTGAAGTTGGTCCCGTAGAGGTTGAGCTGGAAGGGGAGAGTGCGTGTCACGACACCATCATCCCAGGGGTACGTTGTATCCGAAGTGCGAGTCTCTTGCCATTCTGAGTCGCTCACGCGCTGCGTGGCCGGCACCCAGTTGAACACAGGCCCGCCCGGGTCGCGGTCGTCGCTGAAGACATAGCCGTACGCGTCCGGGCCACCTTCTCTGTCCGGGTGTGGGGAGACCTGCGGCGCTTGCCCTGCTTGCTTGGACTTCCCGTCCTCACGGGGAGCGGGTACTGTGCCGGCTCCGGCCTGCGGCTCCGGCGCATTCTTTTTGCCGGTGTCTGCCAGCTGAGTATTGCCCGTTGCGGTATTCGTGTTCTGCGCGATCATGGCTACCTGGCCGGCGTGAGACTGCGCGATCGTGACCCCAAGCGTCCCAAGCGTGCTCAGGCAGAGGAGAAGCAGACCTGCAAAAATGAGGGCAGGCCTGTGCACCAGCGCAATCGATAATCGCGCGTGCAATCTTCGATCCGGGTGGGGCGAGAAGCGCTTCGTGCTGGACGACATACTGCGGGTTACTCCTGTAGGCTGCTGGATGCCCTTGGGAATGACAACCGGGAAGGCGAGTACGTGCAGGGCGGCAGCGAGTATCTAATTGTCGCCAATCGGCAATAGCTTTGTCAACTGCCGACTCAATGCGATCTGTGAGGGCGTCAAATTTGGCGGCGACTGCCATAATTGCAGGGCGCGTACGGCGATCACGCTAATGGAAGTTACGTAATATGTACCATGGAGAAGGCTCTATTTGCTGGTATAGTGCCTATGGCAAAAGGTACCATTGCATCTACTACCAAATGCCTATAGCTAAAGCGTGCGGCGCGGGTTACAGTTGGTCCGGGCGCACCTCACAAGGATGTTGGCCCCCATTCTGCCGTCCTCGATTTGGGTGGCCTCCCCGTAAAGGTCGGGAAGAAAATAACTATGTTCCATTTCAACGTTCTGCACAAACACCGCTCTCTTGTCGTATTGCTCTTGCTTGCAATCTGCGCCGTGTCGGTTATTCCCGCCACCCGCGCCAATGCGCAAACGGGAACTAAGCAGGGACAGTTGGCACCTGCTGACCCTTCGGCCGTCACTTCCGGGGACTCGCTCCTTTCCTGCATAGTGCCATTCAGCGACGTGCTGACCACCGATTTCTTCTTTGATGGCGTGCGCTATCTATTTTGTATGAACGCCATTGGTGGCTATTCTGATAACACATTCCGCCCGGCTAATACCAACACACGCGCCCAGTTCTCCAAGGTGCTGGTGCTGATGATGGGTTGGCCCATTGTTAGTCCGCCCAGCCCCTCTTTTAGCGATGTGCCGCCCGGCAGTACATTCTATACATACATTGAGACCGCAGTAGCTCACGGCATTGTGAACGGCTATGGAGACGGCTCGTTCCACCCGGGAGACTCCATTACGCGCGGCCAACTGGTGAAAATGACAGTGCTTTCCCAGGGTTGGCCCATCCTTAACCCCCCCACACCCAGCTTCAACGATGTTCCCCCGGGTAGCCCTTCTTATGGCTACGTAGAGACCGCCTATGCTCATGGTGTAATAGCAGGCTATCCGGACGGCTCTTTTCAACCTGGCAACAGCACCACTCGCGCACAGGTTGCGAAGGTTATTTACTACGCTAACACTGAGGCACTGACCCCCGAAGAGCAGCAGACTATCGACCTTATTAATGGGCGCCGCGCAGCGCTGGGACTTGGAACATTGCGTGCCGATCCTGCTCTGCACCGCGCAGCGCGCAGGCACTCTGACGACATAGGGCCGCTGGCTCTGTGCCAGCACAACGGCACCGACGGAAGCTCGCCGTGGGACCGGGCAACAGAGTCCGGTTACACGGGCTTCGCGATGGGCGAGGTGGTAGGATGCAACTACCAGACGCCGCTGGCCGTTGTCGACGGCTGGTGGGCCAGCCAGGGCCACCACGACATACTGGTTGATCCCAACGCCCACGATATAGGCTGCGGTTGGTGGATTAACGCGCAGGGCTTCGGCTGGCAGACATGCCTTACTGGTACGCCCTGATATTTGGCTGAGAAAGTAAAAAGAGAACGGCGCACATCAATATTGCCGTTCTCTCTTAGTTTAATCCCAATTACCTGTTCAAATTTCCTGAAAGCTGCGGTTAGCTGACTACCCAGATCTTGGCGGCCAGGTCTTCCGGCAATGTGACTGTGCGCGCTGCGTTCTCCTGAACGTCTCTCGGCACGACCTGTGCGTCGACCGTGTGCGCGTGATCATCCTGATGACGGGCGACAATCGTGATCGTTGCGCCGGGCATTATGGACATCTCGCCCAATTGGGTCAGCATGGCCGACTCGTCCTCCACGATCTCGGAGATGAGCAGCACTTTGACCTGCTTCCCTTCGGGCACTGTGCTCAGGCGCACACCTTTCTGTTCGCGCAAATATTCGAGTGTGTTGAAGGTAGCGGTCGGTATCGGGTTGCCGTGCGGGCAAGTACGCGGGTTGTTCAGGAGCTTCATCAGGTGCGCCTCTATGTCGGCCGACATTCCGCGCTCCATGTTATGCGCTTCTTCGTGCCCTTTCACCCAATCCATGCCTAGCACATCCACCAGAAATCGCTCGGCGAGCCTGTGCTGGCGGAGGAGTGCCTCGGCCTCTTCCTTGCCCTGCTCGGTCAATTCGATTCCTTCGCCGGCCTTGCCCCTGCCGCGCCCCGGCATGCTGATCAGCCCATCCTTTTGCATACGCTCGAGGGTCTGCGCGACGTTAGCGGGCGATACTCCGAACTTCTCGGCCAGCCTCACACCAACGACAGGGTCGCCCTCTACGATCAGGTTATAGATGGTCTCCAGGTATTCGCGTGTGACGGCTGTTGTGGGCATTCTCACTCCTAACATGGTCGGCCAGTACCTAGAGTATAGGTTTTGTTCCGAACATTGTCAAAGGAAGAAGTGATCGGTGACCGTAGGGAGTGATAAGTGATAAGTGTTACGTCGTCGGTCGTCGGTCGTCGGTCGTCCGTCGTCCGTCGTCTTACTGGTCAGCGGTCACTCGCACATGGTCGTGTATCAAATGTCCGTGGTCGTGGCGCATGCCTTGCTCGTGGAGGTGCTCGTGGATCAGGTTGGCGCGGATGAGAAGCTGGTGGTCCTGCAGGATCTCGTCGGGCGTGCCGTCGGCCAATATGCGGCGCTCCTCGCCCAGCACCAGCACTCTATGTGCTATCACCGGCACGATCTCCAGCTCGTGCGTGGTGGTAATGATGGTCTTGCCCAGCGCACCCAGCTTGCGGATCAGGTTCACCAGTACCCACTTGGTGCGAGGATCCAGCGATGCCGTCGGCTCGTCCAGCAAGATCACGTCGGGGCGCAGGGACAGTACGGAGGCAATAGCCGCCCGCTTCTTCTCGCCGCCCGATAGCTCGAATGGAGCTCTCTGTGCCAGGTGCGAGATCTCCATCTGTGCCAGCGCCTCGTCGCAGCGCTCCTTCACTTCCTCGTTCGACAAGCCCAACTGCAGGGGTCCAAAAGCCACATCATCGAAAACAGTTGGGCTGAATAGCTGTATATCGGGGTCCTGGAAAACAAGCCCAACTTCCCTGTGGAAACGAAACGAATCGTGTCCCGCCGCCACCGCTGCGACATCTCTGCCCAGGGCCGTCATGGTGCCTTCGGTCGGCCCCACTATCCCGTCGAGCAGCCGCAGCAGTGTTGATTTGCCGCTGCCGTTCGCCCCCAGCAGCACTACCTGCTCGCCCGGGTATATATCCAGATCGATCCCGTCCAGGGCAACCTGACGGCCGTTGTAGAGGTAGCGGACGCCCCGCAGATGAAATATAGGCTCCTGATTTGTGCTGCCGTTAGTGTTCAACCTATGTACCTTCCAATCAATAAGGTGGCCGCCGATGCACCCACTGCAATACCGAGCGCCAGCCAGTCTTTCGTGGTCATGCTGTAGGCGCTGTAGCTGCGGACCTGTCCCGTGAATCCGCGTGCCAGCATGGCGGCGTATACATCGTTGCTCATCTTGAATGCCCTGCCCATCAGCGATCCCATCGAGCCTGTTATCCAACGACGGTGCTCGCTGCCGCTCGTTCGCCCCACCATCCTGCTTTTGCGCGCCTCGAACAGGCCATTGGTAGTGCGCAGGAAAAGGAATATGTACCTGTAGGTCATGGTCAACAGCAGAATGAACACCTGCGGCACGCGAAACGCCTGCAGGCCCTTCAGCACATCGGCCCAGGGCGTCACCAGCACGAGTAATACGCCCAGAGATACGCTAACACCTACGCGCATAATGAACACTGCCGCGCCCGCTAACCCCGCTATAGAAGGGGCAACGTGCAAGGGACCAAGGGGCAAATCGAACAGGCGCGGTCCGGCAGCGAAGAAGATGGAGGGTAGTATCACTATTCCGGCGAAAAACGGGATGCCCAACCATACTCGCTTCACGAAGAAATCGAACGGCACCTTACTGACCGATGCGCTCACCAGGATCGCCCCATAGAGCGCAAATAGCGCCAACAGTGAATTGCTAAGGCTGGCCGATATTACTGTCACCAGGAACATCACGAGCTTGGCACGAGGGTCAATTGCTTGCAGCCACCCATCTTTGCGGGCGTGCTCCTCTGTGAACACGGCCCGCTCTATGGAGCTTGAAATGCCCGCTATAGTGTGCTCAAACCACCCTATGTGGCCGGAGGTTTCCTGCCCGCGCTTGTGCGTATGCGGTATGTGCTGCGCTTCCGCGCCCGCGCTCACACTCATACTTCTGTCCCCTTGCGCGAGGGGCTTGCGCCGACACCAACGGGAGCTTTATCGTCAACATCAATCGTAGATGATCGCCGCCTCAGCATATACATCACTCCGAAAACTGCCAGGCCCAGCACGAGCATCCCGACAATGCCGCTAATCTCGTACCCAATGGCCGTTTGCCACAGCGCCGCGTTACTGTCACTGAAGAATGGCAGCTTTATGTTATAGCCGGAGAAGGGCGCGCTGAACAGCGTGGAGAGGTCCTGCAGGCCCTTTGGTATGTAGCCGAACGCTGATTGCACGTCCCCGGTCGAGCCTTCGCCATAGGCAAAGCCGGGCGCTATCAGCCCCAACGGAGCTATTATGGCGGCGGCCATGAAAGCGGTGCCGACCCCCTTGAAGCGTTTGGGCAGCAGGAAGTATGTCAGTGGGATCAGCACTATCGCTATCACCAGTACCACGAGAAGCATATTGCCCACATCGGCCCAACTGACCTGCGACCAATCGGCCCCGAAGAGATGTCCAAAGTCCCCACCACCGCTGATTAAGCCTAGCCCCAACAGGCTTACCACCAGCGCCGCGGTCCCGATTGCCAGGATTTGCCAGATTGGGCGGCCCACCTGCCTGCCCTCAACGACACCGGGGCCCGCGAAGACTGCGCGAAGGGAGGTCAGATATTCGGGGTAGCGCTTTTGCATGTAGGCCACGCCCAGCGACGTGATTATCGCCTCCACCGCCGACGCTCCGAATACGTGCGAAATGAGCATAGCAGGGATGGCCTCTGCCAGGCCGTAAGGGCTGTAAAGCGGCCTGCCCGCATCGCTGAACAGGAGGGGCTGCAATCCCAATTCGATGCCTACGGCCAGCGCCGATGCGGTTATGCCCACGTAGGCGCCGATGCCCGCCGCCCATACTCTCCGGGTAGACAGAATGGGCGACCGTCCAGCGATCAGCCTGTAGACGCCGTAGCCAACCAAAGGCAAAATGATCGCCATGTTGAGGCAGTTAATGAAAATGGCCAGGATGCCGCCGTCGCCGAAAAAGAGCGCCTGAATGATCAGGGACATGCTGACAGTGACGATGGCGGCCGCAGGCCCAAGCACCACAGCGGCCAGTGTGCCTCCCACTCCGTGGGCAGTGGTGCCGCCGGGCACAGGCACATTAAACATCATGATCGTAAATGAGAAGGCCGCGAAGATTGCCATGAGGGGCACTGTCCGGTTGCTCAATATCTTCTGCACGCGCTTTACGGCTATAGACCATACAGGCACTGTTACCAGCGCTGACCCCAGCGACATTATCGGCCCGATATACCCGTCCGGTATATGCATTCCATGTCCTCCCTACTAGTTCCGTTCTTGCTCACTACCATACTAAGGCATTTCGCAACTTGTTGCAACAGTCTTAAGACGGATATGTAGAGGACATACGTTACACGAGGGTGCGCGCCAAATGCTGCCTGTTGCGGGTCGTCCAACCTTCGCCGCCTGACATATGATCTACGACTCGCTCGGCTTGCTGGATTTCTCGCCCTCACCGCCGGCGGCCTCTTCCTCGTGCGAGTTGGGTTTGCCCTGCATTGCGAAGTTCAGGATGACGGCTATAGAGGCGCCGATCAATGGCCCGGCAACGTAGAGCCACAGGTATTCGGCCTGTCCGCCCACGATGCCGGGGCCAATGGAGCGCGCAGGGTTCATCGACGAGCCGCTAACAGGATCGGCAAACAACCCGCACATTATGACCGTGGCGCCGACCGCAATGCCGGCGTTCGGGCCTACCACCTGGTGACCTGTGGCCGTACCTATAATCACGGTCACCAGAAAGGTCGTCAGGATGATCTCCATGACGAACGACTGAACGATCCCATGGTGGGGTATGTTCGCCCCGACGTGTCCGGCCGTCCCAAAGAGCGCGTAGAGAGTGCCCGCCGCCGTCAGCGCGCCGAGCAATTGCATGATGATGTAGCCTGGCACGCGTGCCCACTTGAAAGACCCGCGCAGGGCAAATGCGAAGGTAACGGCAGGATTAATGTGCGCGCCGGACACATTGCCGACCGCGTAAATAAGTGCCATAACGATAAGCCCCGGCGCGGCGACGCGAGCCACATAGGTCAACTCGCCCGCGCTCAACTCCTGAATGACAATAGCTCCGGCCCCAACGAAGGTCAGGGCAAAGGTGCCAAAGAGCTCTGTGAGCAGGCACCTTGCTTCTGCAACCGGCTTACTGTCGCGTGACTTTTCTGCACTCATTGGTGTTGGAATATGCAAAAATCATGCCGCGCCAGGTGCTAAGGTATTCCGGCAAAGACGAATGCAAGAAAGCGAACGGACGCCGAGGACCCGGTTTGCTCTCCTCGTATTACTGAAGCTCTGAATAGACGAAGGGCCGGCTGCGTAGTGCAGTCGACCCCTTGCTTATAAGTCCGGATGTTAAGCCTTACGACAGAATACGCAGGGCCTCCGCGACCACGCTGTCGGGCGAGGGCATGACTGCCTTCTCTCCCTGCGGGCCGTAAGATACGCGGGTGAACTTGGGGTGTACTCGGCCGATGGGGCCGTGGACGTGGTGCCACCAGTTCGAGGCTATCTCGGCTGCGACCGACGAGCCGAAGCCGCCTATCGCCCTGTCCTCGTCGGCGATCATGATGTGGCCGGTCTTGATTAGCGACTCACGAATAGTTTCGCGGTCGTAACCTGCGTCCACTGTGCGCAGGTCGATCACTTCGGTGCTGATGCCGTACTCTTTCTCCAGCGTCTCTGCCGCCACCATTGTGCGGGGCCACAGGTTGCCGTAGGTCACGACCGTCAGGTCAGTGCCCTGGCGAGCAACCCGCGCCTTGCCCAACGGTACTCTGTACTCGGGGCCTGGATAGTACGAGCGTGAAGGCTTAGCTTCATACAGCGACTTCGGTTCAAGCATCACCACGGGGTCGCCGGAGATAAGCGCCTCGCGTAACAGCCCCACAGCGTCCGAGCCCAGCGATGGCACTATGATGCGCAGACCGGGGTAGTGGGCTATAGGGCCCACGGCTGCTTCAGAATGCCAGATCGCGCCCGCTCCGCCCAGGTAGTCGCCATAGGCAACGCGAATGACCATGGGGCAGGAGAAAGTGCCGTTCGAGCGCCACCTGAGTGTGGCGATCTCGTCCACGAGCTGCTGCCAGCCGGGGTGGATATAGTCGCGGAACTGTACTTCTACCAGGGGCAAGTAGCCGGCAAGCGCGTAGCCTGCGGCTGTGCCCAGGATCGTGGCTTCGGCCAATGCGGCGTTCCACACCCTGTTGGGGAAGGCCTTGCCGACGCCTCTGGTTACGTGGAACACACCGCCCTTGCCCTTCAGTTTGCCTTCGGGATCGTGTACGGGATAGTCGGCTACGTCCTGCCCGAAGATGATGATGCGCTCGTCCTTCTCCATCTCTTCGATGATAGTGCGCGTGATCAGGTCGCGCATAGGGATAGGTTCGGTGCTGGTATCTTCCTTGAGGGTGTTCGCTTCATTCTCGACGAACGAGGCCACACGGAGATCATATGGTGTCGAGGTGACGTGCCACTTGATCGTATCGGGATCGAGCTTGGGTTCGGCTACCGCTTCCTCTGATGCCTTGCGTATCTGCGAGGTGATCAGCGAGTCGAGCGCCTTCAACTTCTCTTCGTCAACGCCATTCTCTGCAAGCAGGCTCTTCATACGTACCAGCGGGTCGCGCAAGGCTTCTGCGGCCAGATCTTCGCTGAGCCTGTAGTAGGCCTGTGTGTCGGCTGACGAGTGGCTCAGGGGTCGGGTAACGTGCGCGTGGATAAGAACAGGACCCGCACCCGAGCGAAGGTACTCTACGGCTTTGCGGGCTGTCTTGAAGGACTCAAGAAAGTCGGTGCCGTCTACTTCCATCACCTCGAGGTGGTGGTCGGGGCCGATGTGCGAATAGCGGCTGTACAGCTTCGATGCGCTGCCGCCTGGAATGTTCACGCTCACAGGGGTCGAGATCGCCCATTGGTCGTCTTCGACCACGAACAGCACCGGGGCCATAAAGCGCACCGCGTCGCGGATAGCTTCTTCGACTTCGCCCTCAGCGGTTGTGCCGTCGCCTACCGAGGTGTAAACGAACGAGTCGTTCTTGCCTTCTTTGGCGCCTTTGCTGATCGCATTGCCTATCTTGCGCTCTAGCTTCAGCCCTTCGGCGTAGCCCGCAGCGGGCAAGCACTGCGAGCCCGTCATCGTGGAGCCTGTGGGGAAGTTGAATTCAACAGAGCCGAAGTGGCTGGACATCTGCCGACCGCCCGACATGGGGTCGAAGCGTGACGCCACGCTCTGGCGCGTAATGTCCATCATGCGAATGCCGCACCATAATGCAAGGGCCTGGTCGCGGTAGTAGGGAAGCTTGGCATCATCGGGACGCATGTGGTGGGCAATTGCGACGTTGATCACTTCTTTGCCCGCGCCTGCAATAGAGAACCACAGGTTGCCCGTGCGCTGGAGGAGACCCTGCATGAGGTCAATTTCGCGTGACGTGCGCATTGCGGCGTACATCGCCATCAAGTCGTGCACCGACAGGCCGAGCAGGTTCTTGCGTGCGGTGGCTCGTCCCTTGGGCTCGTCGCCGAAGACCTGGTTTACCAGGTCATAATAATATGCCCTACGCTCCTGGAGCAATTCTTCCGGGCTGACATTATCTTTATTGTCGCCCGCCGCCGGTGCCTGTCGAGTATCTGTCTTATAATCTATCAAGGAAAAGCCTCCATCAGCCTAGCTATAATTGAGGCTGGTAGAGGTGGTAAATGGCGCTATACACCGCAAGAAGCGATAAAACCAATGGCCCCACTACCGGCACCAGCCCGACGTGCAACTGCTTTCAATCATGTGCCTGTGTAATGACGCCATTGTCACTTCTACTTGCATTGTATTATAGCCCATGAATAGGGGTGCAAGTCAAGATGTAAACGTAATTATGATGCAAAAGAGGACCATTTGGGCACTCCCTGAGCGCCAAATAAAGAGAGAGCGCCTTCCTGATTTGGGAAGGCGCTCTTTAGTCTTGCATGTTTGCGATTAGTTCTTGGGTCGCAGGTACCGATTGTAGGCGGGCTGATAACTGCTGGTCGCCGTCCATTTGTCAAGGACGTTGCCGCTAGAGTCTGTCACCACGCGAGTGATGCTGGAGTCGAAACCGTCCTGTGCGTGCTCAACCATTACTTCAGGGGAACCCGCCGGTACGGCGTCAGAATACTCGATGATCTTCGTTTGACTGGTGGGTCTGAAATTGGTAATAACGGGCTTGCCGATGGCTACGTTCCAGTGAGGGTCTACACCCCACAGTTGGAAGGTGAGGTTCTTGCCGTCAGGTATGGCCTTAATAAGCAGCCAGTTGCCGGTGGTGTTCTTGAACCTGAAGTCCTTGTAGGGGGGCGCGATCGTCGCATCCAGTCCCTGCAGCCCCGTAGGCGCGATGCCATATATGCTGATCCAGTAGGAGTGCCAGTTGCGCTCGACAACCTGTAAACCCGACCTGAACACGGCGTGGAAGAGGGTAGTAGATACCTGGCAGATGCCGCCGGCCTCGGCGGGCACCGTGGTCAGGCCGCCATTGCCGTCGCCCTGAATAGCGTAGCCCATCTTGAAGCCCGCCGCGAGCGTCAGGTCGCCGATCGTGTCCACGGTCGAGAAGACCGCGCCGGGAGGTACGAGCGTGCCGTTTATGTTGTTCGCGCCAAGCTCGACGTTCCACCGGCGGTTTGGCGATGAAGAAGCGTAGGTGGTTTGCCCGTATGCCAGCATGTCAGGCGTGTTGATAGTTGCTATATCGGCGTTGGTCACGTTGGGCGCGGTCGTCTTTACAGCAAGATTGGCTTCCAGCGTACCGCCGCCCGTATAAACGCCCACTGCAGCTATCACATTGGCGACCGACCCATCAACATCGACGTCAACGCCCTGCTTTGCGTCTGCGACTTTGGTCGGGGTGCCATTTACCATGCGGAAGCGCGCATCCATCGGCTTGACGTTCACGTAGGTCTCAGCGATACCGCTGATCCTGTAGGCCAGTGCGTCCTGGTCAACCTTCAATGAGGGAAGTCCCGGTCCGCCCTGCGTGGGTTCGAGGCTCAGGAAGCCCACAACAGACGAGGTCTTCATGATATAAGTGTCCTCGCCGTAGCGTACACGCACGCCGTTAGTAACCAGGTCGTTTGCCTTCTCGTAGATTGCCTGCAGTTGATCCGTTCTTATTGTCGCATTTATGACGTTGAGCGGCAGGTCCACGTTGCGGCCGTCGGCGCTAGTTGCCGCTTGCTGGATAGCCACAATCGCGGCCTGCGTGTTCAGCTCTGTGCCTGCTTTGTCTTTTTGCAGGAGGACGCCGTCGCCGCCGATGCTAACCGAGGCATCTTCCGGGTCAGCATGAATAGCCTTCGCAATAGGCGCAAGATAGCTTGCTAACTTGTCGCCGGACAAGGACGCGCTTAATATGTCGCCATTGTGGTCGATGGAAAGGAGGTTACGCAGGTCAGCGGGCTTGAGGGTCCACGATTGGTCGTTCGCGCTGAGTGTGATCTCCTGCTCCGTCAGCGATAACGCCTGGGCCTTTGTGCCTTCGAGGTCGGCCTCCGTGACCTTCGGTGCTTGCACCTGGGTGGTCAGGGCTGCCGTGCCGAAGGGCTGCTTGGCGGTCGCCTGTGTGAGGGCCTCTGCCAGCGCCTTGCGATCAACGAGTGTGCCGCTTGCGGAAGGAGTAACTACTACCTTGCCATCGGCGTCCTTATCGAGCTTGCTATCAACGGCTGCCTGGTCTACTTCGCCCGCTATCCGGGCTATAGTCTTATCAAGCTGCGCCGAGTCTGTCTTTAGAACAGGCGAGATCTGGGTCGAACCAACGACGCTGCCGATCTGTGTGCCGATATCCTGAACGAAGTTGCCGTTGCGCCCAACAAGGAGGGCCGAATCCAGCGTACGCTGCACGTCAACCGACACGCCGAGCTCGCTTGCGGAAAGGTCCCATGTGTGGCCTGTTCCGCTCACTTTCACGTTGCCTTTGGGATACCCGGCAGTGGCTTCTGTGATTGCGGCAGCGGCCTCATCGTTCGTGAGGCCACCCAGGTCGTGGCCCAGCACGCTAACGCCGTTGTAGACGCGCCCGCTGTGGGCAACATTGTACCAGGTGAACAGGCCAATGCTCAGGACCAGTAGTGCGGCGATCCCTGCGATGGCCAGCCTGACGGCTACTCTGGCAGGGTTTTGCCCCTGATCAGATAGATTGACGTGTGCAGCCCGGGCTACGGGTGGCTTTGCGATGTTGGAACCTTGCATAGTATTACGCTCGCTGTGAATGATGTATTACCTATATCTATATACCGGGGAGGATTAAAGTATCGCGTCCTGGATGATACAACGGTTGTTTATGAGCCAGGTTGCAGAGCCCCTACCGGGCAAGTGCTGAGGACCTGCCGCACAATAAAGGCGGGTGTATGGTCTCAAAATTGTACCACATAAGGAGGGGTCGAACAAGAGTTAGAGCCTGCCATTTGGCGGGACTTTGGTAGGGGGTCATGGCAGACGTGTTGCAACAAGCGTGCCAACTTGCCTGCCTTTGCGGTACAATAGTGCGGGCCATCTAAGCGGTGACCGGTAGTGATAAGTGGTTAGTCTGACGACGGACGACAGACCACGTATCACCGGTCACCGGTCACTTATCACTAACCCCTTCGGAGCAAACCCTAATGTCACTGAACCTCGGTATTATTGGCTTACAAGGGAGCGGCAAGACCACTCTTTTCAACGCAATCACGGGCAGCCACGCTCAGACGTCTGCCTATTCATCGGGCGACCAGCCCAACGTCGCAGTGGTCAAAGTTCCTGATGCCCGGCTGGACGTGTTGGCAGAGATGTACCACCCGCGCAAGAATACCCCTGCCGACGTGACATTCACCGATGTGCCCGGCATGTCTGCTGCCGCCAAAGAAAAGGACAGCAAGGAGCCGATCAGCCGCCAGACGCTCGGGTTCCTCAGCACCATGGAGGCGCTCGTGCTTGTCGTGCGCGCCTTCGAGAACTCAACGGTGCCCCTCCCCGAGGGTATTGATAGCGTCGATCCTGCTCGTGACGCTGAGACCGTGCTGTTGGAGATGACCTTCTCCGACCTAGGGATAATCGAGCGGCGCCTGGAGCGCCTGAAGGCCGAGATACCCAAGATGAAAGGGGTCGAGCGCGAAAGCCGCGAGCGCGAGCTCGACGTGATGACGCGCATCCTCCCGGCGCTCGAGGAGGGTGGCACTATTCGCGACATGGGACTCAGCGAGGACGATGACAAGGCGATACGCAACTATGGCTTCCTCACGGCCAAGCCCCTGCTAGTTGTGGTCAACCTGGGCGATAGCAACCTCGATGCCGGGCCTGACCTCGAAGCCAAAGTGAAAAGCGCGCTGGGCAAAGCTTCCGCCGATGTGATAGCCATCCCCGCGCAATTGGAGATGGAGATAGGACAGCTTTCGCCCGAGGACGCCGCTGAGTTCCGCGAGAGTCTGGGTGTTGGTGCTTCGCGTCTCAGTGAGGTGGTCGGCAAGTGTTATTCACTCCTCGGCCTGATTTCGTTCCTGACCGCGGGCGAGGACGAAGTGCGCGCCTGGACTATCCGTCGAGGCACCAATGCTCAACGAGCAGCCGGGGTGATCCACACCGACCTGGAGCGCGGTTTCATTCGCGCCGAGGTGGTTCACTACGATGACCTCATAGCCGCAGGAAACATGGTCGAGGCCAAGAAGCGCGGCACGGTGCGCATGGAAGGCAAGACCTACGTCGTGAGGGATGGGGATATAGTAAACGTACTGTTTACGCAAACGAAGGGGCCGGGGCCGACCTAGACCTCTCTATCCCGTTTCGGATTGTCATGGCGCTCGCTGGTGGATAACGACACACTCAGCACGGATGTGCTACAATGGGCACAAGGTAAACCAATGCTGTGAGGGCAGTGCTGGTACTGACAAGCTACACTCCCCTCGGAAACCCCGCCGGTTGCTCTCACAGCCGAGCGGGGTCTCCAATTATGACGTACTTGTTGGAGCTAATAGAAACGAGACACACTATGGAACGAAACAGGTATGTACCTATTTCATTGGTGCCCCATACGAAATCCCTTTTCTGCATCAAGCAGCCGCTCAGCGTTGTCGAAGCTGTTTTACGCGACCAAATAGCACGTATGCTGCATCACAGGCAGGACAAGGATGGTAGACAACTGCCGTTTATGATTGGCGGCCATGATTGGTGGTTAACAGTCGTAGATTCTTCACTCAAAAGGGAGGGGCAGGTAACAATCTACCTTAAGCCGAAGTGGGCCACCTTGCGCAACGCGACGCCAGAGCAGGTCTCGGTATTTCCGACGGTGGGCACTTTCACGCTTACACGCGTCGGAGATACAGCCGAACAAACGCTGACCGAATTTTCCATCGGTGATGTTCGCCAGGAAACGCTCGACTTTTGTTTCGAGGTAGCAAAGTACCTATCTAAAACCTATGGAATTGATTGGCCAGCCGCCTGGGAACTGCCATACACCGAGGAGCAGGCCACGAAGTATGTGGCTGCTGAGCGAGAGCTTCGAAGACAAGTGCCGCCTGCCCAAAAGCATAAGAAGCAGCCAACGATTGCTGCTGAATGGTTGGCGGCTGCCATCGACGGTGAGGGGTGCTCCCTGCACGATCCTGATTTGCTGCTCACCTTCAAACTCATTCGGTGGGCTGAATCGGGCAAAAACGAAGTGTTGAACAA
>JBBRDO010000075.1:0-24315 GCA_038203825.1 Chloroflexia bacterium | reverse complement strand
CTGTAACGGGAGTGCTATGGATGCCAAGAGCAGAATACAAAAGCAGCGACTACGCCTCCACAGGTAATAAAGGTACTGAAGCAGCGCCCCATGCGACCCAGATCGTGATCATAGGGGCCGGGGCGGCCGGTCTCTCTACTGCCGGTGCGCTCAAGAAGATAGGGCTTGCTTCAACCGTGCTGGAACAGGACATGGCAATTGGCGGAACCTGGGCTCGCCGCTATGATCGCTTGCATCTGCATACGATCCGCCAACTATCAGGCTTGGCCCATCTGCCGCTACCACGACGCTATCCCCGCTACGTTGCGCGCGACCAGTTTGTGCGTTACCTCCAACACTACGTAACGAGATTGGAGCTTAATGTAATAACAGGCTGCCAAGTAAAGCGGGTGACGCCGCTGGATAGTGAGGATGGCGCGACGGGCCGTTCGTGGCGGGTCGAGACCGACCAGGGCGCATGGCAGAGCCAGGTCATCGTGCTGGCAACCGGCCAGTACAGCGTGCCACGCCTGCCCTCCTGGCCGGGCCGAGAAACCTTTGCCGGTCAGGTAATCCATTCGTCCGAGTATCGCAATGGCCGCGCGTGGGCCGGCAAGCGAGTACTGGTGATCGGGGTGGGTAACAGTGGAGCCGAGATCGCCACTGACCTGGCGGACGCAGGGGCATCGTACGTCGCTGTTAGTATCCGCACTCCGCCCTTTCTTACCCGGCGTCAAACATATGGGCTGCCGGTGCAGCTTCTCAGTTTCCCGATGAGTTGGCTACCCCCGCGAGTAGCCGATAAAGTGGCGAGTAAGATAATGCGCCTGGCCTTCGGTGATATGAGCAGGAACGGCCTCATGGCCCCCGGCTACTCGCCATATCAAGATCAAAGAGTGCCGCTGATAGACGTGGGCTTCGCTGCGGCGGTCAAGCAAGGCAGGGTGTGGGTACGGCCTGACGTTGTCAGTTTCACTCCCACAGGCGTCATTTTCAACAATGGGCTTGAGGAAGCGTTCGACCTGGTGGTTGCGGCAACCGGCTTCAGCAGTGGACTTGAGCAACTGCTGCCGGTATCCGACTTGCTAACCGAAAATGAATACCCACGCTTTCCTTCAGGGGAACCGACATCCTACCCGGGACTCTACTTCATCGGCTTTACTCACAGTCTGCACGGGCATCTTTTTGAGGCAAACCGTGCCTCGCGACGCCTGGCAAATCATGTAGCCAGGTACCTCGGGAGGGGTGCTTCCTGAGCAAATTAGACGAACAACGGCACGTTATCCAGCCTGGATAGATACTCTTCCAGCCTCTTTTGAGACATTCCCGGGCTAGCTTTCGTACCTGACATAGCGTCTTCGAATCGGCTGGCGGCGTCGAGCACCATGGGTAGCAAGGTGATGTCTCCGACAGTATTCAGGAAGATGCCGGGCCTCGACAAAACCCACCATACCGCCATGTCAATATCGCGCTCGTCTTCCAGCGGTTTGTACCAGGTGGTGCGCGAGTGCTCGTCGCCCAGCCATGGCCTGTATGCGATCGACTTAATCGTTTGTACAGCTACACCGCGATCATGGCACGTCGCCACCAGGGCATTGAAATTCTCGGCGTAGTATTCGTTTTGCATTGTAATGTAGTTGTAGGGAGCCAGAACCGAGTCAAAATCAAAGCGTTCCAGGCTCCGCCTATGGGTGGCGGCAATCTGTAGACCATGGCCGGTTACGCCGATTCCTCTAATAAGTCCTTGCTGTCTGGCCTCAACCGCAGCCTCGACTACGCCGCCCGGGCTGAGGGCGGTGTCCCAGTCGATGGGGTCAGCGAGGTTATGCAGTTGCCACAAATCAATGTGGTCCAACCCCATACGATCAAGCGAGCGATGCAAATCTTCTTTAGCGCTTTGAGCGGTGCGCTTGTCCGTCTTGGTGGCGACAAAGAAATAGTCCGGGTGGCGCTTGAGCCAGGGCGCAATACGCAATTCGGCGTCGCCATAGCTCGCCGCCACGTCGATGTGATTGACCCCATACTGCATCAACAAGTCCAGCGTGCGGTCAGCATCTTTCTGGGAGACAGAACCAAGAGATGCCGCGCCAAAAAGCGTGCGGGTGCTTTGATGTCCAAGCCGTCCAAAGGGTAGAGTAGGAATTGCCATTTCAATCCTCCTTCATCCACGCACCGAAAGTCACTGTGACGCACCATTCTACCATATTTGTACCGGGCCTCATCCATAAAGATCGGCTCAGCCCTCGTTAATTGGCAGCGAGTTGGAGTATAATATGCTTGTCGAGGTGTACGAACCCTCGCAAGTTGTCGACGGCGCGGTTGCACTCTGATCTGCAGAGAGCTATCCCGCGAAAAGAGCCGCCTGCCCAGTCGTGTCTATCCATTCAAGCACGTTCTAACTCAAGAAACGGCCTATGCACCGGCATTGTTGAACAGATTGCTGACTACCGATAACTGACAACAATAAAGGAAATCCCATGGCCAAACCAGTAATCCTCGCTGTGGATGACGAACCCGCCGTATTGAGCGCGATCGAGCGCGACCTCAGGCAGAAATACGGCAAGGAGTACCAGCTTGTGCGCGCCGAATCTGGCAGCGCGGCGCTCGAAGTGCTTGAGAAGTTGAAACTGCGCGATGCTGCTGTGGCCCTCTTCCTGGTTGATCAGCGCATGCCCTTTATGACGGGTGTGGAGTTCCTCGAGAAAGCTCTCGAGCAATACCCCGACGCCAAGCGCGCCCTCCTCACCGCCTACGCTGATACCGAAGCCGCCATCCGTGCTATCAACCAGATCAAGCTCGACTACTACCTCATGAAGCCCTGGGATCCCCCCGACCAGAACCTCTATCCCGTCCTCGATGAGCTACTGTCTGACTGGCAAGCCTCCTTCCGCCCATCGTTCGAAGGTGTGCGCGTGCTCGGCCACCGCTGGGCACCCCTTACACACCAGATAAAGGACTTCATGGCTCGCAACCAGATCCCCTACCACTGGTCTGACCTCGAATCGGACGAAGAGTCGCAGCGCCTCGTACAATCTCTCAACCTGGAAGCATCCCAACTTCCCGCTGTGCTCTTCCCTGACGGCACCTATCTAGCCCAGCCCACCAACCAGCAGATTGCCGAAAAGGTTGGCCGCAAGTTGCATGCTGCTCTCCCATTCTACGACGTTGTAATCGTGGGCGGAGGTCCCGCAGGGCTTGCCGCCGCCGTGTACGGTGCTTCCGAGGGCCTGCGCACGCTTATGATCGAGCGTGAAGCCCCCGGCGGCCAGGCGGGCACAAGCTCACGCATTGAAAACTACCTGGGGTTCCCGGCGGGCCTCAGCGGCTGGGACCTCGCCCGTCGAGCGGTCGCACAGGCGGAGCGCTTCGGTGCGGAAATCCTCGCACCCCAGGAAGTGGCATCCCTGCGCGCGGCGGACCCCTACCGCATCGTCAGTCTCGCTGACGGCACCGAGATAAGCTGTCATGCCATGATGATAGCCACCGGCGTGAGCTACCGCAAATTGGACGTGCCCGGCGTGGAGATGCTTACGGGCGCGGGCGTCTATTACGGCGCGGCGCAATCTGAAGCCATGTATTACAAAGGCGAGGATATCTATATTGTAGGAGGTGCGAACTCTGCAGGGCAGGCAGCTATGTATTTCTCTCGCTACGCCCGGAACGTGAGCATGCTCGTGCGTGGCGACTCGCTCGCCAAGGGCATGTCCCAGTATCTGGTTGCCCAGATTGCGTCCACCCCCAACATACACGTGCTCGTCAACTCAAGCGTCAAGGAGGTTCAGGGCACCGGCCGCCTCGAGACTGTCACCATCGCAAACGCCGCCACGGGCCAGGCCGACACTGTCCCGGCCACCGCCCTTTTCATCTTCATTGGCGCACAACCCCGCACCGAATGGGTCGCAGGCACCCTGGAGCGCGACGATATGGGCTTCATCCTCGCCGGTCCCGACCTTATGAAAGATGGAGAGCGTCCCAGAGACTGGCCCCTCAAACGCCAGCCATTCTGGCTCGAAGCGAGCGTTCCCGGAATATTCGTAGCGGGTGACGTACGCCATCACTCGGTAAAGCGCATGGCCTCTGCCGTAGGCGAAGGCTCCATGGCCGTCCAGTTCATCCATCAGTATCTCTCAAGCCTGTAAGAGTTATCAGTAGACGACCCGCCGGCTTATACTTCCGTAAATATCAATGCCTACCACCTGCACACACCTGAATCAAATCAAGAACGTCGAGCCCGCTTCCTCCGGCTGTGAGGAATGCGTCCAAGCCGCAGACACCTGGGTACACTTGCGCGTCTGCATGACATGCGGGCATGTCGGTTGCTGTGATGAGTCGAAAAACCACCATGCTTCCGTGCACTCCCACACCTCAGGCCACCCCATCATGCGCTCTTTCGAGCCCGGCGAGGATTGGATGTGGTGCTACGACGACCAGATGCTTATCTATCCGCAATCAGGGTCCACACAACCTGTCGAGGTAGAGCAAGCCTTTACAAAGGAGTTCTTGCGGCCGCTCCCCCTCTTCGCGTCCCTCGAAGAGCAAGACCTCGAAACCCTGACCCGCCTGGCCGAGCCACGAGCCATCAAGACTGGTGACCTGTTAATGGAACAGGGCAGCCCCGGCAACGCCCTTTACGTGGTGCTGGATGGGCAATTCGAGGTCACAAAGCGTTCCGGCAAGCACGATGTGGTGCTCGGTCTGCGCGGCTCCGGCGAGATGCTCGGCGAAATGTCCCTGATGGAAGAGGCCCCGCGCATGGCATCCGTGCGTGCCATCCGCGATAGCCGCGTGCTGGCCATCAGCCGCTCCTCATTCTACCAGATGCTCTCCAGTAATCCGTCGGCTGTGCGCGCCATTCTCCGCACATTACTCTCGCGCCAGCGCAGCACCGAGCAGCTGCTAGTGCAACAAGAAAAGCTTGCGGCTTTAGGTACTCTGTCTGCAGGGCTTGCCCATGAGCTAAATAACCCCGCAGCCGCCGCCCGGCGCAGCACCAGCCAGTTGCGCACTGTCTTTTCGGAGTGGCAGCGCACCTCCAGCGAGTTGGGTACGCTCACATTCGACCCAGCCCAGGCGCGGGCTCTCGACACTCTACGCTTAGCCATCAACCAACACCCCACACCCACCCAACTCGACGCCCTCACTCGCAGTGACATGGAGGGCCAACTCGAAAGCTGGCTGGACGACCACGCTGTAGATCAGGCGTGGGATCTGGCTCCCGTACTCGTGTCGCTAGGTTGGGATTCGGAGCGCATGGACGGTCTCGCCTCTGATTTCACACCCGAACAGTTGAGCGTGGTTGTGCCCTGGTTCGCTAACGCTTTGTCAGCCTACAATCTGCTGGATGAGGTCGAGAACAGTGCCGAGCGCATTTCTGAGATCGTAAAAGCCGTCAAGACCTACTCCTATCTCGACCAGGCTCCTATTCAGCAGGTGGATATTCACGAAGGCCTGGAAAATACGCTCGTTATGCTCAAGTACAAACTGAAAGCAGGTGTCGAAATCAAGCGCGACTACGCTCCTGACCTGCCCCGCATTGAAGCCTACGGCAGCGAGCTAAACCAGGTGTGGACCAACCTCATTGATAACGCGGTAGATGCCATGCAAGGTCAGGGCGAGATAAGCGTGCACACTTATGCCCGCAGCGACAATGTCATAGTTGAGATAGCCGACAACGGCCCCGGCATTCCACCCGAAGTCCAGCAGCGCATCTTCGAGCCATTCTTCACCACCAAAGGCCCCGGCACAGGCACCGGATTGGGCTTGCACATCGCCTATAATATCGTTGTCGATAAACACCACGGCCAGATAACTGTACGCTCCCAGCCGGGCGAAACTTGTTTCCAGGTAACCCTCCCCATCAAGCTGGCACGTGAGTAGCTATGATTCGATGCCTTTATATCCATAGAATTGGCCGCGACGATCTACTAACTCGCCGTTGACACGTGGATCACGCGCACGGTCACCGGCTCATGGCGGCCTTTCAACATGAGAGTGCGTTGCTCAGTAATCCACGACTATCAGCGAGATACCATCGGGTTGGGCTAAGCTGCTATAGACGCGACTTCTTCGTCATCTCCTGGTCTCACTTCGAACGCTTTCTCTTGGACCACAAGTGGTGTGGTATAATCGGCGATAAAGTAGCGGCGCGAATTTTGACATGCGCCAGAGTGACCTCTTGATCAGGTTCCGTTAGTCGCCCTATGAATACCGGATTGTCCTGGGTAGCTCCGCACGTTGCACCCGCATGACAACTGGAGGAAGTAAGATGGAATGCCCCACTTGCAAGACCCACAATCCTGAAGGCGCGAAATTCTGCTTCAACTGTGGTACGACCCTGGCGATTGACTGTCGCAATTGTGGAACCAGGCTCCTGGCAAACGCCAGGTTCTGCTTCAACTGCGGGACGCCGGTTGCAATGCCTTCGCCTGCTACCGCCCAAACCACCGTACAAACACCGAGTACTGAGTACCCGGTACCGGGCAAGAACGAGCCGGTCAGCGGTCGGCATCTGGAACTCGGCGCTCCCTCCACTGCAGACCCTGCTCTCGATACATCCCTTGCACGCCTCCAGCAATATATCCCTAAAGAACTGCTTAGCAAGCTAGAGACTGCCCGCGCCAACCGCAGCATGGCGGGAGAGCGGCGCATCGTTACAGTACTGTTTTGTGATGTCAAAGGTTCTACTGGGCTGGCCGAGATGCTCGACCCCGAAGAGTGGGCCGACATCATGAACGACGCATTCAAGTTTCTCATTGAGCCGATCTACAGATATGAGGGAACTCTGGCTCGACTTATGGGGGATGCCATCCTGGCCTTCTTCGGCGCCCCCATAGGCCACGAGGACGACCCGCAAAGGGCGGTACTGGCGGGGCTTGACATCGTAGAAGGCATGAAGGCGTACCGCGAGCAGATACGCAAGGAGCGCGGATTTGACCTGAACGTGCGTGTCGGCATCAACACCGGGCTGGTGGTGGTAGGCGAAGTGGGCTCCGACCTGCGGGTTGAGTATACGGCCATGGGCGACGCGGTCAACCTGGCTGCCCGTATGGAACAGACCGCCGAGCCGGGCACAGTGCAGATTTCCGCCAATACCTACAAATCGGTAAGCAACCTCTTCGAGTTTACATCCCTGGGCGAAATCGAACTCAAGGGCAAGGCGGAGCCTGTGACCGCTTATCTGGCGTTGCGCCCCAGGGAAGGTGCCCTTCCCACCCGAGGCATAGAGGGGCTGGCTTCTCCCCTTGTGGGGCGTGAGCAGGAACTGGCTGCCCTGCGGGCTTCAGTGGATGGTCTGTTACATGGCAGCGGGCAGATTATATCGGTGATGGGCGAGGCAGGTCTAGGCAAGTCGCGGCTGGTTTCGGAACTACGCTCGCAGCACCAGGTATCGGGTGCGGAACAAGATAACTCGGGCCTCCAATGGTACGAAGGTCGCTCGTTGTCATACGAAACAACCATTCCTTATGCACCCTTCATTGACCTACTTTCATCACTCTTTGGGCTCGCAGCTTCTGATCCTGACGATGAGGGCTATAGCAAAGTAAAAGATGGGATAGAGCAAGCCTTGCCCGGTCGCGGCGAGGAACTCGCACCTTATTTGGCCTCAATGCTTGGCATTAAGTTGACGGGGGATGACCTGGAGAGGGTGCGCTACCTTGAGCCAATGGCGCTGAGAGGACGTATCTTTTACTCGGTAGGCACACTGGTCGGCGCACTGGCAAGCGCAAAGCCGCTTGTGCTGGTATTTGAAGACCTGCATTGGACAGACCCCACCTCACTCGAACTGATCGAGCAATTGCTACCGCTGACGGATAAAGCGCCGCTCATGCTGCTCGCCATATTCCGGCCCCAGACGCAAGACCCTTCCTGGCGCTTCCATGAGATGGGCGCACGCGATTACGCGCATCGCTATACTGCGGTGACTCTGCAACCTCTGGACGAAGATAACTCGCGCCAGCTGGTCGCCAACTTGCTTGAGATTGAAGACTTGCCTGAGAAGGTACGCGCTCTCATTTTGAGCAAAGCCGAGGGCAACCCCTTCTATGTTGAGGAAGTGATACGCTCGCTGCTCGACGCGAAACTGGTGATAAAAGAAGATTCGCACTGGCGTGCCACCCGCGAAATAGAGAAGATCGCCGTTCCGGATACGCTGGCAGGTGTCATCACCGCCCGCCTGGACAGGCTAGACGACGAATCCAAATATGTGGCACAAACGGCTGCGGTAATAGGCAGAGAGTTCGAATATGATGTGCTGGCAAACGTGTATGAAGTGCCGCAAGCCGTCAACGGAGCCGTATCGAACCTGCAGCGGCGAGAGCTGGTCAGGGAGAAGAGTAGCCTGCCCAGCCGAGTCTATCTCTTTAAGCACGTCCTGACCCAGGAGACCGCTTATGGTTCTGTGCTATTGAGCAGGCGCAGGGAATTGCACGGCAGGGTGGCGGAGTGCCTTGAACGACTCGCTCCGGATAGGGTCAACGAGATCGGCAGGCATTTCCTGGAGGCCCGGCAGGAGGCACGCGCCCTACCCTACCTGATCAAGGCAGCAGACAATGCAGCGCGCACAGGTGGGCGTGAAGAGGCAAGCGCCTATTACAGGCGTGCTATAGATATAGTCCAGAAGGTGGACGAGCCCGAGATGGCCCGACGGGCCTACGAGGGACTGGGCAAGATGCTGGAGTTCGGCATGGATGTCCCCGGTGTGCTGGAAACATATAACACTATGCGCGCATATGGGCAAGAGCGAAATAACATTCCAATACAAGTATCCGCTCTCAATAAGCTTTCTCTGATCGAAGCAATGATCCTGGGACAGGTCCCGCAAGCGGAAGAGCATTTGGTTGAGGCTGAAGAGCTGGCCCGGCAGAACGACGTGGTATCGGGGCTGATCGAGCTATACACGGTGCGATGTAATGTGTGCATGTCTATGGCAGATTTCGGCAACGCCAACAAGTATCTGACTGAGGCCGCGCAACTTGGCCGCGTGCTGGATAACAAAGATACCACAGCGTTTGGTTTGGCCCACAAATCCAGTACGCTTATCCATATGACCGAGTACGACCAGGCGTGGGAAACGGCTGTGGAAGGCCTGAAAGCAGCGGACGAAGCGAACAACCTGGAACGGCGCGCTGAAATTCTGACAGCTTCGGTACCTTCCTACCATTTGCGTAATGGCGACCTATATCTGGCGAAAGAAGTTGCGGAAGAAGGCTACCGGATTGCCACACAGATCGGCTCTACTTATGCAGCCCCTCTGGGAGCAGCAATCCTGGGATATATTACCCAGATGCTGGGTGACTATGAAAGCTCGATTATGTGGTTCGAGCGCACCCTGGCGCACGCCCGCCCTCTGATAGATTTCGTCCCCTTTATGACTGTAATTCCGCTTGGAGGCTTGGGAGGAGTGTGTCTGGACATCAGCCCGAAGCTGGTAGACAGAGTTGTGGAGGCGCACTCTGAAGCTCTGAAACTGCTGCAAATCCCTGCTGGTGCGCCCGCGGGCGGTACCGGCTGGGCCGATCTCGGCTTCTGCGCATTTGCACTGGGGCAGGTGGATCAAGCCGACGAGTACTTCCAAAACGGATTGAACAGCCCATCAATACAGATGTATGAGCAGCGACCACGCTCACTGATAGGAGCGGCTTTGGTGGCGTTGGAGAGGAATCGCACGGACGAAGCATCAAGGCTTGTGAGCGAAGCGCGCCAATATACTCAGGAGCGCGGTATGAAGTGCTTCTACCCTATGGTAGACCTGGCCGAAGCGAGATTAAGTGCAGCCACGGGAGATACCAAGGGCGCTCTTAACCACTACGAGGAAGCCGATAAGCTTGCGGTAGAAATGCTGATGCGGCCCACAGCCTTGCAGGCACGTATGGGAATGACGTCGGTGCTGGCAGCCTGCGGGCGAACGGTTGACGCACAGGCAGCGCACCTGGATGCGCAGGCTATGATTGATGAGATTGCCGTCATTTTCCGCGACGACAATTACAGGCGAATGTTCGTCGAGAGCGCCACTGGGAGACTGCAAAGTGTGGCAGTGACAGGTGTGTAGCGAGCGCCATTGCGACGTACCCCTGGAGGTACAAGGCTGATCTGATTTCTGCTTGCCCATTTCATTTCTGAGTTGCATAGGCGACAACAGGACCTCCCAATAAGCACTGCATATCGGGCATGTAACGGTATCTCGAAACGAAGCTACCGTAGAAGCCGGTGCGCTGCAATATCTTCTGCGAATCGGGATGGCAACACCTTGATGTAAGGTTATTACGTCTAAGCAGCTAACTTGAAGACGGCGGTCCCAAACCCATTGTGCACTTTGGTAGATACTCTTTACCTATACTTGTCGTGTTGCGTGCGCCGTGGGTCTACGTATGTTGCTATAGCACCTCAGTGTACTACGCCGAACATCTCAGTGGTCTGGCACTGGAATATCAGTACAGGCAAGCGACGGAATCGGCCGCGATTTCTGATAGAGTATTCATAAGCGGTGGCCCTAGGGTGCGCAGGGATTTGCTGTTCCAAAAAGGGTGAAATTTTGTGAAGACAGCGACGAAGAGCTTTCGCCCGGCTAATAGCTCCGACAACCGAACAAGTATTGTCACATTGAGAGTGCTAATTGCTCTCGGACTGCTGGCCTTGCTTTATTACTATAGTTGGTGGGCAGACTTTCCTGGTGTAGTTTCACCCTGGTTGGAGCTCCCGATCCCCTTTACGTGGCCCTGGCGCATCGTGATGTTAGCCCTGACCACTATTTACTGCACTGCGCAGCTGCTTGGCAATTGGATACTCTACCTCACTGCCTATAAGCGGCCGGCAACTCCCACTCCGACGCGCAGCTTTACCGTTGACGTCTTTGTTACCTCATATAATGAACCTTTTGCTCTTATCAAGCGCTCCCTTTCCGCAGCATGCCGGATGCGAGGAGCACACAAGACATGGCTGCTTGACGATGGGAATGACCCCATGCTGGCACTTCTGGCCAAGCAGCTGGGGGCAGGCTATTTAACGCGCACGAGCCATAAGTACGCCAAGGCAGGCAACGTAAACGCCGCGCTGGCCCGCACACGCGGGGAGATTGTGGTTATCTTTGATGCTGATCATGCGCCCGAATGCGACTTTCTGGAGAGGACGCTAGGCTATTTCAACGACTCCTCGATAGGGTTCGTGCAAGTGATGCTGACTTTCTCAAACGCGAAGCAATCCTGGCTGGCCCGAGCCGCAAATGAAACGAGCCTCGACTACTACAATCCCACCTCTCTTGGGGCGGACGGGGTCGGTGGAACCACCCTCGTTGGGAGCAACGCCCTGATCAGGAGAAAAGCCCTTGCATCAATCGGCGGTTACCAGCCCGGACTGGCAGAGGACCTGGCGACTTCCATAGCTTTGCACGCCGGTGGCTGGCACTCAGTGTACGTTGCAGAGCCACTTGCCCCCGGCATGGCCCCGCCCGACGCCGCCGCCTGGTTTACGCAACAATTCAAGTGGTCCAGGGGCGTGTTCGAACTGTTACTAACCAGCTATCCGCGCTGCTTTTCGCGGCTCACGTGGGGCATGAGGCTTTCCTATGCAGTACGTATGACGTACTACTGGATCGGCCTGCCCGTGGCCCTGCATATCATCCTGACTATAGCCTTGTTGATGAATGGAACCCCAACCGGTTGGGCGACGTTCGAGCAGTACTTGTTACATGTCCTTCCGTTGGGTTTGGTCTACCTGCTAATCAGGCAGGTGGCGTTACGTCGCTACAGGCACCCACTCGTAGTTGCCGGCCTTTTGTGGCGCGCAATCGTGCTCGTGTACGCTACGTGGCCCATTTACACTCTTTCATGGATCATGGCCGTGTTTCGTATTCCCCTCGGGTTCCGCATCACTCCGAAGACTGCTGCCGGCGCTCTTAACCCACTGTGGGTCGTGCCGCAACTTGTAACACTATTGCTCCTCGGGGGAGGAGCCATTTATGTACTGGTAGGACTCGATGATTACAGAGCCGCTCTGTTGCTCGCATGTGCAGTTATTCAGTGTTTGCCAATGGTAGGGCTCCTGTGGCAATCGCTCCGCTCAGTTGAGGCAGAAATCATATTTGAGAGTTCAGATCTCGCTATGAATGACCTTGCCGGCCTGGAAGTAGGGTTGAGGCGTCTTAACAGCGGCGCGTCTCCGCCGATCCCCTCTTATGAGGAGGCTGTTGCGGTAACGGAGACAGCCCGGAACAATTAGGTTGGCACCTATGTTCGACCCCATCAAAGTAGTCGACTTCGAATTAAGCGGCGCGCCCAAACCCATCGATTGCCCTGGCGCCTACAAGACCGTGAAGGTTCTTATTCGGTTACACGGGGAGCCGATCGGTTACGTGCAGCTTCCGGTGGTTGCACAGGCGTGCAGTGCCCGGGATATTCGCAAGGCTGCTCTCAAACAGCACAGCGCTGCCATTACGCGCCACCTGGTGCGCGATCTGCTGTCCGGCTCGCGCCCGACAAACTTCTCGACCCAGGACCTGGTGGATACGCCACACCCGGCAAATAGCGCACAATGGCCGACAGTTACAGTGGCTGTATGCACTCGTGATCGCACTGCCGATCTCGCTTGTTGCCTGGAAGCTCTCGAACATCTCGATTACCCGAGCCTGGAAATACTTGTAGTAGATAACGCACCAAGTAGCGATGCTACCGAACAACTGGTGAAGACAGGTCACAGTGGAGTGCGCTATGTCCGAGAGGAGCGGCCGGGCCTCGATTGGGCGCGCAACCGCGCAATCAAGGAGGCCAAAGGCGAGATCATCGCGTACACAGATGATGATGTAGTGGTTGATCCCGGCTGGGTGCGCGCATTGGCGGCGCTCTTCGCAGAGGACCCGGACGTGATGGCGGTCACCGGGCTGGTGGTGCCGTATGAGCTTGAAACCGAGGCTCAGATCCTCTTCGAAATGTACGGTGGGTTCGGTCGCGGCTTCGAGAGGAAGTGGTACCGGGTAGGCCTCAAAGGAGAACGTCCCAGGCTCATATATCAAGGCGCAGGCCAGTTTGGAACCGGAGCTAACATGGCCTATCGCAGGAGTGTATTCGAGGGCATCGGGGACTTCGACCCGGCGCTCGACGTTGGGACCGTTACCAACGGAGGCGGTGACCTGGAGATGTTCTTCAGAGTGCTGAAGAGTGGTTACACCCTCGTGTACGAGCCCGCAGCCATTGTGCGTCACCGTCACCGCCGTGAATATACGCAATTGCGCACGCAGCTCATGAACAACGGCACAGGTCTCTATTCGTATTTCGTGCGCAGTGCCCAGGCCTACTCCGACGAGCGCTTATCGTTCGTTTTTCTCGGTGTGTGGTGGCTACTATACTGGGGCCTGGCTCGCCTCGCGGGCACATTCATGCGCCCAACCCGGTTCCCGCGCGATCTGGTGTGGGCGGAGATATGGGGCTCGCTAATTGGACTAGGACGATACAGTCAGGCTGCGCGTACTGCTATGACGTTAACTGATACCCGGTCGTTGGCCCGCACCCCTCACGCACCTCACCGACTTCCTGACCGCCGGTGGCGTACTGCTATTCGGACAGTAGACATAAGCGAGCCGCTCCCTGCGCTTTCTGACGTGGCGGATTACCCCCGTACGGTTGTTTTTGTGAACAGTCAAGGGCTATCTGTCGGCAAAGTCGTTATCAAGAACAGCTTCAAACCTATCAGCGCCAGCGAACTACTTGATATGATTGCCAACACGCTGGGTCTTCTTTTGATGGACCATGACCGCTCCATGAGCATGGATTTCGTGTGGGCAGATATTCTCGCCGCCTTGTCCAAACCTGGCACACGCGTCGAAAGCCAGGAAACAGCAGAATTGAAGGAAATGCTTCCGCTGGGCGTGCCGGTGTCCATAGTGGTCGGTACATGTGATCGCCCGGATGACCTGCGTAGGTGCTTGCACTCTTTGATGGCGCAGGTATCGCCGAGGTCCGTGGAGATAGTGGTTGCAGATAACAATCCTGATTCCGTTGTGACCCCATCCGTGGTGGCGGAGTTTCCGGGAGTGCGGCTGGTAAACGAGCGACGTAAGGGCGCATCGTACGCTCGAAATTGCGGTATTGCGGCCACGACCGGCGAAATCGTGGTCACGGTTGACGACGACGTAACGGTGCCTACCGGCTGGCTGGAAGCTCTCGTGGCTCCTTTTGCCCGGGCAGACGTGATGTCAGTTACGGGTAATATCTTGCCGCTCGAAATCGAAACGAAGGCCCAGTACTTATTTGAGGAATACGGGGGCCTGGGCCGAGGTTTCGATAGGTTTGAGGCCGACTCGGACTGGTTTCAACGTTCCAGAATTTATTCTGCGCCCACTTGGCTCCTGGGTGGTACGGCTAATGCAGCCTTCCGTGCCACCCTCTTCGCCAACCCGGAGATAGGGATGCTCGACGAGGCTCTGGGACCCGGCATGCCGTCCGGGGTCGGAGAGGACACGTACATCTTCTACAAAATCCTCAAGAGTGGCCACAGACTAGTTTATGAATCGCGGGCCTACGTCTGGCACCGTCACCGGCGAGCTATCGGCGCTTTGCGGCGCCAAATTTATAACTACAGCAAAGGCCACGTGTCCTATCACCTGACCACTCTAATAGTCGACCATGATCTGCGAGCGGCCGGTCGAATGCTGATCGGGTTACCTCGAGCGCATGCGTGGAGAGTAGTACGGCGCTTGCTTGGGCGTAGCGAATATCCGCTCTGGCTGATTCTGGTCGAGATCGCGGGCAACATCGCAGGCCCCTTGGGGCTGTTGCGCTCACGAATGCGCGTCCAACGCGAAGGTCGCAGCGAGCCTTACGCAAGCGGTTCAACATACCTGGCCATCCCTGAATGGTTGCCTGTCGAAGTATCTCAAGAGGCCAACGTCAAGGTTTGAAATGATCTATACATGAGGAATCGCTAAAAGGCATGAACATCTCGAATAGCCAAGACCTGCAAGACAAAACCTGGGTGGGCGAGGTAACACGCGGCTACCAGCTACGATTAGCCTTGGCCGCGCTGGTAGTGGCTGTGGTCTTGTTCGCAGGGTTGTTCTTCCGGTTCACCAACATAGACAAGAAGTTCTTCTGGCACGATGAGACATATACGCCCCTGCGTGCTGCGGGCTTTACGGGCGCTGAGGTAATCGACCGGCTGTTCGACGGACACGAAATTGGTATACAGGACATACAGCAATTCTTGCAGCTCAGTCCTGAAAAAGGCCCCACCGATACCATAGCCTCGTTGGCAGCCGAAGATCAGGAACACCCACCACTGTACTTTCTGCTGGTCCGCATTTGGATGGGTTTCTTTGGAAATTCATCGAGCGCGTTGCGTATGCTCTCGGTGCTCATCAGTCTCTTTGTTTTCCCCTGCATCTTCTGGCTCTGCATCGAGCTTTTCGGGTCCAGGCTCGTCGCGTGGATAGCGGTAGGGCTTGTCAGCATATCCCCCTTCTATGTTCTGTACGCTCAAGAGGCCAGGCAGTATTCGCTATGGACCGTGATGATACTGCTATCAAGCGCACTCCTTCTGCGGGCTATGAGGTTACCTGGCCTCATGAACTGGGTGCTGTATATGACAGCCGTGATCCTGGGCCTCTACACTCACCTCTTCTTCGTGTTGGTAGTCGCGGCCCACGGGCTTTATGTGCTGGTTATCGAGCGGCTGCGCCCAACCAGGCTTATTATCAGCTACAGCATAGTTACAGGTATTTCCCTGCTCGCTTTTCTGCCCTGGATCATAGTTGATATCACGAACTACCAGCGATTGGTCAGCACCAATTCATGGGCCGAGGCCGCCGTAGGCTTTGACTACCTGTGGCGCTACTGGGTAGTTAATACCGGATACTCGATCCTCGATGTCGACTTCGGGTGGGACAACCCGTGGACATACCTGGCGCGCGTGCCGGTAATAATACTCGTAGGATACAGCCTGTACTATCTCTACAGGCATACGCCGAAGCGAACCTGGTTTTTCGTTATCTCGCTCGCCGGGGTCACTGCAGGTGTTTTCCTGGCTCAGGACCTTTTCACGGGCGGTGTCCGCTCCACCGTAACCCGCTACCTGGTTCCGTGCATCATCGGGTCTCAACTTGCGGTCGCTTATACGCTGTCGAAATTGCTCGGCTCCGCAAGCCTTTTACGCAAGCGGATCGGGCAATCCGTAGCGCTCGCTATCGTGCTGGCAGGAATTGGCTCGTGCGTGCTCAGCCTCCAGTCTACTACGTGGTGGACCAAGGTGGTTAGCCCGGAACTCCCGTTAGCGGCCGGCGCTATCAACCAATCTGACCATCCACTCGTAATTGTCAGCAATCCATGGCCCACCAATCTGGGCGACACATTCTCACTCAGCTACTTGCTCAACTCGGGAGTGCGTTTCGAACTGGTGCAGGACTCGTTCGCGCCTACTATTCGAGACGGTTTCAGCGATATATTTCTGTACAACCCTTCCGAAACCCTATGGTATCAACTGGAGACGGACCAGGGCTACAAGATCGAGGAAGTGGTGCCCAACATGCTGTGGAGAGCATCAAAGTAGCCACTCCGGTAGGACGTAGGAGAGACGCTCGGGTAGTAGAGGGAGAGACATAAGCGCTATGGCAGTTCTGGTTCGAACAAGATATCTGGTATATCGCCGCGACTTGCTAATGGAATTGGTATTGCGTGATATCAAAATCCGCTACAAGCGCTCGGTGCTGGGCCTGCTATGGTCATTTCTCAACCCGCTCTCGCAGCTGCTTGTGCTGGGTTTCGTGTTCGGAGTGGTTCTACCTCTAAACATTGCCAATTATCCTCTTTTCCTGTTCAGCGGCGTGCTGGCGTGGAACTGGCTAAGTTCATCGCTTGTGTCTGCTGCCACATCAGTAACTGATAACCGGCAGCTTATCAGGCAGCCCGGCTTCCCGGCGAGCATGCTGCCCGCGGTGGCGGTAGCGACTAACCTCGTCCATTTCTTGCTGGCCCTGCCCGTGTTGCTCATCTTTGGGATACTGGGGACCGGGGGCTTCACGGTTGCCATCGCTGCCTTGCCCGTAGTAATAGGACTGCAGTTCTTGTTCACCCTGGGCATAGCATATCTGGTCGCCGCATTCCACGTTACTTTTCGCGATACGCAGTATCTGCTGGGCCTCGTGCTGATGCTGGGCTTCTATCTCACACCAATCTTCTATGATTCTGCGGCAGTACCTGCTCAGTATTACGGCATATACAGGCTAAACCCCATGCTATATCTGGTAAACGCCTACCGAGCCATTCTTATCCGCGGCGAGCTGCCGGACGGGTTTGATTTACTTGTCTTGACCTTATTATCATCGGTCCTCCTCTGGGTTGGACATTCCGTTTTTGTTCGGCGTGCAAGCAAGCGCTTCGTAGAGGAGCTGTAAGTGGCCAAAGTCATAACGGTGCGCGGGCTAGGTAAAGAGTACCGCCGCTATCACTCGAACAGGCCCATCACCTTACAGGAAGCGGTGGTGCGTGCAGGCGTGCGGCGTATGGCCTCGGTGGAGAAGTTCTGGGCTGTGCGGGGAGTGAGTTTTGAGGCCCACCAGGGACAAATGATCGGCATGATAGGGCGTAATGGCGCAGGCAAATCTACTCTGCTGCGACTGATTGGAGGCGTAGGCAGTCCGGACGAAGGAAGCGTAAATGTAACCGGTCGCATCGGAGCGCTCCTCGATCTGGGGATTGGCTTCCACCCGGATCTAACCGGCCGTGAAAATGTGTTTGTGGCCGGTGTTATTGCGGGTCTCACGCGTCGTGAAGTGGCACAGCGCCTGGAAGCAATCGTCGACTTTGCCGAGCTCGAGGAGGCTATTGACAGCCCCCTCCGCACGTACAGCAGCGGTATGACATTGAGATTGGCCTTCTCCGTGGCCGTACATACCGACCCGGACGTACTGCTGATCGACGAGGTGCTCGCGGTTGGGGACGTGAGTTTCCAGCAAAAATGCCTGCAGAAGATAGCCAACTTCAAGAGCCAGGGCGGCACAGTACTCCTCGTTTCCCATGACATCGAGCTGGTGCGCCGGCTCTGTAACGAGGTGTTGTGGCTTGACGCGGGGAAAGTCGTAGCGCAGGGCTCGCCGGAGGTAGTGGTGGGTCAGTACGTAGCGGAGATGGCTCAGGAGACTATTCGCCGCACTCCCCGGTCGGCACACGTGTTGCACACTCCTGCCGGCCTCGAATTACGAGTCAACGAAAACCGCTTTGGATCGCAGGAGATTGAGATCGTGGCGGTGCGTCTGCTGGACGACAGACGGTTACCGGTTGAGACACTGGATAGCGGGGAAGCACTGCGGGTGGAGATTGACTACCTTGCTCGTGAGGCCGTACCAACTCCTCACTTTGGAGTAACAATCACTCGCGACGACGGTCTTGTCTGCTACGATAGCACGGGTCGCGGTGGAGTGGGCCTTGCTTCGAAATGGGGGCAGATAGCGCTGGTAATCGAGCGGCTAGACCTGAACGAGGGTAGGTATTTTGTAGACGTAGGGGTTTATTCGCACGACTGGGCGTGGGCGTACGATTATCACTGGCACGCTTATCCGCTGCTCATACAGGCTGACGGTACGGGCAAAGGGGTTCTCTACACCCGGCATCACTGGGAGACGGAGGGTGCGGCGTACGTTCTTGACGCGGAAGCGCGAGCCGAGATGGCGTCGCGGCCGGAACATTCATGAATGTGGGCAATTTCAAGCCGCGCTGGTTCAATAGTTCGACACTCGCTTTCGCAGGTCTGGGTATAATTGCCCTTGTCGCGTACGCGTTCTTCAACTTTGTTATACCTCAGACCGCACCTTATATGGAAAGCCCGCGGGCTCTCCTGATTGATCGCTTTTGGGCCTGGGGCGCGATCACGCGCCTGCCCATTTCGCCCCCCGGTACGGCTTCTGAAGCTGTCGGGTTACTGTTCGCGGCAACGTTGATATTGATAGCCTGCTATTTCGCGGCGCTGTACTTGAGCAAGCGCGTGACGATCAGCCCCGCGGTAATAGCAGTTGCTTTCGGTTTGGCGACTCTCTTCTGGTTGACGTCAGTGCTCGCCCTTCCCAATTTCAGCAGCGACCTGTACATCTACATTTTGTACGCCCGACTGGCGAGCGTGTTTCAGGCCAGCCCATACGTATACTCCCCGGCGGACTTCGACTTACCCTCGAACTTGCAACTGGCTGGTTGGACACATACAACGACGCCGTACGGTCCAGCCTGGACGTATTTATCCACCGGTTGGTCGTATCTGGCTGGAGACGACATTGCTGTAAACGTTATTGTGTTTCGCGTTTTCCTGTTCGCGGCGTGCCTTGCGAATGCAGTGCTCATCTGGAAGATACTGGGTCGTGTCAATCCTTCCTACCGCCTGCCTGGGCTTATCTTCTACGCGTGGAACCCGATTGTTGTGCTAAAGGGAATGGGTCACGTAGAGACGGTGATGCTCTTCTTCGTGTTGCTCGGTCTGTATCTGTACCTACGCCAGCGGGAGTGGGCGGCACTCATCATTCTGGTGGTGTCGGCGCTTACCAAATATGTCACTGCGCCCCTGTTGATCGTTTACCTTATCTTCATGTGGAGGCGCACGCCGCGCTCGAGTGTGATAGCCGGCACGGCGGGGCTAGTAGCCCTGGTGACCCTTGCATTCTACCTGCCTGTGTGGGACGCCTGGAATATAACGGCATTGCTGGTAGGGCAGGCCTTCAGTTCCCTGGCGGGCATTGTCCTCGTCCTGCTCTTTGTCCCGGTGTTAGTCTGGGTCACTCGCCGCGAACTCGTCGGCACGAACAACTTGCTGGAGAGCTGGGCGATCGTCAGTTTGGCGACGACAATCTTCTTAATGGTGGGCCACCCGGCATACGCCTGGTACGTTATACCGCTTGTGGGCGTTGCGAGTATTGCTGCTACGCCCAGGGTTGGCGCCATGACGTTAGCTTTGTGCGCATCGGCACTGTTTGCTAATGTTCTCGGAGGGATCGCGACTTCGTATATTGAACTTCCGCAGGGTTATGTGTTTGCCTTTTTCTGGCGCGTACTTCTCTGGTTTGTGCCTCCACTGCTTGCTCTACTATGGGTCGAACGAGCGCAGCTGCCTCGGCTATTGCGTAAGCGACAGGCCTTTGCCAAGTGAACTGCCGGTGCAACCACCAGGAGCCGCGCTCCTGTCTTGACTGCATGGCTCATTCGGGCCTGGAATCAGCTGCCCAATCCTAATGGGCCTCCTTCATATTGTGAACCAGCGTCTTTCTTGGCCCGCTTTTCCAGGGGGAAGCTTCACTGTCATAAGAACGCACGAGGAAGCCCTATCAGTCTGACTGATAGGGCTTCCTCGTGCCTAATTTTGGGTGTGCCGCGGGGGACTTGAACCCTCAACCCACTGATTAAGAGCCCCCAGGAGGACTTCCGCAGGGGTTCGCCAACGCCCGTTTTGTGCGTAGATAGAGAACGCAAGCGCTATATAGGTCTGCTTATATCTGCTGGAGTTTGCGGGTTTGGTCGTCAGTTTGGTCGTCAAAACCAGCGCTGTTTTGGTCCTATACGACAAGCTACCCGACTACTCTTCCGGTTGCCCTTATTCCGGATGTAGCATAGTGAGCGCATCGGCGATATGGTACATCTCCTGTGCCAAGTGCTCGGCGGAGGCCACCCGCTCTGCCCACACCTCGGCTGATGTGTCTGCATACCCCAGAGCGACATGCATCGCCCTTAACTGGGATGCGAATTCGGGCTTTTCCTCTTCGGGTGCATCATTTTGCAGCACCAGGTAGGATTCGCCGGCAAGCGCCGAGATCCAGAACATTGCCTCCCGGTGGTTGCCTTCATCGATCATCTCCTGGGTCGCTTCAGCGAGATAAGGCCGCAGGTGAGGGCGGATTGTGAATCCATACGGCGTCGGCGTGTGGTAAACCTCGACTGACCTGTCGAAGGCGATCACGCTCAGGTCGAGCATCGCCTGCACGTCCGCACGGCTCATGTGTGCCGACCCGAACAGCGTGAGCGCTGTCTCGTGCAGTTCGTGTCGCCCCTGGGCTTCGAGCAACTCCCCCAACAGGGCCAGCGTGCGCCGGGTGGTAGGACGCCTGAGCTGTGCCACTGCCAGGAGTCCGCTGAGTGCGCTGAGCAATGCCCACACTGAATCGAGACGTTCCTGGGGAGTAGATGCCGCTCGCATGGCGGCAAGTTGCTTATCCGCCGCGTCCTTTTCCTTCTCACAGCGTGCCTCTATCCAGCGGCGACGGCCATACTCCGAAGCGACTTTCAGGTGGAGCGGTGTTAGGATGCCGGTAGGGTCGGCCAGGATCTGCGTGGTGGCCATGTTGGGGCCGTGGCTGGGGTTCGCCAGTATGGCTTCGGCATCCTGGTGGGCTTTGAGGTCTATGGAGATGACCTCCAGCATGATGCCCCTGTAGAAAACTTCCACGGTGTCGTCTTGCGCGCCCTCGGGCAGTACCAGGACTACATCGACATCACGATAGAGTGGAAAGGGCGCATCGGGAGGCAGCGCCGTTATCCCGGCCCACAGATAAGCACCCGCAAAATCGGGCAGATGGCGTGCATGGAGATCCACCCACTCTCGCACGATTTCTACGACTTCTCGAACAGGCAGGACCGTACTGTTCTCCTCGCCCGCCGGGTTTGCAAGTTCAGCTTCCTGCGTGGACTCGTGCATCGGCGTCGAGTCTCCTAGCGCCTTGCGCGCAAGGGCGATAAACTCGGCTCGGCTGTTCGCAAGCCGACGTCCGGCGAAATAGAGCTCCCCGCTGCCCACCATCCAGAACAGATGGTCCACCTCGTAAGCCGTGACCCCTACGCTCCATGCTACTCTACCGACTGCTTTGAATACCTCAACATCGTCTTTCGACCGGCTCAACCCTAGCTGAGAGAATATCTCCTTGATGTGGACATCGGGCTTGCTGAAACTGCTAAAGCCTACCCCTTTGAGAAAGTCACAAGCCAGGGCGAATCCTATGCCGTCTATCTGCCGGGCGATCTTGGTGGCAATCTGGACGCGTCCATCCTCGTTCAGGTCGAACGGCTCGACCCATGCGTAGAATGCCTCTGCGTCCGGAAACGCCGAGAGAAAGGCCGCGCCCGAGGTGACCGTCCCGCAGAAGCGCCTCCATAGGCTGCGCGGGTTGTAGTTGAGCTTGCCTCTTGGTGCCAATTGCTCTCGAATGTCATCGAATAGGCGCTTACAGCCTTCCTCACTCCTCGGGTATCTCTGCGCAACCGCCGCCGGGTCAAAACCGAAAAGGACCGTGCTCAACCTCTCGATGCCGCCAATCGACCCTCCGATCACATTCGGCATACTTTGAGCGCTCTGTGCTGATTTCAGCAATCGCTCAAAGATAGCAGCCAACGTCTGGAGCTTTTGGGCATCGGGAGATGGACGGACATGCAGATTTAGCAATTCCTGAGAAATGCCTTCCTCGCCGAGGAGATAGCTCCTGGCAAACGCGAACACCGTCTTGTCGAGATTCCTCTGCCTCTCAGGAGGGGTTGTGTCCAACGATCCTATCTTTCCAATTGACATATCTTGCTCAAATCTCTGTACCATCCGTAGCCAACGCGCTCAGCCGGCCCGTTGCAGTTAGCCCGAAATCTTGTTATATTTTTTCATGTAAAGTGCCAGTACTTCTGTTATGTACCGGTCCGTATTTTGTACTTAGGAATCGTGGTAGGGTGCCGGGCATTTGTGAGCTGCACTACATCGACCCCACAGCCATTATACTCAAGAGGCTTCTTACATGCCGGACGACGATCTACCCATTGAGCTTTCAGACTCGGCCTCAGCCGTAACCGCTCCCGCCATCCCCGCACAGCCCATCCAAAAGATCTCGCCCACCGATATTTCCCAGTTCATCCGGCTCGAACAGTGCCAACGCTACCTGTGGTTACGACTTCAAGAGCGGGCTCACGGGCGCGGATTCCTCGAAGAGTACGGCGTTTACCCTCAAACCATCCCACCACTGCTGACCCGTTCCGGCCAGACATTCGAGGAGAAAGTCGAAGCCGAGGTATCAGCCCATCCCCCAGCCCGCAATCTCGCCGGAGAGTTCTCCGAAAGGCGGAGATTCATCGGAGACCACACCAGGGGTGGAGTTAGACGTCTGGTTCTCGTTAGTACAGGCCGACACTATGCGCAATGCGGTTAGGCACCAGAATGAATTGTGACCGCATAGATCCCCTGAGCTTCGACATGGCGATTCCCCATCTTCGGATAGGACTGCGCTATTCTATCGTAGATATAGTAACGTTTTGGAGCCAAAAAGTTCAATTCAGTCCTTACCGGACTAAACCCAACATTGCTGCTATATGGGTAGGTCAGGGTTTGGGTAGCGGCATATAGGTATATAATTGGTTCATGGCTACGCCGATCCTGGCCACCAAACTATATATCCCGCCACCTCGTGCTAAGCTGGTAGGCCGTCCACGACTGGTCGAACGGCTGAACGAAGGTCTTCACCGCAAGCTGACTCTGATCTTTGCCCCCGCAGGCTTCGGTAAAACCACGCTGGTTAGCGAGTGGGCGGCCTCAAGTGATTGTAGGGTAGCTTGGCTGTCTCTGGACGAAAAGGATAGCGACCCTACACGCTTTCTGACCTACCTGGTCGCTGCGTTACGCACTATTGCGCCGGAAATCGGTGAAGGTATCTTGGGTGTGCTCCAATCCGCTCAGGAACCACCAGCCGAAGCAATCCTCACCGCTCTGCTCAATGAAATTACAGGTATGCCGGACAATTTCGTCCTTGTCCTTGACGATTACCATGCTGTCGATGCCAAAGCAGTTGATGACGCCCTCAACTTTCTGCTGGAGCACATGCCCCAACAAATGCATCTGGTCATCACGACACGTGAGGACCCCCAGTTACCTCTGGCAAGGCTCCGCTCCAGGGGCCAGCTCACAGAACTGCGCGCTCGTGTTGCAAGGCGGCAACGACCCGCGAGTGATCGAGCAGGAGTCGCGTGAAGTGGTGGAATACCTGCGAAAAGTCGGCAAAGAGGTGGAGTACAAGGTTTTCGAGAACGAAGGCCATGACGTGCTCAAGTATGAAAACAAAGTAACCTGCTACAACTTGATTACGGAGTTCTTCAAGAAGCACCTGTGCTGATTACCTTTCCGCCTCCGCCTCCACCTCCACCTCCACCTCCACCTCCACCTCCACCTCCACCTCCACCTCCGCCTCCGCCTCCGCCTCCGCCTCCGCCTCCGCCTCCGCCTCGGCCGGCCCTCCGCCTCGTCCACATCGATGGGCATGGTGCCGGGGTGCCGGTTCTCAAGCGTCCACCGGCCATCCGCGTCGCGCTTCGACTCTACCAACTCAATCGCCTCGGCCACGCGCGCGTCCGGCGTGGC
>JBBRDO010000074.1:0-24478 GCA_038203825.1 Chloroflexia bacterium | reverse complement strand
ACAGCCGACGCCACTACGGCGGTCTCGCAGGCCATCGCTTCGAGGTTGATAATGCCGAAGGGCTCGTAGACCGATGGGCAGCAAAAGACGGCCGAGTGCGAGTAGAGTTGGATAACGTCGGGGCGCGCCAGCATCTCCTGTATCCAGACCACGTTGCTGCGCTCGACACTCACCTCACGGATGCGCTCGGCCATCTCCTGCCCGATCTCGGGAGTGTCGGGCGCGCCCGCACAGAGCACCACCTGCAAAGAGGGGTCAATGTGAGGGATAGCGTTGACCAGGTGGATAATTCCTTTCTGGCGTGTGATGCGGCCCACGAAAAGTACGTAGGGGCGGGCAGGATCGACGCCATAGCGCACAAGGGCATCTGTTTGAGGCGTTTTCTTGTACTCAATCGGGTCGATGCCATTGTAGATAACGTGTACTCGCTCGGGCGGCACGTTGAAGAGCCGAAGCACATCGTCGCGAGTTTCGTTTGAGACCGCTATCACCGCATCGGCCTGCTCGATGGCGGTTCGCTCCATCCATGCGCTGAGGTGATAGGCGTTCCCCAACTGCTCGACTTTCCAGGGGCGCAAAGGTTCCAGCGAATGGATGGTCAGCACGTAGGGCACGCCCCAGAGCTTGCCTGCAAGCAAACCCCCCATGTCGGTGTACCAGGTGTGGCAGTGCACGACATCAGCATCGAGGTTGTCCTTCGACATGGCGAGGCTGCGGGCAAACGCATCAACGGCTCCGACGAAGCGAGGGTCGGTGTTGCGCGCAATGTCAGCCCACGTGCCGTAGCCTTTTACCGATAGATCGCCTTCTTGCACGTCCTGATCCCCGAAGCAGCGCACCTGCACGGGCACAAGCCTGGCCAACTCGCGACACAGGTATTCAACGTGCACACCGGCCCCGCCGTACACGTAGGGCGGGTACTCCTTCGTGAATACTGCAACTTTGTTGAGTTTAGCCATGCGTTATGTCCTCATAGAGCGCTGTTCACTATAGTCTCGGCTTCTTTCAGGACACTGTGCAAGTGCTCATTGCTCTGGAAGCTTTCTGCGTAGATCTTGTAAACGTCCTCTGTGCCGGAGGGGCGGGCGGCGAACCAGGCGTTTTCGGCGACCACCTTCAGACCGCCGATCTCGGCGTGATTGCCCGGCGCCCTGGTCAATCGTGCTGTAATAGACTCACCCGCGAGCGTATCTGCTTTGACGTCCTCGGGAGAGAGCGCCTTGAGGCGGGCCTTCTGTTGGGGCGTCGCGGGCGCGTCTACGCGAGTGTAGTACGAGGTACCCAGCCTGCCCGTCATATCGCGGTAGTGGATGCCGGGGTCTTTGCCTGTGCGCGCGGTTATCTCAGCGGCCAGCAGGTTCATGATAATGCCGTCTTTGTCGGTAGTCCATACAGTGCCGTCAAGCCGTAGGAAGGACGCGCCTGCGCTTTCCTCTCCGCCGAAGCCGAGGCTGCCGTCGAGCAGCCCAGGCACGAACCACTTGAAGCCCACAGGCACCTCGTATACGTGGCGACCGATCTCGCGGCCGACGCGGTCTATCATACTGCTGCTGACCAAGGTCTTGCCGATTGAGGCTGACGAGGGCCAGTCGGGGCGATTCTGGAAGAGATACCAGATTGCCACCGAGAGGTAGTGGTTGGGTTGCATCAGGCCTGCGCTGCGAGTGACGATGCCGTGGCGGTCGGCGTCTGGGTCGTTGCCGAAGGCTATGTCGTAGTCGTCCTTTAGTTTGACCAGGTTGGCCATAGCGTAGGGCGACGAGCAGTCCATGCGGATCTTGCCGTCGTGGTCCACAGGCATGAACCGGAAGGTGGGATCGACTATCTTGTTGACGACTGTGATATTAAGTCCGTAAATCCGGCTAATAGGCTCCCAGTAGGCTATGCTGGAGCCGCCCAACGGGTCGACCCCGATGCGCAGGTTAGCATCGCGGATCGCGTCCATATCTACGATGTGTTTGAGGTCGCTCACGTAGGGCGTAATGTAGTCATAGTAGTGGGTGGTGGGCGCTTTGAGGGCTGATTTGTAATCGGCACGCTGCACGCCATGCAAGTTCTTCTGTAATAGCTGATTTGCCCGGTTCTGCACCCAGGTTGTAATGTCCACGTCGGCAGGGCCGCCATTGGGCGGGTTATACTTGAAGCCGCCATCGGAGGGTGGATTGTGGGAGGGGGTTATGACGATCCCATCGGCCAGGGCGGTGTCGCGACCACGATTATATGTCAGAATGGCATGTGAGATTACAGGGGTGGGCGTGTAGGCGTCGTCAGCCGCCAGCATGACGGTAACGCCGTGTGCGGCCAGCACTTCGAGGGCGGTTTTCTGGGCAGGACCGGAGAGAGCGTGGGTGTCCATACCCATAAAGAGGGGGCCCGTTATGCCCTGGCCCCGGCGGTGTTCAACAATAGCCTGGGTGGTGGCGAGGATATGGTCTTCGTTGAAGGAGCCGTTGGAGGAGGTGCCTCGATGGCCGGAGGTACCGAATTGCACCCGCTGGGCAGGATCGGTGGGGTCGGGGTGAATATCGTAGTACTGGGCTTGCAGCTTTGAGGCGTCGATGAGCAAGGCTGCCGGGGCTGTCTTTCCGGCGAGAGGACTTATGGCCATATTTCCACTTCCTTTGTGTGATGCGTAACGTTGCAGGGCGGGCAACGCACGGATTTTGACATAGGACCCATTTGCACCTGTATTTTACTCTAACTCTCAATCCAGATCCTTAAGGGGATATTGACTGACAAGTAGAATGGGGGGTATACTCGGCCTACCTGCTAAAGCGTGGGCCGAACTGCATTGGCTATATTGTTCCTTATGGAGCGCGAAAGCGACGCGCGCCGTCACATGTCGTGGAAGGACGAACTATGGGTGACTCGATTGTGGAGCAGACCACGCAGCCTGCCCAGCCTACGCAGCGCAAGCCGGACCGATTTCTGGTCGGTATTGTTGCCGGCCTGATCGTATTGCTTATTGCGGCCGCCATAAGCGTGCTGTTATTGCGCCAACCCGCCCAGGAATTGCCCGCCGATACGCCCGGAGGCACTGTCCAGCGCTTTTATGCCGCCCTACAAAAGAATGACTATACGGGCGCCTACGCATACCTGAGCGACAGCATGGTGAATAAGCCAACACAGGCCGAGTTCACGAACTACAACACGAGCTACAACGCGGGCGGGTACAACTATAACAACCAGCAGCGCATTGGAATCGATAATATTACGCTAAATGGCGATGATGCTACCGTACCGGTTGCTGTTACTACTTACTATAACAGCGGCGGCCCGTTCGGCGGCTCCGGCGACTACACGAACACGGAAGTCTTCTCTCTGCACAGGGACAATGGAACCTGGCGCATAACGATTGCGCCGCCCCAGTATCTGCCATATTCCAATCGCTAGGCATAGAGCAGAAAGGAGCCTCGACATGCAGGTAGCACGCCGCGTTTACATCTACCTGGTAACGTTCATCAGTTTGCTAGTGATGCTGGCAGGCGCCGTTGGTCTGTTGCAGTTGCTTGTTGAAATGACCCTGGGGGGTTCGCGCGGCGTACTGAATGATGCCGGTGTCGAGCGTCAGCAGTTCAGCTCGTCGGGCGCGCTCATGCTAGTAGGGGCGCTCGTGTGGACGATCCACTGGATGCTGGCGCAGCGAAGCGTGTCTGCGTCCAATCGGAATGCGGATCAAGAGCGTCTATCGGTTCTGCGCAAGCTGTTGATCTACGGCGTGCTGTTTGTGGCGGCGTGGCAGATATTCTTTGCGCTGGCACAACTGCTCCGCAGCATATTTCTTGCCCTGTTTTCGACCCCCGTCACCTATATGGGCCAGGTGCTTGCCGATACCGTGCCGGCGCTGTTTGTGTACAGCATTGCCTGGCTCTACTACTGGCGTGTTGCGTACAACGATAACCGCCTCACACCCGAGGATACACGCTGCGCCACCGTGCGTCGCTGGTACTTCTATCTTGTTAGCTATGGGACGCTCTCAATTTTGATGTTCTATACTGCGGACCTGGGGCGACGGCTGTGGGAGGCCGGTACGAGAGCGGGGAACACTCAAGGGAGCATTGGCGTGGGCGCGGTAAGCCCGCTCGTGAGTGATGCTGCCTGGATTGTGGTGGCGGCGGCATTCTGGCTATCGCACTGGCTGATTGTTCAGCGGGTCACGAGCGTATCGGAGGATGAACAGCGTTCCGTATTGCGCAAGGTGTACCTCTATTTTATGGTGTTCCAGACTCTCAGTGTCACGGTGACTAGCCTTGCTTTCTTCCTCAACAGTGTACTGCGCCTGATACTGGGTACGAGCCCGCTTGGTAGTTCCGGTGATTCGCTGCTGACGCAGGCGGGGGGACCGCTGATAACCGCACTGGTGTATGGTCTGATGTGGGCGTACCACTGGCGGGTGCTGCAGTGGGACGCAGCATTGGTGGCGGAAGAGCCACCGCGCCAGGCAAATATCAGGCGAGCATATCACTACCTCGTGGCGCTGGTGGGCCTCGCGGTGCTGGGCGCAGGTGCTGCCAGTCTGGTGTCGTTGCTACTAGACGTGCTCTCCGGAGGCGGCTTTGCCACGAACCTTGGCCAGCAGGCTGTGGGCGACCGAATCAGCCTGGCGGCTACCCTCATAATCGTGGGTGGGCCCATCTGGTACGTTAACTGGTTGCGTTTGCAGAAGCGAGCTCTGGCCCCGAACGGCGCCCGGGATCGCCATGCCCTGCTCCGCCGGATATATCTATATCTGATCCTCTTCTTCAGCGTCATAACGCTGCTTGTTAGCGCAGGCACCTTGTTGTATCAGATCTTTCTGATCCTGGGAGGTGGCGCCTCGCAAAACTTCATGCACGATCTGGCAGGTGTGCTGGGGCCTGCCATTGCTTCAGGCTTGATACTTGCATATCATCTGCAAACGATAAGGGGTGACCAAAGCGCTTTCGCTGCGTTGCCGCCTGAAGCACGCGCACAACCGGAGATGGTTGATACCTCTGCGCTTACGGCCTCGACCGTCCTGCTACTCAGGTCGGCTAACCCCGCTCATCTGACTGCCCTTGTCGAGGAGCTTCGACACAGGCTTCCCGGCGATGCACAACTGGACGCGTTCGCTACGTACAATCTTATGCCGGGGGAGTTGGAAATATGGCTGGCTGGCCGTGCGCCGCATCCTGTCGCCACCGATCTGGTGCCGGGGCCAACGCTGCCTCCCACAAATATGGTGGGACAGTCAGAGCTGCCTTCCGAAACATAGTGAGGGATTCGGGAACAGCGTGTTGTCGTGCTGATCAACCGTCATGCCCTACGTAGCCGGCTTTGGTGGTGATGCAGCCATGCGGCGCAGCAATTCGCGCTCCCAACCATGCGCGAAGGTTCGATCTTCCACGGTCTCGCCGCTGGCGAGGGTGTCAGTCGAGAAGTCCTTTGGGCGCAGGTCGGTGCCGATCTTGCAGTTGCGCCCAACCTGGAGGTTGTCGGGAAGTCGCGAGCGCTTGCCCACCATGGTGATGCCTGTGTTGAGGCGGGTTGGCTCCTGTTTGTTTGGCGTCATGTCGTCGCCATATCCGATCCGGCAGTTTTTGCCGACCACTACCTCTTTGTCGAGGATGGAACGGTCCACGACGCTTCCTGCTCCTATAACCGTATCGAAAAGGAGAATAGAGTCGCGTACCACAGCGCCTTCCTCGACTACTACACCGGGCGATAGTACGCTGTGCTCGACGCGTCCCTTGATTATGCAGCCATGTGAGATGAGGCTTGTTGTGACCTGCGCGGTGCTGTAAATATGGGCGGGGGGCCGCTCTTCAGAGAGGGTGTGCACGACCCATGAGGGATCGTAAAGGTCGAAGGTGGGGTTGTCGTCGAGAAGGGCCATGTGCGCCTCCCAGTACGACTGGACAGTGCCAACATCTTGCCAGTAGCCCGCGAACGGGTAGGCGAACACGCGCTCGTCACGCGCCATCATCGCGGGAATAATATCGTGGCCGAAGTCGTGGTGGCTGGGGGGATTGGATGATTTGCCGAGACGCGCGTCTGCCAGCAGAACGCGGGCCAGGGTGTCGCGACTTAGCACGTAAATGCCCATGGATCCGAGAGTGCCTTTTGGTTTTGCGGGCTTTTCCTCGAAGGAGATAACGCGTCCTTCGGGGTCGGTTTCCAGTATACCGAAGCGAGATCCTTCCTCGATGGAGACTATGACGGCGCCGAGCGTGACATCGGCATCCTGCTGCTCGTGGAAAGCGATCATGGGTCCGTAGTCCATGCGGTAAATGTGGTCGCCGGCCAGCACGAGCACGTAGTCACAGCGCGATTCCATGATGAAGCCGAGGTTCTGGTATACGGCATCGGCTGTGCCCCGGTACCAATCTGAGTCGCCATGCTCCTGGTAGGGTTGCAGCAGGTGAACACCGCCCTGCCGCCTGTCGAGGTCCCAGGGCTTGCCAATGCCGATGTGGTCGTTGAGAGAGTGGGGGCGATACTGCGTCAACACAGCCACATCGTAGATGCCGGAGTTAACGCAGTTGCTAAGCGCGAAGTCGATAATGCGATACTTGCCCGCGAACGGCACCGCAGGCTTGGCGCGTTTTTCCGAAAGGAGACTCAAACGCTCGCCCTGGCCCCCGGCCATGATTACCGCAAGTACTTTACTCATGACTCAGTCCATCCTTTCCGGCGGGATTAGTATGCTTGAGTATATACGGTTTCCTGTTCATTTTACAGGGGGATGGCAAACGACGGAGGATCAATCTCCGTCGTTTGCTCATTGCCTATGGGAAGTCTCGTCCACACATGCCTGGAGCGGCTGTCATGGCGCTGGGGGAGATGCGCACTCCGGGGAGAACGTCATGGTCACGATCTTGGATGCCTGGCCCCTGGTAACGTCGTTGTTGGGCCGGAAGGTGTTGTCGGAGTAACCATTCACTATGCCATGCAAGGCTACTCGCTCTATGTAAACCCAGAAGGTTGAACCTGGTTCCACATCTGTGAAGGTCTGCTGAATGGCAGGGATAACATCGTTGTAGCCCTTTACCTCAGAGTCTATCTTGGATAGCTGCCCTCTCGTCATATTGTTGCCAGGGCGATAAGTGCCATCGGGATAACCGTTGATAGCTCCATGCATCGCTACTCGCTCTATGTAAACCCAGAAGGTACTGTCAGGTGGTACATCTGTGAAAGTCTGCTGAGTGGCAGGGATTGTCTCGTTGAAGCCCGCGGCATTGGCCATTATCTTCGCGGCCTGGCCTCTGGTAATGGGGTTGCTGGGACGGAAAGTGTTGTCGGGGTAGCCGGTGATTATCCCCTGGCAGGCCAGGCACTCGATGTAAGTATAGAATGTTGACCCGGGCAGGACATCGTCGAACCGGATAGTGCAGGCGGTTGTTGTGGCGGTGGCTGACGGCAGGGAGGGGGTATCTGTTGCTACTGGTGTATCAGTCGCAGTGGCGGGTGTGCCTGTTGCAATACTTGTTGATGTGCTAGTGGCTGTGCCGGTGGCCATGTTAGTGGCTGTGGCTGAAGCAATGGGAGAGAGAGTGGCAACGGCTGTGCCTGTATTTGTCGGCACCGGCATTGTGGCTGTGGCCGTGTTCGTTGGTACGGTCGCGGTGGCTGTGCTTGTAGAGGTGGGTGTACCGGTACTCTCCGGTGTTGGGGGTGCTCCTGCCTGGCCATACCGAATATCGACCCGGTAAGAGCCATAGGGTGCTGCGTACTTGAAGTTAGCGAATCCGATCAGGTAGGCGCCGGGGTTTGATGCTACGACTGCGTTGACTTCCGGTATGGCTTCATTGCCGATAGCTATGCCGTCGGGGTCGAGCACAGTGCCGGCGTTGCTAATTCGCGTGGCATAGAGGTCGCTGACAGGTCGCTCCAGGAAGGGCACCGCTCGATAGTCTTCGTAGGCTACGATGTATTCGCCACCCGTCCATGCGCCGGACGGTAGTTGTTGGGCGCGGACGGCGGAGGTTACCTGGATACCGGGATCGCTGTCGAGAAGTGTACCGTCTGCCATTATGCGTCTGGCGAAGATGTCGCCGTTGTCTGAGTAATCTGGTGCTGTGTTGAAGTAAGAGATAAGCGCCTGATCGGGTCCTGCTGCCACGTCCGGAGCCTTTACATTCAGCCCGGAACTAACACCTGCCACGAGAAACGATCCGGCACCTGTGCCATCAGCATTGATGAATGAACCATAAATGAAGGTGGAGGGGTTGTCGTGCGTGGGGCTGCGCTGCCACACCGCCAGCCAGCGGCTGCCCAGGGTAGCAACCTTCGGGAGGACCGAGTAGTTTTGCCCGATACTTGCGGGCGAGCCCAACACTGTTCCGGCATCGTCCACCCTCACGGCCATGGGGAACCTGATGTGGTTGGTTTGTTCGAAGGTATCAACAACCAGGAATGTGGCCCCGAGAGCCGACACGTCGGGAGTATTGCCACCCATGATTTCGACGGGGGAAGCGTCCAGCACCTGGCCTGTTGCTGATATCCTTTTGCCGAATATCGCCCCAGGTGCGAAGCCCCTGCTTACGCTTGTGTCTTCCCACACCACCAGGTAGATTGAGCCGTTCCAGGCAACGCGGGGCCGGTCCAGCGTTCGAGAGCCGCCCATAATAAGGAATGGCTCGGCATCTATGGCATTGCCTGTAGCGTCCAGGCGCTGGCCCTTGATGCGCGTTTCGCCGGATACGTTGCTCATGAATACAGTCAGATAGCCTGTGCCGTTGGCTGCGATGTCCGGGCGTAACTGCTGAGGAGCGCTCACTGAGAGGCCCGAGGCCTGCCCTACGGCACCAGCTGCGGACATACTTCCGCCGAGTACGTCTGTGCTTCCAAGGCCGTTGAGGAGGTAGCTACCCCAGGCTAACTTGACTCCGCCTCCCTGTTGCGGTGCGATGGCGGAAACTCGAGCGGAGGCCGCCACTGCTATTCCGCCGGGATCTGTGACCGAGCCGTTAGCGGCAACGCGCGCTGCGTAGGCGGAGCCACTTGTGGCCACCCAGGTAACGAACCACTGTGTGCCGTCCCAGGCTGCCTGGGGCCTCGGGTCGCCGCCGTGCGACGCCGATACGTCGATTCCTGTGCCGTCAAGTACCTGTCCCGAGTGAGTAACACGTCCCTCAAGAACGCTGGCGGCCAGCTTCCATGTGACCAGAAAGTCGGTCCCGTCTGTGGCTACCCTTGGAAAGTTGCCTGCACCTATCTCGAATATGTTGCCGATTGGCTGCAGAGTGGTTGATACTCTTTGCCCTCTGATTCTGTTGTTGCCCTGCCATACGAACAGGTATTCGTCTCCGGCAAAGGTGATGCCCGGGTTAAAGGGCTGATCGGGGAAGTTCGCGATGACGACGGAAACGCCAGCCGGGTCGAGCACGATGCCGGAAGGGGATATACGTGTGGCGTTCAGCCTGCCATCGCTCCAACCGTCTTCCCAGGTTACTACCCAGTTGGTGCCGTCGCTGGACACCACGGGCGAAAGCTCGTTGATTGTGGGATCGCTGTCGATCACTATTGAGGGAGAATCGAGTAGCTGCCCACCGGCTGACACACGAGCCGCCATGACATCGATCGTGGTGGAAGTGCCGGCCAAGCGCTCGCTGTTCCAGGCCACGAGCCAGTTCTCACCATTCCAGGCCACCTGCGGCTTAGTCTGGCTACGCACATCCTGTGACACGACTATGGGCGTTTGGTCGATGGGTTGGCCGTTGGCGTCGATGCGGATGGCGTAAATGTCTTTGAGCAATTGTCCCGATTCTTCGCCGCCACCGGGAGCGAAGCCTTCGATGAGGTTTATGTAGTTGGTACGGGCGTCTTCCCATACGACCAGATAGCTGCTGCCACCGCGTGCTATCTGTGGGTTGTTCTGGTTGTATGCAGCTGTCGATACAGCGGCGTCCCCGGGGAGCAGGGCCGCAGGGCGACTGCTCGCAAGAGTGGTCCCTGTGCTGCCCGCGAAGATGGAGCCAACCAGGGTGATGGCGAGAGTGGCTACGAATAGGGTGGCTTTGCGCCAGTAGGTTCTATGCACTTTGTTCATCCTTCTCTATAGGTTATTGTTCAGGAGGGTCGCTATTAGTACGCAACGAGGTAACAACCGGCAAGATAAGTTGCCGTCCGACGCTCTGTTTTCCTACGTGCGCTGATAGCAGGATAGGCACTGGCGGGCCGATGGCATGGCCGATACTACCGTTCTGCTATGGACGCACGCCAGATAGCCAGCCGCGATTGCCGGAAATCGAAAGCTGCAAACCAGTGCAACCCAAAACTGAAAGTGACAGACAGTGAAAGTGGAAAAGAGCGGGTCTCCGATTTACTATGCTAAAATGAGTGCGAAATAATGCGTTAGTTTAAGCTGCCGGGAGCTGTACTCTGTGCCCGACTTCTACCGCTCTCTTCTATGATAGGAAAGGTGCAACAACTCCGCAGCCTTGCGCTTTGCTTCTTCTGGGCGGCGGTCATAACGAGCCGTAGTCTGCACGTTGGCATGCCCAGCCATCTTTGCAACGGTCGCGATGTCGGCGCCTTTGTCCAGAAGGTTGCTGACGAAGGTGCGACGTAGATCGTGGGGGCTTGACCTTGCGATGCCGGCTTCTGCGGTTCGCTTGCGCAGGACGTTGTATACAGCCTGCGTGGTCATCCTACGTTTCACCACATGACCACCTTTGTTCACGGGCCACAAGAGCGGTCCCGCAACTGTGCCACGCGCATCCAGCCAGTCGGACAAGGCGGCCGTTGCGCCCGCGATCAGATGTGCTATTCGCTCTTTGCGGCCCTTACCTCTAATCACTAATTGCCTCTGCTCTGGGTAGTAGTCCGCCAGGTCTATTGCCACTACCTCAGCACGTCGAAGGCCTGCAGCGTACATTAGGCCAATGATTGCGGCGTCTCGCGATCCGGCAGGACTTGTGTCCCTCTGACAGGCCTGCATGAGGGCATCGAGCTGACCCGCCTGTAGCTCTCGGCCGGCGGGTACCGTCTCGCCTCTAATACTGCCAAGATCAGCAGCCCGCCTGTAATCTTCTGCGCTGACCTGTCCTAACCGCCACGTCTCCTTGAGCACACCGCGCAAGGCGCACATCATCTTGTTGGCGGTAGCGGGCGCATACAGCTCAGCTAGCAGGGCACGTATTGCTGAGGTATGCTGGTAACGCAGGGCACTCCAATCAAGTGTCTGTATGTTGCATCTATAGGAAGTCAGCAACCCTGCTATCACATCCAGGGAGGTTGTCATTGTGCGCCGCGATCCAGGTGCAAGCCGAGCCAGGTACACCGTGGCCGGGTGTTGGTCAGCAGGTATGCGTGCTCTGAGAACCAGAGACATCATTGGATCCCCACCGCCGTTGTTGGTGGTGGCTACTACGTCCGTCGTGTCTTCAACCGATGGAGTACAGTCCACTCCCCGCTACCCTGGCGCTCCCAGGGCTCCCCAAGCTCGCGGGACCGCTCCCCGCTCCTGGACCTTGCCCCTGCCCTTGCCAGCCAGATGGTCGGTCCTTCTTGATATACTTGCACCTGGGATATCCCGAGCAGGCCGTGAACGGACCATACGGCCCTTCCCGTACTACTAGTGGGCTGCCGCACTGGGGACACTCTTCCCCCGTTGGCTGAGGTTGACGCTGAGGGGCTGGCCTAATGGGCTTACCGGCTCCGATACCGGCCAGATCGGCCAATTGTACACGCTCCGGTCCCTGCTCTTGCCCCGGCCCCCGCACCCGCCCTTGCACTCGCCCCACACCCTGCCTTGCCTCCTCCAGGGCTTGCACCAGAGGTCCGTAGAAGCCGGCCACCACCGGTAGCCAGGCCCTCTTCCCTTCGGCCACCTCATCCAGCTCCCCCTCCATCGCCGCCGTGAATCCCACGTCCAGGATGCGCGGGAACCGAGCTACAAGCAGGTCGTTCACAGTCTCCCCCAGAGAGGTCGGCTGAAACTTCTTGTCCTTCATCTCGACGTATTCGCGCTCCTGTATCGTCGACAGGATGGATGCATATGTGGAGGGCCGCCCGATCCCCTTCTCCTCCAGGGCCTTCACCAGGGTGGGCTCGGTATAGCGGGGCGGAGGCTGGGTGAAGTGCTGCTCGGGCCACAACTTTATGAGGTCCACATCTTCCCCCTGCTCGAGTGGCGGAAGGGCGTTCTTATCCAGATCGTCGTCCGGGTCGCCAGCGTCCCGCCCCTCCCTGTACACCGCAAGGAACCCCTGGAATTTGATGACTGAACCCGAGGCTCGGAATGTGTACGGCCTGGGCACCTTGGAGCCAGTAGACCCAGGAGGCCCAGATGGTCCCGCCCCAATATCGACCGATGTCTGGTCGAGCACTGCGTTTGCCATCTGTGAGGCTATGAAGCGCCGCCAGATCAGGGTGTAGAGCCTCAGCTGATCTCGGTCGAGCTTGCCCGATAGCGACTCGGGGTCGCGCTCGGGGTGGGTGGGCCGGATCGCCTCGTGGGCCTCCTGCGCTCCCGCTACCTTCTTTTGGTACACCGGCGCTGAGGCGGGCACATACTGCACCCCGAACCTGGCCGAGATCACCTTGCGGGCCTCAGCCTGAGCCTCCCCCGCTACGTTAGTGGAGTCGGTGCGCATGTAGGTGATGAGGCCACCGAATGGCTCAACCCCCTCGTACAGGTTCTGGGCTACCTGCATCGCCTTTTTGGCTGGCATACCCAGCTTGCGCGAGGCCTCCTGCTGCAGGCTCGATGTGATGAAGGGTGGAGATGGGCGTCGCTGCACCTCTTTGGTGGTCACCCGCTCTACTTGGTACTCTGCCCCCTGTAAGGCCGACACGATGCTGTTGGCCTGCTCCTCCGTCTTGATCCACGTATTGAGGTCCCCCTCTACCTTCTTACCACCGACCGCCACGAGCTGTGCATGGAACGCGTACCCAGCTTTCCCGAGGGGGCGCTTCGATAAGTCAGCTTCGATAGACCAGTACTCCTGTGGCACGAAGGCTGCTATCTCCCGCTCCCTCTCCACCACCAGGCGCACGGCCACGCTCTGCACTCTCCCTGCCGACAGTCCGCGCCCCACCTTCTCCCACAGGAGAGGCGATATCTTGTAGCCTACGAGGCGGTCGAGCACCCGTCGTGCTTGCTGGGCGTCCACCAGGTGGGTGTTGATCGAGCGGGGGTGTTGCACGGCATGCTGGACTGCACCCTGTGTGATCTCGTGGAACTCCACCCGGTAAACCGGCTGCCCGCCGCGCCCAGCTCCCGTGACCTGCTGCACGTGCCAGGCAATGGCTTCCCCCTCTCGGTCGGGGTCGGTGGCCAGGTAGACTGAGGTAGCTGCTTTTACGAGTTCTTTTAGTCTCTTTACCCTGGCTGACTTGTCTGGGGGCACCTCGTACTTGGGAGCGAAGGCGTGATCGACGTCCACGCCGAGTTCGGACTTGGGCAGATCGCGCACATGGCCGAAGGAGGCCTCAACGACGAAGGCGGACCCCAGGTACCTGGCGATAGTCTTGGCCTTGGCAGGCGACTCAACGATCAGCAGCGAGCGCCCGGTCGCGAGGCTGGCCGCTCCCCACGATGGCCCACCGCTCGATACCCGCTGTGTAGGGATCCGTGGGGATCTCGGGGACCTCGGGGACTTTTGGGACCTCGGGGACTTTTGGGACCTCGGGGACTTTTGGGACCTCGGGGACTTTGGGGGCTGCGACGTGGTATTCCCCTTACTCCGGGTTGTGCCACGAGTACCCAGAGTACCGGGAGTACCACGGGTATCCAGGGTACCGGGAGTACCAGAAGGCTGGCCGCTCGTTCCCCCGGTTTTCTTGGTGGTCGCCATGTATGTAGAGCCCTCCGATGGGTTGTGGTTAGTCTCTGTATAGCATATTTGTTCTATTCGCACAAGTAGTTTGCACCGAAGTGAGCGAAAATGCGGTGCTGCTGGGCGTGCTCATGATAGTACACGCGAACCCCTCGTGGGCCGCTGTAGCCCCTGCAGGCCCTGGAGACGCTCGGCCAGGGCGGCATACCTCCTTCCCCCTCCCTCCGTCCGCACCGCCTTCCACAGCGCCCGCTTGCTTCCCACCAACACCACGATCCGTTTTGCTCGTGTCACCGCCGTATACAGCAGGTTGCGCTGTAGCATCACCCAGGCACTCGTGGTTAGAGGGGCAACGATACACGGATACTCCGAGCCCTGCGAGCGGTGGATGCTCATGGCGTACGCATGCGTCAGCTCGTCCAGTTCGTCGAAGCCATATACCACTTCCCTCTCCTCCTCCCTCTCCCTCTCCCTCTCCCTCTCCCTCTCCCTCTCCCTCTCCCTCTCCCTCTCCCTCTCCCTCTCCTCACCCCCCTCATTCGCCTCATCGCCTCCCTCGTCCATGCGCACCCTCAGCTCCTGATCCTCAAGCGAGATGCGCGTCACCACACCGACAGCGCCGTTGAAGACCTCTTTATCGTAGTTGTTGCGGATCTGCGTCACCTTGTCCCCGACGCGGTAGACTCGGCCACCATACCGCCGCTCGGGGAGGTCAGGGCGTGCAGGCGTCAGCGCCTCTTGCAGCCGCTCGTTGAGCATCGCGGCACCTGCCGGCCCCCGATGCATCGGGCACAGCACCTGCACATCGTGGCGCGCATCGAGGCCGAAGCGGCGGGGCAAGCGATTGGCTACGATATCGACAGTGAGCTCGGCTACCCGCTCTGGGTCCTCCTCCGCGAAGAAGAAGAAGTCGTCCAGGCCCTGTGTCCGGGGCATCTGGCCGGCGTTTATGCGGTGGGCATTGGTTACCACCCCGCTCTGCTGAGCCTGACGAAAGATGTGCGTGAGACGAATCGAGGGGATGACGCCTGAGCTGATCACGTCGCGCAGCACCTCTCCTGGGCCGGCTCTGGGCAACTGGTCCACGTCCCCGACCAGCAGCAGGTGCGCGCCGGGCGGGATCGCCTTGATCAGGGTATTGGCCAGCAGCACGTCCAGCATGCTCGCCTCATCGACCACGACCAGATCGGCGTCCAGCGGGTTGTCACGGTCATACGCCGCGTCCCCACCCGGACGCAGCCCCAGCAGACGATGCAGAGTGCAGGACTTCAGGCCTGACAGCTCCTCCAGTCGCTTGGCCGCCCGTCCGGTGGGCTCTGCCAGGATTATCCGGGCACGTTTGGCTCTGGCAAGAGCGACGATGGAACGCACGGTGAAGCTCTTGCCACAGCCGGGGCCACCGGTGAGCACGGCCACCTTCTCGGTAAGTGCCAGCCGCACGGCCTCTGCCTGCTCGGGCGCCAGGGTGCTGCCCGTCTTCTTGTGCAGCCACTCGAACGCGGCCTCCCAATCGACAGAGCTGAATGCTGGCAGGCGCTCCAGGTCGCTGGGTGCGCGCAGCAGGCGAAGCAGTCCATTCGCCAGCGACACCTCGGCCCGGTAGAACGGCACGAGGTAGACGGTCCTGACCTGGCCGATCTCGCCGATCTGGCCGATTTGGCCGCCAGCGGTTGGCAAGGTGGGAAGTGTGGGAAGGGTGGGCACGGTCTCCGAGATGACCTCCCTGATAACACCCTCGTCGCGCACCAGCTCCTCCAGGCACGCCTCGGCAAGCGCCCCCTCCACCCCCAGGATCTCCGTCGCTTTGGCGATCAACTCCTTTTGTGGCAAGTAGCAGTGCCCGTCTTCGCTCGCTTCGGAGAGGGCAAACTGCAACCCCGCCTTCACGCGCTGGGGGCTGTCGTGGGGGATGCCCATGCTCTGCGCGATCTTATCCGCCGTCTTGAAACCGATGTCCCAGACGTCAGAGGCCAGGCGATACGGTTCGTTCTTGACGACGGAGATGGCGGCGTCCTTGTAGGTCTTGTAGATGCGTACGGCGAGGGAGGTCGAGACACCCACCCCCTGCAAGAAGAGCATCACCTCCTTGATGGCCTTCTGCTCCTCCCATGCCGTGCCGATCATGGCCGTGCGCTTGGGGCCGAGGCCCGCCACCTCGATCAGACGCTCCGGCTCCTCCTCGATAACACGCAGGGTGTCCAGGTCAAAGTGGGCTACAATGCGCTCGGCCATCCTGGGGCCAATACCCTTTATGAGACCGGAGCCCAGGTAGCGGCGGATACCCTGAATTGTAGCGGGCAGGACGGTAGTGTAGGTGTGGACTTCGAATTGGCGGCCATACTGGGGGTGGCTCTTCCACAGGCCCTGCATACGCAAGCTCTCGCCCGGCTGGGCACCCAGCAAGCTGCCGACGACGGTCAACAGGTCACTATTACTGGTACTGTTACTGGTACTGCCCCTTGCGGTGGCGACGCGGGCAATGGTGTAGCCGGTTTCCTCGTTGGCATAGGTGATGCGCTCAAGGACCGCCTCGAGGGTGGCCAGGGGCACACCTACCGCGTTGCTGCCGCCTGTGCTGACCGTGTTGCTCATGTTCCCTTCGTTTCCCATAAGGCCATTCTCAGTCGGGCTCCGCTGAAATTGGGTCGGTCATTGATTCCGGAGGCGATTTCGGAGGCTGCTGTTTTCTCTGTTGTTGTGCTACCTTCTTGCGCTCAAGTTCTTTGCTGCTCTCTTCGATGGACACCACTTTGTCCGGTGCCGTTCTCCCGAACTGTCTACGCAGCCTTGTCCGGTGGGGGAACCAAACGCAAGGTGAACTTGGTTCTCCGGCGCTTGCCGCACAGCGGAAACGATACGAATCCAAGGCTACGTAGAACGGGATTCAATCTTAGTTTCGGCTCTTCCTCAAGGCTCATTAACAGGATTACGCCATAAATATGATGCTCCATCACTGTTCCCGATACTTCAGGAAGGTGGTGGTACTGCATTTGGATATCGGTCCGCATTGTCATCCACTGTGATATGAGCAGATTATTGCGGAACTCGCCACCCTTGCATATGAATCGGCGGGCTGCATCGAACCGATTGCTGCAGGCGTATTCGTGCCCAAAGTCGAGGGCTACTGCCGCTAACCCTATTTTACACAGGGCCCTTGCTACCAGCACCTCATCAAAGCGCTTCGGCAGACTAGTATGCATATGTAGTTCAGTCGTACCATCGGGGCACTGCTTTCCTGCCCGAATGGCATCCGATCCCGGATTGGCTATCCATGTGACGTTCAGCGGGTCTGTCCTCTTTATCGTGATATCCCCTAGGCTTACCTCTGGAAGTTTGCCCTGCTTAGTGAACTCGACTGCGCTCGCCCATTGCACGATGAAAAGAGGTGATGTACGCAGTTCATCATCAAGCCGTGACAGCACCCCATTGTTGCAGGGGTCGCACACATACCCACGCGGCAACACGATATCGTTGTTGCCCATTGCCTCCGGTACGATATGCTCCTCGCTCTTAAATGGACCGTCTGTAGAAAGGCAGTAAATGCACCGTGTCACTGCTGGCTCGCCACCGTCATACAACTGCTTGTATTTGTCGGTCCTTTCGACTGCTGAAATGGCTCCGAAGATCATCGAGGCTACGCTGAGGGCAGATTCTGTGAAGGAGTAAAATTGGTGCCAAAAGAGCGGACCTACCAAGGGAACCTGCTCAATCTTTCGTAGGTATTCGGCCAATTGTTCGTTGTGCCCAAAACGCACTCCGTCGGCAATGACCTCATACATGCGCTCGGCCGTCAGCACGTCGCCGTCCATTTCGAACTTCATCCAGCCTTGGGTCAGGATGTTAATCTTCTTATCAATAGCGGTTTTGACTTCACCTGGTATGGCCCCACCGAATTCATCTTGTAGCGTGGACCACATGGTCTTGTAGTACAGGCGATCAGCCGGATTGAGGAAGCGGCGCATAACTACCACGAAGCGCATAGTAAGCTCGGCATCTGGTGTCTCTACTTTCGCCTCGCTACTCTCCTGAGTAAAATGCAACTCATACTTGAAGCCGCCGGTCGCCGCCATCTTCCTATAGACATCTTTGCATAACTGGTAATGCTTCTTGAAGGCTCTATATATCGACCTCATTTCGGTAATCCTTTCCGCTGCCCAATGCATCAGTAACCTTAACCTACCGGAGACAGGACAATTGTATCATTACGTACGTACTCTCCAAACCTCCAACCAGCTTTTGACCGACCGTGCTGCTTATGCTCCCTTCGTTTCCTATAAGGAGAGGCGAAGGCTACGCGCATTGGGAGGGTCAGGTGCTTGCGCTAGGAAACCCATTCCTCGTCGTCGACACAATAGCAATAAATGGCTATTTACGTGACAAGTGACCCACTAGTTTATCCTCTGACCAGGGTCCGATTTCGTCCTGCTTGGCGGGCTTTGTTCTGTTCATTGCTGGCTATACTTAATAAGGCTCGGTTAGCAGCTGCGGTTGCCTCTTCGAGTGAGCGAACGATCCGCTCAATTGGCTCCGAATGCCTCCCCAAGCTCATCTGCATAGGGGTTATCATCTTGCCGCAGCGCCGCCAGGTAGATGCCGGTAGTAGCCAGGCTGCTATGCCCCAATCGTTGCTGGATGAGCGATACAGGGGCACGTTTCTGCTCCATGACCTGGGCCATGGTATGCCGCAAGGCATGTACTCGCGAGGTACCCAGGCGTGCTTTACAAATGCGGGAGATCGATACTTTCGAGAGCCTCCCACCTCGAGTGCCGTTGCGCTCGGCCAATGATACCCAGACAGCCGCATCGGCGCGCACTGCCATCAAGTTGGGTCCATATATAATATGTAGGTAAGCACGCAAGGCCGCGCTGATTGGGGGAGTGAGGGTGTCATACAGCACCTTGCCGCCCTTGCACCGCCTGAAGGTAATACGCAGTTTGCCCCCACCTCCTCCGCCTACTCCTCCACCTCCGCTACCTTGCTCTTCCAGGTCGCCTAACTCAAGAGCGGCTACTTCACTGAGCCTGCGCCCGGTTTGCAGGTAGACCATGAGCAGAGCGTAGTCGCGTGCTCCAGCCGATGTGTTGCGGTCTATAGAGGCCAGTGCTTGCTTGACATGATCAGAAGTCATAGCTTTCGAGCCCGCGTACGCCTGCACTCGTCTCCGCTCCACGCGCTCGATTGGGTTATGCTCGAGTATCCCCTGTTTGTGTGCATAGCGGTAGAAGCTCGACACGCACGCCAGCCGCTGGTTGTACGTCGTGGGAGCAGGAGTGGTATTGTCTTCGTTCTTCCCGGCCCAGGCCTGCGCAACCAGTGCCACTGGGGTGGGCAGCCCATCCAGGTCCAATCCCTCGAGGCTCAGAGCCCTTCGGAAGGCAATCAGGGTGTCGGCATAGGTGCGCCAGGTCCTCTCGCTCCCGGAGCGTCCCCGCTTGGCGTCGAGCCAGCCGAGGATAGCTACTTCCAACCCAGCAGCCCGGTCAGCACGATCGGCGCCGTACGTCTGCAGTGCCCGCGCATATTCGATGACGCCGCCCCCAACGCTGCCATTGCCACCGCCACCGCCTCCACCTACCGCACCGAGTCCACCGTCCCCAGGCCCAGGCCCACCATCGCCTGACGCGCCGCTCGCATCTTCGGTGTTGCCCTCCATGACCTTGTACTCCACGCCCTCAATGATCTTTTCACTCGGCATGACTTGTCACTCCTTATCTCGAGGTCTGCGGCAGCAAGACCCTCATATACCCATATACCATAGTTGAGTTGGGCTCCAGTGGCGGCTTGAAAATAAAGGTTAACCAATGCAACTTAGTTAACGTACATGCATTCTAGCACGGGAAGTCGCCAGAGTCAAATGTCACTTTCAGATTGTCACTTGTCACTTGTCACTTTCAGATTTAAGTGTCCCTGCGTGCATATTTGGCTGTCCCTGAGTACAACTTTCAGTGTCCCTCGTTTGCGCTGCTGGTGGCCGACGAGTACCAGCGTCGGGGCATTGGCACTGAACTACTGCGAAGGCTGGTGCAGATAGGCCGTGACGAAAAACTAAGCCGGATCACAGGCGAAATCCTGCGCGACAATTACGGGAAGATGCGCATCAGCGGGAAACTGGGCTTTCAACTCCACGGCCCGGAGGTTGATAGGGTAGGTGGATTCAACCGCCCTATGGAAGCCTGTCTGGTCCTGCGGGACGAATAGGGCCGGATCCGAGATCTCATACCGCAGGAAACGGAAGCTGGAGAAGGCGAAGCCCATATCGCTTGATCGCCGGCAGGCCAGCACAAGAAGTGTTTGCCACGTCGGTCAAAGGGCGGCACCTCCGTTCCGACCCTAATGTTATAAGCTACGAGTTATAAGCTATGTATTGAGAAGGAGATAGACCATGTCCAGTTTCAACGAGAATATAGCCGACCTTGCCGCGAAGAACCAGTTCTTCCGTCAGGAGGTAGTAACCGGCAGCCACAGCCAGGTCGTACTGATGAGCATCCCACGCGGTGGGGAGATAGGGGAGGAGACCCATCCCGATGTGGATCAGACCCTCATCTTCGTGGAAGGTACTGGCAAAGCTATCCTGAATGGCGAACAAAGCCAGGTCGGGCCAAACAGCCTGTGCTTCGTACCAGCCGGAACCTTGCACAATTTCGTCAACACGGGCGACACAGATCTCAAGCTCTTCACCGTTTACGCCCCGCCCGAGCACGCGCCTGGTACTGTACACAAGACCAAAGCTGAAGCGGACGCTGCCGAGCACCAGTAGAGAGGATCCTGCTGCGTTAACACCCAGCCACCCAGCCGTCCAGCTACCCAAATACTTGGCCCAGGGAGTAGACGTCTACTCCCTGGGCCTGACCTATCCACGCATCTTAATATTGGCGAACTCGGGCCTGTAGACCCGCGTCTACAGACCTTCGAAGAAAGTGGCAGAACTCGGGGCACTTCTGCTTAGCGCGCAAGCTGCCCGGCTATGAACACTGGCGTGAGCTAGCTCGCTCCTTCATACTTCCCGGCAGCTTACGAATCCGTGACGACACGACGACGTGGCGTCTCAAACGCTGACCACCGGCTCAAAGTTCTGGATGTCTTCTCGTGACCCGCCTTCCCCATTGCCGTACTGGCTATAGCTCGCTACGAAATCTATATATTGCAGCCACTTGACCATTTTGAAGCCGAGCTGTGTCTCCGCTCGCAGACGAAGCGGTGCGCCATGCGGCACCGTCAGAGGCTCGAAATTCATCTCGTAAGCCAGTATGGTCTGCGGAAGCCTGGCCATCTCGATTGGAAGCGACTCGTGGAATGGGCGGCCCTTCGCGTCCAACCCGATAGACACGAACATCATGTAGCGCGCCCCCGCTCTGGGGTGGCAGTGATTCAGGATCACACTGAGGGGCACTCCTCCCCACTGCGCGACAGCTGTCCAACCCTGGATGCAATGGTGTTTGGTAATCTGGGTCTGCTTGGGCAGAGCTTGCAAGTCGGCCAGCGTGAAGCGCATGGGATTGTCCACGAGCCCCCTTATCTCAAGCGCCCAGTCGTTGAAGTTCCCATCTACCAGTTGCTTGTACTCCTCCGTGTCGGGCGGGTAGCCGTTCAAGATCATTGTCGGGGAAATTTCATCCGGGCTGTATGTTTGCCGGGAGCGCAGTCGGAACGATAGCAGACGCTGCCCCGGCCGAATGATCGCGCCTAGAATATGCTGCATGGAGCGGGGGGAGTGCCGAGAGTACCAGGTAGTCAGCCCCCAGCTAAAGATACCCAGAGCGATAATCCCCAGGCCAATGGCGATAGCCAGACCCTGGTCGTGGTCGTGCTGGCCGAGGACTATGTTGCCCATGTTGTCGCCAAACCCGGTTACAACGACCAGCGTTACGTGTACGACGATGAATCCAAGGAAGGCCACCAGCCCGATGAAATGCAGGCTGCGAGCGGTTTGGCGTCCACCGAAGAGCCGGGCGTACCATGGGAACTGCGCTTCAACGGCCGGAGACTGTGCCGCGCCGGTGAGGATCAAGAGGGGAGCCAGCACGAATATCACAGCCGCGTAGGCGAGCTGCTGCAGCGGGTCAAAGGGATTGTACGATCCGGCAGGAGGTAGACGGAACGTCACATAATCGGTGAACGTGTTCCACGCATCGGGGACGACGGACCACGAAGTCGGAATCAGGCGGGTCCATCCACCCGACGCGAATAGCAGGACTACGTAGACGAGACCGTTGAGCACCCAGAAGCCGACGGCGGCAAAGTGCCACTGGCGACCCAACCCCAGGCTATTCCCCGGTTGTGCAATTAACGGCGACCAGTCCTCTTCTTGCTCTCTGGCAATCCAGGGCAACTCTGGATTGATCACTTTTCGCGTGAATTTGATCCATTCTGTGCCCGGGATGCAATGGTCGTTCCAGTAGAGACGCGGATAAGCTGCCAGGATCTGTATTCCCGCCCGGATAACGAAGCCCATCAGTAGGAAGTTGACCCAGTGAGTCACCCGAACCCATGCCGGGAAACCGTACTGCGCATCATTCATCTAAACCACCTCCGTCTAGTTGTCCAGACCCTTCCACTTGTTCACCTGAGGGGGCCTGTTACCTATACTCGTCACTCACGCGATGTACCAGATGGCCACCCGCTCCGATGCGGAATAAGATCGGAAGGTGCGATATGCACTATCTTTTCCTCGCCTGTATGTCGGCCCACGGCACGGTCAGCGGAGGCGGACCGGCAGCTCCCCGAATCCATTGCTCGGATAGATATGCCTCCTCGGCAGATCGGCAGCCCCAAGCTCGATCGTGGTCGTGTGTGCCAGAAGCTCTTCCATCGCTATCTTCATTTCGAGACGGGCCAGCGGAGCGCCCAGGCAATAATGAATGCCCGCACCGAACAAGAGGTTATCTGCAGGGTTGCGATCAAGGCGTACATCGTCGGGATCGTCAAATGTGCGTCCATCCCGGTTCGCGGAGATCCAGTTGAGTGAGATGCTCTCGCCCCTGGCGATCTTTCTGCCCTCGATCTCCACATCGCGTGTCGTACTACGACGATTGGCCACCAGCGGACCGTCAGCTCGAAGGATCTCATCAATAGCGTCCGGTAGCAGGGCAGGTTCCTGGCGCAGTTTCTGCTGCATGTCCGCGTGTCCGGCGAGGTAGTACACCAGTATCCCGATCGATGCCGCCACTGTGCCCTGCCCAGCCGTCCAGTTACGCAGGGTGCTGACGATCTCCTCGTCACTTAACGCCACGCCATCGACCGCAATCCCCATGATGCTGGTGGTGATGTCCGTGGTATCCGTGATGTCATCGCTCGCATCCCTGCCTGCCTCCCGACGGACCCGAAGCGCCTCCATGACGTATCCTGTGAACTCGCGAGCCAGTGCCGCTCCCGCCTCCTTGTTCTGCGAGAACGCCACTTCCTGATTGCCATGCGTCCAGCCCCGCAGGTTCTCCCAGGTCTCCGGCGGCCACCCGAGAAACCTGCAGAGTGTTTTGATGGGGAACGGCTGGGCGAATTCGGGTATGAAGTCCACCTCCGCTTCACCGCGTGCGAGTAGTGCCTGCAGCAGGTCAACCGCGATGCGTCTGCAGCCAGGCTCTAGCGCATCCATGCGTTCAGGAAGGAAATATGGCGCCAGTATGCGGCTGTACCGAGTGTGCTCAGGGGGGTCCATGCCGTTGGGAACGGCGAGCCGCTTGGACGCACTGCTGTAGGTTTCAGGATCTGCCAGGACGTTGACTATGTCCTGATGCCGGAACAGCGACCAGTCGAGGAAGTGGCTGTAGGCAACGGGGCAGCGCTCGCGCATCTCATCGTAAACGTGCCGCTGATCGCCGAGGACGGAAAGATCTCGTGGATCCCAGTCGGGGGTAGGCCGATCAGGGGTTGGATTATTGCTCACGTTCACTCCTCACTTCGCCCAGAAGCCGGGCGTAGAAGCTTGCCCTTCCTTCTGAGAGACCGGCCGCTTGCTCACGGCCTAGTGCTACCGAATCGACTTCATGATGTCCATGATCTTGCCTGTGATGTCGAGGGCTTCTTTCATGGGGCGCTGCCACAGGTTGCGACCGAAGATGAGGCCAGTTGCGCCGTTCTCCATGACCATGCGGGCCTTGGTGAGCAGGTCCTCGTCGCCCAGTTTGCTGCCACCCGAGAAGAGCACAAACGCCCTGCCCGCCGAGTTGACCACCTTGCGGATTGCGCCCTCATAGCCCAGATCAAGTTCGTTGTAGGGCTTCGGCTGGCCAGGGCTTACCTTCTCATGCTCGGGCACATTCAGCTTAATTACATCTGCGCCTAGTTCCAACGACACGCGGGCTGCATAGTCGACCGCATACAGAGAGTCGATGCCGCCCTTAGCTTTCACTGCCTCGCCTCGCGGGTAAGCCCAGATGATGATGGGCATGCCGTAGCGCTCGGCGTCCCCGCGCACCTTGCTGAACTGGCGGAAATCCTCGTCCTGGCGCGGAGAGCCCACATAGAGGGTGTAGCCGATTGCGTCGGCTCCCAGGCGTACGGCATCTTCAACTGTGGCGTCCAGCGAAGAGAATGCCTGGGCATCGGACGGGATATTGGTCTTGCCGTTGATCTTGAGCACTAGCGGTATCTTACCGGCGTACTTGTTCATGTACTTGGTGGCAAGGCCGATGTGGAACACGATACCGGAATAGCCGCCGTCGACGGCGAGCTTGATTTGGAATTCGGGATCAAGGGCTGCCGGATTGGCGAGGAAGTCGATGGGGCCGTGTTCGAG
>JBBRDO010000073.1:0-24901 GCA_038203825.1 Chloroflexia bacterium | reverse complement strand
CCAATGGACGACCCCGCCAAGTAGCTGATCGTTGTTCGATGTTACCCAGAGCATATTGGCAGCAGAGGGCGCGCCAACTACACTTCCATCGTCCGCGGTTTGCCCGCCGCCTGCTGAAGGAGGAGGTGGGGCGCTATTGTTCTTCTTGTTGGGATCGAGGGGAGCTACCGGTGCATTGGGCGAAGTCGGTCCTGTATTAGCATCAGGTTGGCCCGCTCCACTTCCATTGCTACCACCCAGTTGCGACTTGTCCGGATTTGCCGGATCGGCCTGAGAAGGTGCCGCCTGAGTCGCTGAACCTCCACTGCTTCCCTCTAAACCGTTAGGCAGAGAAACTCTCGGATTGACCTGAACCCTATCCCCAACCTGAAGCGCAGATATCCCCGCGAACATCCCATCTTTCAGCACCAGAGTCGAAGCGTCAATAAGCACTTCACGAGTGGAGTCAGGGGTGATGTTCAGGATAACGCTAGTGCCACTTATAGAGCTAACTATAGGGTGGCTGGGGTCCGGCTTATCGTTTCCTACATACGCTTGGCTCTGTGCCCCTACGGACATAGAGCTTGCGATGCCAGCGCCCAATGCGAGCGCAAGGCTCAACACGCTTACAATACCTGCATTTCTTACTTTTTTCGCGTCCATATTTTCTCCTTTACCCACACCAGGAATAGACTACTCGTGCAAGCATCTAATTCACCTCTTACCGTTCTGACCCCACTATAACATAGCATCCGGCTAAATTAAATAGCCAAATTAGGCTGATGGAGCCTAGAACAATGATTAAACGTACCAATTATCAAATGGTTGTAGCAAGATCAGGATCGCAGAATGCAAAATGGAGATGCGGATCGCTATATGATCCGCATCTCCTTGTTCCGAGTTGAGCCGGCTGGATTATATGAGCCCAACGGCCAGCAGCGTAACCGTGGTTGCTGCCAGCAGGAACACGGCCAACCACAGTGGTGCGTTCCGCCTGTACAGCGTCCAACCGTCTGCAGGTGGCTCCGAAACTGATGTGAAAGCCAGCACCAGCGCCGTGGCAAACAGCCCCAGCCGCATCGAGGGCCAACCGGTGTACCAGTAGACCAGGGCGAAGATAACGCCCAGTGCTATGTTGGCGACCATACCGGCGAACATGATCTGCCCGGCCGGGCTTAGCTTGAAGATGCCTCTTCTGTTCGTGTTTGCGCCACCCACAGGTGCGCTTGTACCGACAGTTGTCGCCTGCACACCGCTATCCGCTGCTGCCTCGGCCTGCGATTCATACAGAAGATCTATCTCTTCGCCGGTGCGTGCCTTCCTGGCGGCTCCGCTTCCTGCGGGCGCCGATGCGTCCTCGGTTGTCAGGCGGGTTACATTCTGCCAGCCGTACATAAAGCCGAACGGAATGCCCACTATTCCCAGCAGAACGCCCGTCGGCCACACATGATGCATGGTATCCGCCCCTGCTTGCTTCGCGGCCCATCGCTGCGCTAGCTCATTCACGCCAAACGCCAACAACGCCAGCAACAGCGCCACAGGCAGAAATACCAGCGCCACTCCCAATGAGCCACGCCCTGCAGACCATGCCAAAGCTATCATGCCGACTATAGCGGGTATGCCTACCGCCATCAGCAGGCCGCGCCCGCCTGACTGCGGTTCCGCGATGGCCGGCACGGCAGCTTTCACTCTCGCGTCCACTGTTGCCGACAATCGCCCCACTAAGCCTTTCGTGGGCACAAGGCCCATGCGATTAGTTATACGGTCCTTGCCTACCAGGGTGTGCAGAAGCAGCAGCACAAGTATCACCAGCGCTCCCACCCTGAGGAAGAAGTCGGCGGGCGGGCCTGTGGGCGAGGGGAGCGGGCCGCGGTCGTCGTAGCTCAAGGAGTTACCCCACCGCAGACTGGCGGGGCCATAAGCTTTGATGGCGGCTCCCTGTGCTCCCTCCGCGGTGAAGAAGTTGCTAATACCGGATTGGTAGGCCGCCACCGCCAGGTTATGATTGCCCAGCACATAAGTAGGGCTGGCAGCGCTCGATAGCTTGAGGTATGCCGTTGAGGCAGGATTGCCCATCTGCGCATATAGCACGCCCAGATTGTTCCACGCAGGCGCAAGCGCCGGGTCTAGCTGGTACGACTGTTTGTACCTGTATACTGCCTGCGAAAGATCATTCCCTCCGGCTTTTCGTATAGCGTCGCCGGTATGTAGAGCCAGCGATGCGGGCAAAGGGGTGCCGTTGTTCACCCAGAGCGTTCTGCCCACCCCGCTAAAGTCCTCGGCATCCTGCAGGTTGCGCACTGTAGTTGAAACCCGGTATGCGTTGGCGGCTTCTTTCTGCCGCCCCGCATTCTCCAACAGGCTAGCGCCCTGGCTTAGTATATCTGCCGCATCATGGTCATTGGTTATATCAGACTTTATGTTTGCAGGATCATAGCCCGCCGCGGCCAGCACCGCTATGCCGTCTGGAGGGCCTTTGCTCTGAGACAGCGCCGTTGTGCGCGCCTGTCCTGCGAGCGCTGCACCCCGCCCGGGCTGACCTGGCTGGAGGTCCTTCAACAGTGCCCATGCTTTACCGTAGTTATCTGCTGCTTTGCCATTGAACGCGCTTACCTGATCACCGGTGGCCACACGGCTTGCCGCCTCATACACGTAGCCGCCATATAAGTAGAGCAACCCACCCAGACCTGCGGCCTGAGTGTCTGCTCCGGCTGTCATGTTGGCTACCAGCGTATCCACAAGGTTAGCGTTACCTTGCTTGACCCAGCCCATAGCGCGCACAAGGTGCGCATCGAGCGTCTCCTGGGCCGACTCCTTGTCGAACAAAGCTGTCGTTACGGTTATGGCGGTCTGTGCCACGCTTAGCATGTCGCCGCCCGACAGATTCCTGTTCAATTTGCGAAGGGCATTTTCCGACTGCGCTATCGCGCCGCCCGCATCGCCGGTAGCTAAGAGCTCCTGCGCGTACGAGGTGAGCAGCGGCCCGTCGTCTTGCCCTATGCCGAGTGCCGCTCTGTAGCCGACCAACGCCTCTGAGCTGCGTCCGAGCAGGCTCAGGATACGCGCCCTATCATGTAGCACTCGTCCCTTCAGGTCCTGGGCAATGCCGCTCTCGGACATGGTCTGCATATCGGAAAGCATTCGCTCGTAGGCCTTTTGCTGCAATCCCAGACGGAGCCATTTGCGATAAAGGCCGTAGGAGGCACTACCGGCTGTTATGGTATCCAGATAGGTTTTGTAAGCAGTAGCGGGGTCGCCACGCGCCCACTGCGCGTCGCCGAGCGCCTCTTGCGCCAGGCCGCGTGCTTCAGCGAAGGCCGCCTTCGAGCCTGCAGTTGCGTCAGATTTGAGCTGGGCACCTAATATCTCATTGAATAGGCCGACTGCATCGTCGGGTTCGCCCATTCTGAGTGATGCCAGGCCCATCCAGAACTGGATCAGCCAAAAATCTGCGGTTTCCGGGGTGCCGGCGATGGCGCGCATCGCTTCAAAAGCCGAAAGATAGTTGCCCGCGACGAGGTTTGAGAGGCCCCAGTTATACGTGTACTGCCACGTTGTAGGAGCCTGGTTTGCAGCTGTCTGAAAGCCTCCAACTGCCAGGCGGTCCTGCTCGAATTTTGAACTTTGCGAAGATGCAGAGATCGAGCGCATAAGGCTAACTGCTGCCAGGCCGTTTCCGCATTGAGCGGGCTGCGTTTGGCACATATCGCCATAGGTCGCCGAAATTGCATTCAAAATAGTAGTGTCGGGGTTAGGCGCGAGGCCTGAGTCCTTTATTCTTGTGTTCAAGCTGCCCGTACTGGAAGCGAAAATCTCGCCGACAATGGCAAGCCTCGTCTGGAGGGATGTTCCGCGATTTTCCAGCGCCTGACTCGGATCGGGCCACGCCGATTGCAGGTTGCCCGTGTTGCGCTCGATAAAGGTCAGATAAGGGAAAAGCGCGGTTTCCAGATCCTGGCTGGTAGCGTCCGGCACTACGGAGCCACTTCCATCCACCTGTGGTGTGAGATAAAGCGCAGGGTTGGGGGCGGAACTCGATAAAGGAGCGAATAGCGCCAGCACGATGAGCAGCACCAGCCCCACAGATGCTGCCGCACGATGGGTCTCAATCGTAGAGCGTGCTACTGCAGGGGCAGAGAAGGACGAGCGCGAAGCCGAAGGTCGTATCGTCGGCGTGCCGGATGGTCGTGTAGTAGGGGCGGGTGTCTGTCCCTTTGTTGCGCCCGCCCGTGCCTTCGGGCCTGTGCCGTCGCCCGTCGTTGGTCGTCGAGCCATTACTGCACCGCCTTCGGCACATACTTGGAGCCATCCCAACTCCAAACCTGCACACCTGTTACGTTATCGGCTACCACTTCGTACACTCCATCATCGTTCAGATCCGCCATATTGATGTCGAGGTCGGCGTCAAACAGGGCGTCCTTTTCGGCGCCTCCGTCCGCAGGAACCATCTTAAGTAGCTCGCCTGCGTGGGTGGTTTTGTTCCACTTGAATAGCTCCAGATGAGCTTTGCCGTCCAGCGTTGTGGTGCGTAGAGCGAGCACACTTTCGCCGGTGCCCAGCAAGTTGCCGCCATTCCAGCCTCCAAGCCCGCCCGTGGCAGGCAGTAATCGCGCAACCCCCGAAATCGGCTCGGATTGCCACGCCAGGTTCCACTCAAAGTATGTGGGATCGTAAGTCACCACGTTCAACACGCTGTTGACCTCGTCGGTAATGGGGCGCGTAACCCCTAGCCGCGCTTCGGTGAGTGTCAGCAACACGTTGTCGACGCCGCCGCCGTCCAAGGGCAACTTATCGCGCTTGATTATCAGGTTGCCTGGCGAGGTAAAATTAAACACCTGCAGCCTATCGAAGGGGTTAGCGGGTGGCGCTCCTGTCGGGGTGGGTCGCACTATAGCAGCCGTAGCTGTAGCTACTTCCGTGGCAGCGACGGGCACAGTGGTTGTGACTGTCGAGGCCGGAGCCGCAATCGTCGTAGCCGTGGGCGCTGTCACTATCTCGGTAAGAGAAGGAGTGGCGGTATCCGCCTGTTGCAAGATGGCCGGTTGGGAAGAGGGTGCTGTCTGCGGCGAACAAGCCGTGAGAGCTAATATCAATAGGAACGCGCACATGACCCACGTTAGAGAGAAAAACGCGAAAGCCTTGCGGGGTCCACCTGCCTTATCTGTAGATGGCATATTAGAGTTGTTTTGCTCCAGTACTGTTGAATTCTGTATTCCGGGCATTGGAATAGCGAGTACAATCGGAGTATTGTACCATGCCTGAACCTGGGCTTGCAAGGAATACTGTGTCGCTGAGCGCCGCGGAACACGCATCAAGGGGCAAATATATGAGCAGCCTCGGCCCTTATTGCCCTCGATATTACTACTCTAAATAGCCCCCGAAGGTTCACTTTCGCTGCCCTCAACCAGCAATCTGCGCGCACACATGGTCAGGGCACCAGTCAGCCAGAACAGGGCCGCCATGTGGGGGAACTCGATGTTGAAGTAGAAGTGATCCACCAGCCCCACCAGCAGCGCACCGAGTATCGAGGCCGTGCCGCCCAACAGGGCCACGTCGAGCGCTGACCACTCTGCCGGGTCGCCCACCCAGTGTGCTGCACGCCGGAGCGAGCGCGGAATCGCCGGGATCGTGCTCATGAAGAACACAACCGCCAGCACCAGGAACAGGGCCAGCGTGATCAGGCCCGCTCGCTCGGCTATGGTCAGGTATACGCTTGACACCCCCGTGGTGAGATCAAGCTCGCCCGCGGTGCCGAAGCCCACCCCAAAAACCGGGTATCTGCCTATAATGTCGAGCGCGTTGCTGTACTCTGCCAGTCGCATCACGCTAGCCGGGTCCTGAAACTGGAGGCCCAGCGCCAACCGCGCGAAGTACCCTGTGCCCAGTCCTCCTACCAGCAACAGCAGACCGAACGCCAATCCCCAGCCCCACAGTCTCCTGTAGCGCATAGTCGCCACCATCACTCCGGCGATCACCACGCCCACCAGTGCAGAACGCGAACTGGTCAGCACAATAGCCGTTATGTCAAGCAAAAAGAAGCCGCCCAACAGCCAGCGGGGCAGAAGTGGCTTGCGCGCCAGTAATGCCACGCCGGTCAGTACAGTTATTACTACCAGCAGTCCACCGAACGAGTTGGGGTCGACCTGGGTGCCCACTGCCCTCTCGCCCAGCAATGGGTTATCCTCGATGTAGCGCACTACCCGGACTGTCGGATAGCCGATCACGCTCAGGCGCGATAGCAGGCTTAGGGCAAGCGTATCGGGCAGCCTCCACAAGAAGACGCCCAGCCCCGCCTCGATCCCCCCTGTTACGATTAGCACTTTCAGGGTGAGCGCGACACTCTTCGCGCTCCTGAGCAAGTTCGAAGCAGCAAAGAATATGCCTACCGACAAGATCAGCTTCACATAGTTGTGTGCCACATCGGTGCTGGCGTCACGCGCCATCCCCAGCACGAAGGCGAAAGCTGTTGCCCCGACGAACAAAAGCAGCCATACATCAAGAGGAGTGCGCGCCAGGCCTTTGGACTCTTTCCCCCGTGCACCTGCTCCAACCAGCGAACGCAGAAGCCATGCCACATACAGCAGAATCAGCGCTACTTCCAGGAGAGTGGGAGTGAAAACGGCCAGGCGCACGGGCGCTGCAGCGAAGGGCAGTAACGTAACCGTGCCTGCCACCAGCATGATATCGGCCATGGGGCGCGTTATTAGCCAGGGCAACGCTACGAACGCTATCACCACCACGAAAGGCACTACAGGGTTGCCGGCCACGATCGCCAGACCGCCAACCGCTCCCAGCCCAAGTGCCAGCAGGACGATTGCCACCTGCCTCAGCGCCGTATTCTCCTTTAGCTCTGTAGATAGCCTCATATAACCGGACCGGCAAGCGCCGCGCCACAAAGAGGCGGCCGTGCGCGTGGGTCACTCATAAAGGAAGTGTGCAGGCGGTTGCCAGGCTGCGCTCCTATCCTTGGAAGGTTGGGCAAGGTGACCATTGCGGCGCGCGTCCATTGTATACTGCAAAGTAAACCGCAACCTGCGCCAGTTGCCCTTCAGTGACTCATCGTGGTTCAGCGCGTAAATGTACTCGCCGGCGCCAAAGAATCTCTGGACGGCTTTTTCCCGCCGGGGATCCTTATAGAAAGCGCTAATCGCCTCAACACCGCAGTCGCCTTTGTGCAGCCAATCTGGCAGGTGGCATTCGAGCAGCAATTCGGCTTCCAGCAGAGCGAAGGTCAGTCCGCCCCCGCCTGCGGGGTCTATGGTATGCGCGGCATCGCCCAGCGCCACGACGTGGGGCACAGCAGGCGGCTGCAGGCATGTCACCTGGATTTTGCGGATTATGATGGGAGACGTCGCCCGCCAGTCCTCGCTCGCCCGAGCTAATGTGCGGTTGTGCGCCGCAAGCACTTCCAATGGCTGCTGCCTCAAATCGCGCTGCCATTCGTCGCTTGTCGGCCCTGAACAAAATACGTTTGCTCGGAGCGCATCGCCCAGGTGGAAAAATGTCGCGTAAGCTACCGGCCCGTTTGCTACGGGGTGGTGATATGTCTGAGAATCATGCAGGTGGTGCCCCTCGCCGAGAGTCCCTTCCATGTCGAAAGCCACAGCGTAAACTTCATTGGGGAAGCGCCGCTCGTACACCCCTCCCATTCCCTCAAGCAATTGGTGGGCATCACCTGTCGCCAGCACGACAAGCTTGCACGCGATTCGCGTCCCCTTATCGGTTACGACCTCCGCACCACCTGCGTGCTGTTCGATTGCAACCGCCTTTGTGCCCGGCTGGAAGGAGATACGCGGGTCCATATGTTCGCGCATACTGTTGATGAGCTTGAAATAGAGTGTGCCGGCCTCAGGCGGGTCAAGTCGCGTTACACCCAGGTAGCGCTCACCATAATAGACTCCGACATTGTGCAAGGGGGTCAACGCGCTATCGACCGCCGCTCCGAATCCCAGCCGCAGCAGTGGCGGCACAGCCTCGCCGCTAAGCTTCTCTGCCTTGAGGTTATCCGGCATTGGGTGCAACCTATCGAGCATTATGACAGACGCGCCCTGGCGAACCAACCCTTGTGCGCAAGCGATACCAGCCACGCCCGCGCCCACCACGCAAACATCAACGTTTTGCTCTGCCATACTCCGGCCTGTCCTCTTGCTCCCATACCCATTCTATTTTCCCGACAAAACAACGCGAATGGTGCTCATAATAGCACCATGTCAGTGTAACACACGCTGCAGAGTGAAACAAACATAACCTAAGGCATGGTGTTTTGATCCTACCGTCGATCCATCTTTGACAACCACCCCTGTAAGGCTGTAGCATTATCAGCGAGGACCCATGACCAGAAAGATCCGCTTGCTACAATTAATCGACCAGTTGGGCGACGCCGGAGCGGAGAGGCTGGTCAATAGCTTTGCTATGGGGATAAGCCGTACCCAGTTCGATCTTCACGTCTGCGCTTTGCGTCCCTGGTCCTTTCCCAAAATTGTGCCCGACCTACGCGCCCTGGGCATCCCTGTCACCGAGCTGGATCAGCACCACGCCTACGACCTCCACGTCCTGATCTCCCTGGTCAATTACATTCGCCGCAACGATATTGACATAATACACACCCATCTGCTTGCTTCGGATGTCATGGGGCGCCTCGCCGGGTTCATCACTCGCCGCCCCGTTGTCTCCACTATCCATAATGGGCGCACCGACCTCGATAATGAGCCACGCCACCGGCAGTGGATGGAGCGCTGGACCGCTCGCCTCTGGTGCCGGCGCCTGATCGTCGTCTCTGCCCTCTTGCGCGTCGAAATAGCCGACTGGTTCGGCTTTCCCCTGAGCAAAGTCACTACTATCCCCAATGGCGTTGACACATCCCGCTTTACCCCTCCCCCAGACTTGGATCCCCGTGCCTTGAAGCAGGAACTGGTCGGTGGCGACTATAGCATTGTTGCCAATGTAGCCCGGCTGGTCCCCCAGAAAGGACAGAGCTATCTTGTTGAAGCAGCCGCAATAGTGACGAAGACGCGACCAGATGTGCGCTTCGTCATTGTCAGTGACGGTGAATTGAGGAGCGAGGTAATGGCCCAGGCAGAAGCGCTGGGTATTGGCGACAAACTTGTAATCACGGGCATGCGCAGTGACGTAACAGAGATACTGGCCGCCAGCGATGTGTTTGTGCTGTCGTCCCTGTGGGAAGGCATGCCCCTTTCGCTGATCGAGGCCATGTCGGTGGGAGTGCCCGCCGTCGCCACAGATGTGGGTGGGGTGGGCCAATTACTCAAAGACGGCGTTACGGGGCTGCTCGTGCCGCCGGCTGATGCTCAGGCCCTGGCTGCTGCCATCGCAGATTCGCTCGACCACCCGGAAGCGGCACGGTTGCGGGCCGCAGCCGCCAAAGAGATGGTTGTGAGCGAATATGACACCCGCACTATGATACGCAGGTGGGAAGCAGTCTACAAGTACGAGCTAAGCCGCACCCACAGGAAACGCTCTTCTACTTCTCGATAACCTCGCCGGCATTCTTAGCGGCCTGCGTATCCCTGTAACGCCGAACCAACTCGCGTGCTCTCAAGCGCCCTTTCACCAGGCTAAGCGCTATCAGCGAGCGCGGTGTATTACTTATGAGCATAAAGCGCCAGCTCCGCCGGCTGAGGGCCCCCAGTTCGTATTTGTAGGGCTCGGCGCCGCGTCCCTCGTCTATCTCGAAGGCACCTTCCTTCATGGCCTCTCGCATAACAAACCCATGTAGGACCTTGCCGGGCCTCTTCGTGCTCCACGCAGGGTCGAACCCCGTCATATAGCCGCTCCAGCGCCCATTTACCAGAAAGCTGATCCACGAGGCTATTGGAGTATCCTCAACGCAAAGTTCGGTCAGTCGCAACGATCCATGCGTGGCGCTGCGGCGACATGCCTCCTCCAGGAAAGCCAAGAATTCGGGCGTGAGATGCTCAGGGTTCAGTTCATCGTCTTTCGTGTCCCACCTGGCCCGGTGCAGAGCATAGAATTGCTCTACCGCCGCAGGCACGTCTGCTTTCTCTGTAACTAAGCGAAAAGTGGCGCCCGTTTCTTCAATGACCCGTCGCGCAAACCCTTCGAGATGCTGGCGCGGCTTGCGCTGCAGTGTCTTCGTATACGCTTCCCAAGTGGCGGGCACCGGTATGTAAGGGCAATCGTTCCGGGGCAGAGCCAGTACGCGTAGACCCGGCGGTCTTTTTGTTTCAAGAAGCCTCGCGAGAGGCGAGTAGGGAGGCACTTCGTCCAGGTCGGTTATATCCCAGGCGCGACTGTGCTTGCGTAAGTATGCAAAGATCGCTCCTAACGCACCCTCCGCGTGCGTCGGGTCGAGCACAAAGTCACCCGCGTCGCTCAGACCTGTGCCGATGAACTCAAGCCTGCGCAGTAGCCCGACTCGCCGCAGCATAAGAGGAGCTATGCCGCATACCTGCCCTTCGGAGTCAGACACGACAACTATGTAAAGCTGCGCGCCCTTGCCCAAGAACTGCCACCATGCGCTATTCCAGGCGAAGGATGCGAATATGGATCCCCCGCGCGACCGTTCAAGCAAGCCGTCCCACACGCCCTGAAGGCGTTCTAGCCCAGCATCGTCTCTGATTGTCCGCACACGATATTCCATTCGCCTCCAATTACCCGACATAGAATAATGCCCGTACCATAACAGTGTGGAACAGGCACAGCACTAATATCATATGCTCCCACTCTAGCAGGAGCAGGAGGGTTTTGCAAGCGCAGACTTGTGCTATAATCGCGTGTATAATTTCGCCCTGCTCTATTGGCGTATTAGGAGTTGCGAATCCCCGGAGGATTTTGAATGGAAGTATCTTCGGTTGCTCCAAAAACTGTGCAATCGGTAGCGCTCCAGGCGCACGATGTTGGGCAGCGTATTTCGGTGCTCTCTGTGGGTTCGTGGGCGCTGTACGATTTTGCGAACACGATCTTCTCGCTGAATATAATCAGCAACTACTTCCCGCAGTACATAGTTGCAGACCACGCTCTTCCCGATGCCGTGTATGCCTATCCGCAGGCGTTCGCGCTCCTGCTCGTTGCTCTTGTAATGCCTCTGTTGGGTGCTCTGTCAGATCGTGCCGGGCGGCGCATGCCGTGGCTGGTGGGCTTCACCCTCCTGTGCATCGCTATGACAGCGGTCATGGGTCTGGTAGATAACGTCTGGCTGGTTATAGCCGCCTTTGTGATCGCCAATATAGGCTACCAGACCGCGCTCGTGTTTTATGACGCCCTTTTGCCCGCCGTCAGCACCACTCTTAACTGGGGCAAGATCTCCGGCTTCGGCGTGGGGTTGGGCTATGTTGGTGCTCTTTTTGGGGGCCTTGTTGTGACGCTCCTGCTGGGCAACACGTACAAGAACCAGGACGCGTTCCTCCCAACCGCCATCCTCTTTCTGATATTCGCGTTGCCGTGCTTCTTTCTTGTGCGTGAGCATCACAAGGGGCAGGTCTACGGCTCTCAGGACGCAAGCATCAGGCGAGAGCTCCAGCCACTCTCATGGCACAATGCCTTTACCCAGATTTGGCACACACTACAGGATGCACGTGAGGTGCCGGGCCTGATGCGGTTTCTCGTCGCCAATTTCTTCTACTCCGATGCGCTGAACACGGTCATCATAGCTATGGGAGTGTATGCCACGCAAGTAATAGGCTTCAAGAGCGTCTTTTCAGTGCTGGCTCCCGCCACGATTGCAGCCGTAATCGGCTCGTGGATATTCGGCATCGTCACGGACCGCCTTACCGCCAAGCATGCCCTGATAATTAGCCTGTCGCTCTGGATCCCCGTACTGCTCGCCGCGATCTTCATTACCGACCAGACCATCTTCCAATGGGGCATCGCCACCCTGGCAGGCGTTGCGCTGGGCAGCACATGGACCAGTGCCCGCACAATGATGGTGGAGCTGAGCCCGCCCCACAAACTGGGCGAATTCATGGGCATATACAACCTGACAGGCAAGTTCTCTGCCGTGCTGGGTCCCGCCCTCTGGGGCACAACCCTCCTTGTGCTCAACCCCGAAGTAGTAGGCAAGCACCTGGCCTACGGCATAGCGATCGGCACGCTCCTGTTGATGGTGATACTGGGCCTGGTGATACACCTCGGCACACCGAACATCCGGAGGGTGAAGGGCTAGGCTGATAAGTGATAAGAGTCCGGCACTTATCACTTATCAAGCTAGTTCCCCTTGCGCAACGTCGCCGCAATAGCTACACTATTTACGTGCCGTTCTCAGATGATACACGCGAAGTGCACACATTGAACCTGAAGTAGCCTATAGCCTGCCGTCCGTCCTCGATCATTCGTCGTCTATCAGTGCAGATTATAGATCCAGATTGCAAGGAGCTCGTTCCATGATACGCAAATCCTCCCCCTTGAAGTTACTCGCATTCCTGGCCTTTTTCGTCCTCATGGTGGCTACCCTCACAGCTGCCCTATTTGCCCGGTCTTCCAATGCAGAGTCTTCGACTTCTATGCTCATCCCCGATACGAGCAGACCAGCCGAGGGCACCGAGCCTCTCCCACCCGGGGTCACTATTGAGACCATTCTGCCTAACCTTGCCGGTGGTCCCGCGGTCATGACGTTCGATCCTGCCGGCAGGATGTTCTACACAGAAAAGGTCACGGGGAAAGTGCGTCTTTACAGCGGTGGCAATCTACAGGCCAGCGCTGTGATCACCTTCCCTGTACAATCAGACGGCGAGCGTGGGCTGCTCGGCATTGCTATCGACCCCAACTTCAACAGCAACCACTACATTTATGTCTACTGGAATTGCGGCAGCGCGGGCGGCTGCAATCCTTATCTAGACAAGGTAAGTCGCTTCGTCGAAAACAACGGCGTCGGTTCCAACCCTGTAGATATCTGGACGGCCACCGATGACGCGTCGGCCAACAATCACAACGGCGGCAACATCCACTTTGGCCCCGATGGCAAGCTCTATATAACCATCGGCGACGACGGCGACATGCCCTCCAACTCGCAGAACGTAACGGTCAAGAACGGCAAGCTACACCGTATCAACGGCGACGGGACTATTCCAGCAGATAACCCTGTGTTCACGCAGACGGGCGCTGTTGGAGGCTTGTTCGCTATGGGCCTGCGCAATAGCTGGGACTTCACGTTCGATCCCACGATTGCCCCCAACCCCTACCCGCGCATCTTCGCCAGCGAGAACGGTCCGAGTTGCGACGACGAAATGAACCGCATTGTGGCCACCTATAACTACGGCTGGCGTCCAGGTTACCCCTGCGACGACGAAGCCTCGGGCGGGCCCGACCCAACCTACAATACCATCCCGCCGCTGTGGTACCTGCCTCTTGGCCCGTGCTGCGACGCTCCCACAGGCATCACGTTCTACACGGGCAACCAGATACCCACCTGGAACAATGAACTGTTCATGGCGGCGTTCAACGCAAACTACATGCGCCACTTCTATCTGAACGCCGATCACACCCTTGTGACGCAAGTCAATCACGTTCTCGGTGTCGACGTACAGGGCGATATACAAACGGGCCCCGACGGCGCCCTCTGGTACTTCGATCAAAGCCCTTATGCCTCGCAGGTCAACCTCAAGCGGCTGGTGGGGCCGGGCGGGGGCACTGCCACTCCCACATCGGTGCCACCCACTTCCACCCCCACCAATACCCCGACTCATAGTCCCACCCCCACTGTTTCGCCTACAGGCACCCTCCCCACCGCCACTGACACGCCAACAGCCACTGATACACCTGTACCGCCAACCGACACGGCCACCATCACGCCGGTGCCCGTACCACCGACCCCTACGCCGTGCACCCTTAGTTTTGAGGATGTGCTCCCCGGCTCAACCTTCTACCCCTTCATCCAGTGCCTGGCCTGTCAGGGTATCATCAATGGTTACCCGTGCGGCGGTCCTGGTGAACCCTGCAACGGCAACAACGACCCCTACTTCCGCCCAGGCAACAACATCAGCCGCGGGCAGATAGCCAAGATCGTAGCGAACGCGGGTTTCTTCGACGACAACATACCCGATACTATCCAGACATACGAAGACGTAGTGCCAAACTCGACCTTCTGGCTCTATATAGAGCGTCTCTCCATGTACAACGTTATGCAGGGCTACCCCTGTGGCGGCACTGGCGAGCCGTGCGGTCCCAACAACCTGCCCTACTTCCGCCCCAACAGCAACGCTACGAGAGGCCAGATAGCCAAGATCGTAAGCAATGGCGCCGGGTTCAACGATACCTTCCCCACGGGTACACAGAGCTTTGAAGACGTGCCGGAAGGCTCAACCTTCTGGATCTATGTGGAGCGCCTTCTCCTCAATCGGCCTGGCGTAATGTCGGGCTACCCGTGCGGTGGGGCAGGTGAACCTTGCGGCCCAGGCAACAAGCCCTACTTCCGCCCCGGTGCTACAGCGACCCGCGGCCAGCTCTCTAAGATCGTATCCAACACTTTCTTCCCCAACTGTGTAGTGCCTGTTGTCGTTCACATATACTCTTTCGCGTTCCACCCGCCCTCGCAGAGCGTCCTGCCCGGCATGACGGTGCGCTTCGTCAACCGCGACCTTGACTATCATACGGCCACCGCTTACGACAACAGCTTCGACACAGGCCGCATCTACCAGAACCAGTTCGCGGACGTGGTGTTTAGCACCCCCGGCGACTTCCCTTACTACTGCATCCCTCACCCCTTCATGCAAGGCAACATAAACGTAGTATCTGGGCCATAACCACCTAAGTAACATTGCAAAAGTAGTTTAGAGATTGGTCAGGCAGCGGACACCAATTGGCGAGCTGCTTGAGGTGTGAAGGAGGCGAAGAACTGATGTACAGAAGCTACCAGCGTATCAATGTTGCTGTGCAATCTGTTGGCCGCAATTTGGCCCTTCAGTCGCCACCACACCTTCTCAACAGGGTTCTCTCTATGCCCAGCATATGCCGGCAAGTACAACAATTGAACAGTTGGGTGTTCGCTCAGCCACTCCATTACGGCTTTGGACTTGTGGATAGTGGCGTTGTCCAGCACCAACATCAACATCAACGGCTTACCAGGATACGAAAGCATCAGTTTCTCCATAAAGGCGATGAACTCTACCGACCGCTTGTGCTCCGTCACTTCGTACAGCCATCTACCACTCTCCCACTCAAGCGCCCCAAACAGCGACCTCTTGCAGTTCTGTCCGGGCGTTGGCACCTGAACCTGCTGACCTGTACCTCTCAACATCCACATGCAGCGCAGCACCGGCATCAGATGCACATCGCACTCATCCAGGCACAAAATGATTGTTTGTTTGGGTGCTCTGAGCAACGCTTCACACAAATGCCACATCTGCCACATCTTAGCCCTAGCCGCACCGTCTTGGGGCAGCGCATGGCGGGGTCTGCGCCAGCGGTAGCCAAGCCTCCAAAGTACCCTCCTCACCGTAGCGGTGCTCACTTTCAGTCCGAGATGGCTAGTCAGGTGAGTACACAACGCAACCACAGTCCACAATCCGAACAGGTAGCCCAATTGTGTGGGCTGGGGCTGGGTAGCCACGGTTTGTGGGTAGCCACGGTTTGGCGGAGTTGTTCCTGGGCGACCACACCCGCCTTACGTGGTCGCCCACATCTAGGGCGGTCGTGCAACCCCATCACTCCTTCAGCTTCAAACCGCTCGATCCAGGCTCGGACGGAAGCGTGGTCACACTCGAAAATATCAGCGATCTGCTGTACAGAGTAGCCTTTGCTCGACAGCAAGATCATCCTGATACGTTCCGAGACCCTTCCCACTTCACGGCGAGCCAGACGCTTCAGTTCTTGGCGCTCTCCCTCGTTGAGCGCTCGGACGAACATCATAGGGTATGCTCCTCTCCTAGGAGAGTAGCTTACCCACTCGTTTGGAAAAGTGCAACTTATTTTTGCAATGTTACTTAGTAGATAACCGCGAAAAAGCAACAGGCGCCTTTCCTGAGGACGGGAAGGCGCTTGTTGCTACCCGAAGAGTTGAAACAATGCTCCCTATTGCTCAGGCATGGTATATTTACCCGCATGAAAGCGAGAACGGGAGCCACGCTGCCCCAGGGGGTGCTATTGCTACCCCTGGTGGCTCTTGCCGTCTTTATCGGCGTGTCACTGCAGAAGCCCGACGGAGCGTTGCGCCTGTGGGTGCTCGATGTGGGGCAGGGCGATGCGTTACTGCTGCAAACACCCGCAGGCCGCACGGCACTGATAGATGGAGGGCCTAGCGCAACCGCTCTCAACACCGCTATCGGCAAGCACATCCCATTCTGGCAGAATAGCCTCGACCTGGTGGTCCTCACCTCTCCCAAAGAAGATTCCATCACAGGCCTCGTGGACCTGCTCGGCAGGCGCAAAATAGAACAGATAGTGCAGACCGCATTCACGCCGACCACCTCAGTACAGGGTGCATGGCAAGAAGCTGTAGCGCAGTCCAGCGCCCGGCTGAGCGCAGCAACGCGCGGTGATGTGATTACCTTCGACAAAGAGCCCGGCCTTGCACTGCGCGTGCTATACCCACCCGCCGGTGACACAACCGGTGAAGCACCCATAGTTCTACAGCTGGAATACAATGGCACGTCGGTTTTGCTGGCTTTGAACATGTCCGAGCAGGACGAAACGCGATTGCTCGCCCTCTCCACCGGGGATGAGCTAAAAAGCGACGTGCTACTGGTAGGCCGGCATGGCAGCGACGGCGCCACGACGCCCCGCTTCATCGCCGCCGTCGAACCCCAGGCGGCCATCATCTCAGTAGGGGCAGGCAACCGCACCAACGACCCCTCGCCTGAAGTCCTGCAACGACTAATCGACGCCGGAGCCAAGATCTACCGCACCGACCAAAATGGAGAAATCGAAGTAGCCCTGAAGGACGGCGAGCTGGTTATCACACCCCAGCGGTGATCAGTGACCAGTGACCAGTGACCGGTAATGACACGTGACCAGGCAAAGGGGTGCAGGGGGTTGTTCTCTGCGTGCCCATGTTCGTATTCTTTGCAGTTCATAATACTGAGTGCTATACTACATTGCTCATAAACCACCTTTATTTGAGACCTACAACGCTGTGGGCTAAACTCACTGAGGAGAAGAACGAAATGTCCGAAACCATGCGCGCCATCTGCAAAACCAAGCCGGAGCCGGGCGCGGAATTGATCGATGCTCCCATCCCCCAGGTCGGCCCTGATGACGTGCTTATCAAGGTGCGTGCGACCACCATCTGCGGCACAGACCTCCACATCTTTAACTGGGACCCGTGGGCGCAGTCGCGCATCAAAACCCCCCTCATCTTTGGGCACGAATGCGCCGGCGACATAGTACAGATCGGCAACAACGTCCACGATGTGCAGGTGGGAGATTATGTATCGGTCGAAACCCACATCCCCGTGGGCGTCTCCTACCAAACACGCATTTGCCAGGCCAATGTTGACCCTCTTGTGAAGATCCTGGGCATTGACCGCCCCGGTAGCTACGCCGAATATGTAGCGGTGCCCGCGAAGGTTGCCTGGAAGAACCCGTCTGATATGGCCCCCGAAGTCGCCTCCATTCAGGAGCCGTTCGGCAACGGAGTTTATACCGTCCTTAGTGCTCCCGTTACCGCCAAGACCGTGCTCATAACAGGCTGCGGTCCGATCGGGCTTTGGGCTGTGGGCATCGCCAAAGCTGCGGGCGCGAAAGCCGTCTATGCTACCGACATCAACCCCTTGCGCCTCAAAATAGCCGAGCAAATGGGCGCCACTATCGCCATCAACAGCGCTGAGACCGACCCTGTGGAACTAATCCTGAAGGAAACGGGTGGAGTAGGTGTAGACGTTCTGTGCGAGATGTCGGGCAACTGGCGCGCCATCAAGCAGGGCTTTGCCGCCCTCAGGAATGGTGGCCGCGTGTCGATGCTTGGCATTCCCCCGCGCCCTGTTGAGCTCGACCTGGCGAACGACATAATATTCAAGGGAGCCACGATTTACGGCATCTCGGGCCGCCTCATCTGGGAAACATGGTACCAGACCCAGGCCCTCATCACGTCAGGCATGGTAGACCCTACGCCCGTAATCACACACAGGTTCAAGCTGGAAGAATTCGCCGAAGCGTTCCGCCTCATGAACGAAGGTTCGGCAGCAAAAGTTGCGCTCTTCCCATGACCAACTCGGGCACGTAATGTAACAGCGGAACCGGGTCACGCGCGGCGGCGATTTCCACTATATAATGTTATTACGTAAATAAGCGTACAACCTGGTCATATTGATCACGTTATAATAAGTGCATACGCTCAATTACCCTATACCTTGATACTGTGGCTTACCCGCAGTTGCGGCACACATATTGCTCCCAACTATGAGCCAGTAGAACTTACAGGAGGATAGTAGTTTGAACAAACAGAGGATTATGGCACTGGGTGGCAGTGCAGTGCTCCTTACGAGCATGTTAGCGCCACTCGGATCGGCGGGCATCACCGCAACTGCTGCTCCAGTCTCTCAGTTCCCCGACGTTGCCCCCGATACAACATCGTTCCAGGCACTGTGGGATCGCACCGACTCTCTGGTCGCAAGCCAGCAGGTCACTGACAGGTCGTGGTACTGGGGTCCCGCGGCGAATTGGACCACCCGCGAGCAATATGTAGACGACCCACAGGGCACAGGCACACGTCTTGTGCAGTACTGGGACAAGAGCCGCATGGAGATCAACGACCCCAACGGCGACAAGCGCAACCCTTTTTACATCACCAACGGCCTCTTGACCGTCGAGTTGATCTCGGGCAACATGCAGACGGGCAACAACACATTCGTGACGCGCAAGCCCGCCGATATACCCATCGCGGGCGACACCAACGACCCCAACGCCCCGACTTATGCCTCATTCGCCTCGCATTCTAATGCAGGTGCCGATCATCCCGATCCCGATAAGACCGGCCAACTCGCCACAGCGACTATTGCCCGCGACGGTACGGTTGGCAACGACCCCAGCAAGGCTGATGTGCCAAACGTCAAGTATGTTTACTACGATGATGTTACCAAGCACAACGTCCCCGAAGCCATGTGGAACTTCCTGAACCAGGAAGGACAGGTGAACGACGGCGGCCAGGTCGTGACGGAACAGATAAACAACCCCTGGTTCTATGCAACAGGTCGTCCTATCTCCGATCCCTACTGGGCAACCATCATGATCGCAGGCACCCCGGCCGTAACGCTGGTGCAGGCTTTCGAGCGCCGCGTCCTCACCTACACCCCCAGCAACGTACCCGCCTTCCAGGTAGAAATGGGCAACATAGGCCTGCACTACAAGGACTGGCGCTACATTAGCTCGGGCAAGGTCAATGGCAGCAGTGCTACCTATCCTCTCTCCGGCCCGCACCCCGGCTATGGCTTCAACGTACAGCTTTTCTACACCGACAAGGACAAAGTGCTCGCTAAGGTAAAGGAAGCAGGTTTCAGCTACGCTCGACAGCAGGTTGCCTGGATGGACGAGCAAGGCGAGAACCTCTACTTCGCCTGGGGCGAACTCGACCGTGTGGTGGATGCCGCCAATAGAAACGGCGTGAAGCTTATCCTCTCCATCGCCAAGTCGCCCGATTGGGCCTCGCCGAGCAGCCATGGCGGTATGCCTGACAACCCGCTCGACTTCGGCAACTTCATGTACCAGATGGCTCTCCACTACAAAGGCAAAGTGGCAGCCTACGAGATCTGGAATGAAACCAACCTCAAGGGCGAAAGCGGTGGAGCTATCAACGCCGGCCAGTACGTCGAACTGCTGAAGTACGGCTACAGCGGCGTGAAGTTCGCTGACCCCGACGCAATAGTGATCTTCGGCGCCCCGACCCCCACCGAGGTCAACGACCCCAACGTAGCCATCGACGACGTGCTCTACATGCAGCAGGCATACGACTATGCGGGCGGCCTCGTCAAGAACTACTACGACGTTATGGGTTCACACCCCGGCTCGAACAGCAACACGCCCGACCAGCTTTGGCCTGACAACCCCGGCACGGGTCACTGCCCACCGATCTACGCATCGCAAGAGGGCACCTGCTGGCGCAACAAAGCCTCCTTCTACTTCCGCAGGATCGAGCAGCAACATGCCGTCATGGTCACTAACGGCGAAGGCAACAAGCAGATGTGGCTCACAGAGTTCGGCTGGAGCACTTATAATACAGCGCCAGGCTACGAGTACGGCCAGCTGATCAGCCCTGAGCTACAGGCCCAGTACCTTGTCCGCGCCTTCCAGAAAGGCAAGACCGACTATCCGTGGATGGGAGTAATGAGCGTGTGGAACCTCAACTTCTCTACCCTCGGCCTGCCCCCCTCCGACGAGAAAGTACCGTGGTCCGTCCTCAACCCCGACTACGGCGCAAGACCTGCGTTTACCGCGCTGAAGGGCATGACCAAGTAACAACTGAATATCTGTAATTGCAGAGGAGAGGCCGTGCAACTGAACGCACGGCCTCTCCTTCATTGCCAGGTCGGAAGGTCACAGGTTCGAGGTACATCAGCCGATTCGCTTAAGTCCCTTCTCTACGTCGTGCTTCCAATAGCACCTCGGGCGATGGCTGCGCTTCGGTAATCTCTTCGGGAAGGTGCTCATGACCCCCCTTCACCCCTACTGACCAATCAGCCTGGGGTGTAGGGTGGCGTAGCATGTCGATTAGCACGAGCCCGGTGATTGCAGCCGCAACAGCGCTGGTAACAACATCGAATGCCAGGCCCAAATCAAGCGGGGAGGCATAGGAAGACCAGCCTACAGCGGCATAATAGATACCGTCCTCGGGGATTGGAGACCGCACCAGGTTTGTGCTAAAACTGGTGGCCGCAATGGCGATAAACACCACCGCTGAGGCTACGGTGTTGATCCACACCCAGCGTTGAGCATGGGCTACCCGCTTCTCAAGTACGAAACGCTGTGCATAGCCCGTAGCTGCACCTCCTGCTCCGCCGATCAGCGCCATCGCGGCAAAATATATAGCGATTATTCCAATAAACAGTGCACCATGTGCCTCCGTGGGAATATTGGCCAGCACAGTGTAAGAGAGCACTGTAATCACCAGCATGCGCGCAATGCGCCCTGCTATCGTTGCCCCGATCCATTGAAGCGCACCTGCCGGCTTCAAATAGCGTTGCAGCACCACCGCCTGCGCCACCCCGGTACAAACACCAATTACCAACCCGACGAGTGCTACTACCACCACACCGCCGAGTGCGGTCGGCTTAATAAGCAGGTCTATCCAGCCTGATAGCACGTCGCTAACAACCAGGGCCACCACAGCCGCAATAACCCAACTCAGGCCAAACCGAAACCCAGGTCCGGCGAGATGCGTCTCTGTATATTCATCCCGTTCGTAGACAGCCATAGGTGCTCCCAAGACAGAGAGTTGGCTCGAATATTCACTACACTGATATAACTGCCTGTGTCATCGAGTGGTTCAACTGGATAACAAATGCAGGTGGTCGTAACTGGACCACCTGCTTACTTGTTTCTTAATCTGTATGGAAGCCCTGGTGACTGCTCTACAGGGCGCTGCAGCGTTCTATAGCTACTGTCCTTCTTCCGGTGCACTTGTGCCTACCTCAGCATCGATTCTAGCTTCATCTTCAGCGTCTTCACGGTCATGTTCAGCGTCACGCGCTGCCGGTGTTTCGTGTTTCCAGTCCGTGCGCTCTTCCTTCTCGTCTTCGGCTTGCTCTTTGAGTTTTTCGATGTTCTTAGGATCTCGGTCGCCCATAGTAATTGCTCCTTGGAAGGTGGTTAGGTTCGTCGTTAGGATAAAACGGATACCTCGTGGGGTGATTATACGATATTCATAGTTAGTTCCCCAGCCTGCGCGGCAATTACCTGGTCTAAACTGTGCCGGTGATTAGGTTGCCTGGAGAGCGTCCGAACCCCTGTCGGTCGGCGTGGCATCTGATAGATGACGCAAAAATGCTTTTGCTCGGTTTGCCTCATCACGATAAGCTAAATAGGCACCGACATATCCCAGAATTGCGACTATGAGAGGAAGGAAACTCAATAAATCAATGGTGCCACTGTTGGCTCGAACTGCAACAACTACTACTCCAATGATAGTTGCTAACAAAATGGTCCAAAACAGTAGTAGCCTCACGCCACGAGGCGCATAAATAGTCGCTTCCAATACTGAACCACTCCCTGAGGGTACTATATTGCCATCAATATATGGACTCATATCGTTGCGATGTCGAAAGACCCTACGGATATGGAACTGTGTGCCCTCTATCTGACCCTCATACGGCTTGGGATTCGGTGAAGGGCGCCACCACTTGAAGACGCCCATTGGCATTACCATCTGGGACAGCAATTGCAAAATCTCATTTGCCGTATGATTGCTTGTAAGAGTGAACTGTTCCGACAAGAAGGCGTTGATAAAAAGCTCCTTGTGAGACAACGGGCGCAATAACTGCGAAATATTACACTGCTAATTGTGCGTCACCACCATCGTCCCGATAGGCGCCCAGTCGTACATCCACTTGGCGACGTCTACGGGCAGGTTCACGCAACCGTGGCTCATCGGGTTGCCGAAGTTGTTGTGCCAGTAGGCACCGTGCAGCGCATAGTCTGCGTAGAAATACATCGTATAAGGCACGTCGGGTATGTCGTAGCGCTCGATGCCCTCGCCGCCCTTCATCCGCGTTGTAACATACTTCGCGTACACTCGATATGTGCCCAGCACCGTCGGGTGGTCCCATGTGCCGGAGCTAACCCTGGCTGTATAGACCGTGGTTTCGCCCTCGTAGGCAACCATCGTTTGCGTCGTCAGGTCGACGTCCACCCACTTGGGGCCATACTTGCCCGTGGGCGGAGTAGGCTCTGCCGGTGGTGCCGTAGTTGGCTGGGAAGGAGGCGGGCCGCCCTGGTCGTTGCCCTTTACGATCACCAGCACCTGGCCCACGTATATGTAGTTCGTGTCGCCCAGATTGTTCAGGCTCTGAAGATTAGCAATGGTGGTGTTGAACTTGGCCGCGATACTCGACATGGTATCGCCTGCCTGTACCGTATACTGGACCGGCGTACCCGGTGCTGCTTGCGTGGGCACCACCACAGGCTGAGGTGTCGTTGTCGCGGCCACTGTGGGCGGTATAGCTGTAGCAGTGGGCGGAGGAGGGGCGCTCGTAGGAGTAGCACCGTTCGCCTGCTGGCCTTGTCCCGGTATCGTGAGCACCTGGCCGACATATAGATAGCTGGATGGCGAGATGCTGTTGGCCGCCGCCAGGTCTGTGCGGGTTACCCCAAATTTGAGGGCTACCGAGCTAAGGCTGTCGCCCGCCAGCACCGTGTATGTGCCACCGCCTGTGGGAACGCTGGGCGGCGCTGCGGGCGCGGTGTAGCTTGCAGGCACGATTGTGAGCGTCTGCCCCACATAGATCACACTCGATGATAGCTTGTTTGCGAGCTCAAGGGCGGCAATGGTCGTGCCGTAGCGCAAGGCAATGCTCGACAGGGTGTCACCGGTTTGGACCACATAGGTGCCTGTGGGGGGTTGGGTGGGCTGTTGTGCTGTGCCCGACGGTATCACCAGCGATTGGCCAACGTAGATGGTAGAGCGATTGGGCAGGTTATTGGCGGTCACAATAGCATCAACACTAACGTTATAGCGGGCAGCTATGCCTGTCAGCGTGTCGCCTGGTTGTACTGTGTAGCTGGTGTCGGCGTGCGCGATGCTGAAGGAGCCTGCCACAAGGGTGAATGCAATGGCGAACGTAACGAGCCATCTACCCCAGTTTCGGCCCAGGCCCCTTCCAGCAATATCGATTTTCATTCTAACCTCCCGAGTCAAGCCTTTTGCGTCCGGTGCAAATTATGTTCTATATTTGCTATTTGCTTTCTTACAGTTTCGCTTATTGTGCGTGTAGATATCTTGAAATACACAACTACGGCGCTATAAATGCACGATCGATGCACGGGCGGGCAGCCTGTACTATACATAACGAATGATAGCGCGAAAGGATGCGCGGGAGCAATGGGACAATGTGTCCAATGTGGCCGGGCTATGTGTACTATCCGCAATGAAGCTTAAGGGGCGACCACAATGCCCGTGCCCAGCTCTACTTCGCCTATCTGCCACGACTCCACGCCCTGGTCCTTCAATGCGGCGTGAACTGCCACTACAAGGTCGGCGGGCACGGCCGCGAGCAGGCCGCCCGACGTCTGCGGGTCGAACAACAGCGTCATGAGGTCGGGGCGCACGTTACCTTCCGTGCGCACACGGACCTGCGCCTGCATCCCTGTGGGGTGGGCAGCTTCGTGTTCGCCTGTTTCAGGACTGTAGGATGACAGCAGGTACTTGCGGTTGCGGCCTGTGCCGCCCGGCACTTGCTTGTCCTTCACGTAGTCGAGCGCACCCGGCAGGCTCGGCACGGCTGATGCATTTATGCGCAATTGCACGCCACCGGCTTGTGCCATCTCCGAGGCATGGCCCAGCAGCCCGAAGCCCGTAATATCGGTGCAGGCGCGCACTCCAGCCCACCTGAAAACTCGCGAGGCAGGGCCATTTAGCCTCAGCATCGAGTCAATTGCGCCTTGCAGATGTTCGGCCTGGACGCGGTCGTTCTTGGCGGCCGTGGTAATCAGCCCGGTGCCGATACGCTTGGTGAGGAGGAGGCGGTCGCCCGGGCGCGCTCCACTTTTCTGCATAATATGATTGGTATTGACAAAGCCTGTGACGGTGAGGCCGTATTTCGGCTCAGGGTCGGTGACGGTGTGCCCGCCAGCGACCACTCCCCCCGCCTCGCGCACTTTGTCCATGCCGCCTTGCAATATCTCGGTCAGGATAGATTTGTCCAGGTCTTCGGGGAAGGCTACGATATTCAGGGCAAACGCCACCTCGCCACCCATGGCGTACACGTCGCTCATAGAGTTCGCGGCGGCTATGGCCCCGAAGGTGTAAGGATCGTCCACGATGGGCGGGAAGAAATCGAGCGTCTGCACGAGGGCGCGCCCGTCG
>JBBRDO010000072.1:0-24948 GCA_038203825.1 Chloroflexia bacterium | reverse complement strand
ACGGATGTTCAGGCAGAGATTTGGAGCCCTGCAATACCTGATGAGGGCTGCCTAACGACACGTAGTTGCTGCGCTTTAGCCAACGCTGGGACGCTCGAAGCTTCACAGGGGAGATTGCGCGTTCTCAGTTCTGACGCTGCCAGTAACACCACCACAGGCACGAAGAGGACCGCCGACAGCATGAACCCGTACCAGGTCATGCGCAGTCGGGAACCACCTTTCTGGAAGCGAGCAAGAACATGCTTGGTAGGCTCGCGTAGGATGTTTGGGTAGTCAAAGGTTCGTTGGAGGAGCGCGTAAAACACGTTGAAGACAACGGGCACAAGTATGAGAAATATGCCCGTTATCTGAATCTGCAATGTGTTCAATTCGCGCTACTTACATTTACTGCCTTAACCACATTCTCTGCCTTCTGTGCCCCTGCATTTATCACATTCGCAGTCGGGGAAGGCTCGCGCAGCAAGAATCGCAATAAGAAACCCGCGATGACGGTATAGAAGATCGCACCTGCTAGCCCGAACACGGGCCGATGGAAGGACATATCGATGCCTATACCCCAGGTAATGAGCCAACTGGCTGCCCATAAAGGGGGGATCAGGAGTAACCAACGCCAGGAGGAAGTGACGCGATCTTTTAGTACCCACGCCTGCAAGTTTATCTGCTTCTCCTCCTGGCCGTCACCCCTCTTCAGACAGTTTCTTAGGCCCAAACTGCGCAATATAGAGAGCTCCAGTCGGGTATCTGGGCGAGCAGGATCAATATGGCTCGTGGCAGAGTTCGTTCTTTGCCTCTGGAAGCCAAGCTTTCCTCGCAATGGCAGGGGAACTACTATGTGCGCTGACTGGAGTATATCCCACACAGGGATTATTGCCGATCTTGGCACAAGTTTTGACACCCAGTCCTCCACTGGCATGCTATACTGTGGTCAGTGTGGGCGTCCTTGCTCTTCTCAAGCTCTACACGTAATGCGAGGGTGCGGAGTGGTCATGAGAATCTCGGAAGCCTTAGATACACATTCCCTTCAACGAGCACAGGTCGTCGCCGGTGCGGCTGGCCTTGAGCGCGAAGTACGCTGGGTACATATCGTAGACCTCCCCGACCCCATCCCCTGGGTGCGAGAGGGGATGCTCCTGCTTACTACGGGCTACGCGTGGCCCCGCGACGAAGCCGGGCAGCGCGCCCTGATACGCGGCCTTGCCTCCAAGCACCTGGCCGGCGTCGGTCTGGCAGTGCCTCAATTCTTCGAGCACTTCCCTGCATACGTCCACGACGAGGCGGACGCCGCCGGCCTGCCCCTTATCGAGATCCCCTGGGATATCCCTTTCGCTCAGATCACCGAAGAGTTGCAGCGCTCTATACTCGACGAACAGTATAACGTTATCGAGCAGTCCGAACTAATCCACCGCATGCTAACCCGCTCGGCTCTCGGCGCGGCCAGCCTCCAGCACCTTGCCGATGCCCTTGGACGCCTAATCCACCGCGCGGTCACATTCGAAGACGCCCAGGGAAAAGTACTCGCTTCTCACCGCCTGCCCGGCATGGAGGACCAGGTGCGCCACGAAACCCTGGCTCAAGGCCGCACCCCTCCAGACTTCGCGCTCTACCTCGAACAGGAAGGGTATACGCGAGCTATCCAGGCCGCTGACGGTCCACAGCGCGTCCCGGGTGACCTCCAGGCCGGTATTGCCGGGCGGGTCGTCTGCCCCATCCGCATACGGCATGAGTTGGTCGGCCTGGCCTGGATAATCGAGGGCGACAGCCCACTCAGCGAACTAGACCTGCGCGCTGCCGAGCACGCGGCTGTGATCGCGGCTCTGCATATAGCCCACCAGCGCGAGCTTACCACGCTCGAGGCCCGTCTGGGCTATACCTTCCTTGACTCCCTCCTTGAGGGCCGCTTTGAGCCCAGCCCTCAGGCTCTGGAACGAGCACAACTGCTCGAATTTGACCCCCATCGTCCCTACTCCGTGGGCCTGCTAGTGCTCCATGCTTCCCTCCCCCTATCTCGCGAGGGCTTTCTCCGGCGCGAAGAGCTTGCCAACCACCTTGCACGTCGCCTGCGAGAGCTGGGCTGCCCCGGGCTCATCTCCGTTTCTCTCAACCAGGTGCCCTTCCTCCTGCCCGTCACCGCTTCGGCGCAGAGCGTGTGGGACGCTCTCGCCTCCGAGGACGTGTCTATGACACTGAGCCGCCCTCATACGGGCCCGGCAGGCATGCGCGAGGGCTATATCGAGGCAAACTCTGCGGTGCCGCTCCTTCGGCCCGGCACCTTTGTCCCCTACACCAGCCTCCTCCTGCCTAGGGTACTTGCGGGCGACCCTGAAGCTCGGCATATCTTCATTGACGATTTGGTCGGTCCGGTGCGGGCAGCACACAACGGCGGCGTGCTTGTGTCCACTCTTCTTGCCTACGCTCGAAGCGGTTTCTACCTCAAGCGGACCGCCCTGGAACTCCATGTTCACCCCAAGACCCTGGCCTACAGGCTGCAGCGCGCCGCCTCCCTGGCCAACCTTGACCTGGACGATCCTGACACCCGCTTTCGCATTCAACTTGTCGACAAGCTTTTATCTCTTGAGGATAAGCAACTACCCTGATATTTGTCCCCATGGGCAATAGCCAGAGCCCTGTCGCTGCCTTATCATTGCTCTACTTGCCACTCCTGTCACACCCGGCCCTTTCCCCGTGTGCCAGATAGCCTTGCTTGGTGCAAGATGAAGCTAATGTAGGAGGAACCTATGATCGATAGCGAGTCGCGTACTGCCGCGCTCCTTGAACTGAGAGAAAAGAATGTTCCCCGTGGCATCTCCAGTGCCCACCCCATTTTCGCAGGCCGCGCAGAAGGTGCCCTCCTCTGGGATGTCGATGGTCGCGAATACGTGGACATGGCGGGCGGCATCGGTGTGCTCAACGTCGGCCATAACCATCCTCGGGTTACCCAGGCCGTAAAGGCTCAGCTTGAGCGATTCACTCACACCTGTTTTCAGGTCGTCATGTACGAGCCTTATCTGCGTCTCGCCGAGCGCCTCAACGCCATCACCCCTGGCGACTTCCCGAAAAAGACCATCTTCTTCAATAGTGGGGCCGAGGCCACTGAGAACGCCATCAAGATCGCACGTGCCTACACAAGCCGCCCGGCGGTGATAGCCTTTACTAACAGTTTTCACGGCCGCACCCTGCTCACCATGAGCATGACCGGCAAGGCCAGCCCCTACAAGCAGAATTTCGGCCCGTTCGCCTCCGAAGTCTACCTGGCTCCCTTCCCCTACGAATACCGGGGCTGGTCTTCCGAGCGCGCCATCGACGCCCTCCTTGAGATCTTCCTCACTCACGTCAGCCCCAACCGTGTGGCCGCCGTCATCATAGAGCCTGTGCTTGGCGAAGGCGGCTTCGTGCCCGCTCCCATCGACTTTCTCCAGGAGCTCCGCCGCATCACCGAGCAGCACGGCATAGTGCTCATAGCCGATGAGATACAAAGCGGCTACGGGCGCACGGGTCGCATGTTCGCTATCGAGCACAGCGGCGTTGCTCCCGACCTTGTCGCCGTCGCTAAGAGCATCGCGGGCGGCCTGCCGCTCTCGGGCGTGACTGGTCGTGCGGATATCATGGACGCGCCCGACCCGGGCGGCCTCGGCGGCACCTTCGCGGGCAACCCACTCGCCTGCGCCGCAGGCCTCGCCGTGCTGGACATCTTCGAGGAAGAAGAGTTGCTCGAAAAGGGGCGCCGTTTGGGTGCACGCCTGCGCGAGAGCCTCCTCTCATTGCAGGCGCTCTACCCCAACGTGGGTGATGTGCGCGGCCTCGGCCCGATGCTGGCCATGGAGTTGGTGGAAAGCCGCGAGAGCAAAGCCCCTGCACAGGCCCTTGCCTCGCGAGTGGTCGACGCCGCCCTCGAGCATGGCCTAATCCTGCTCAAGGCGGGTCTGTATGGCAACGTGATCAGGTTGCACGCTCCCCTGGTGATCGAGGACAGCCAACTGGAGCGCGCACTCATCGCCCTGGCGGCCGCCATGCAGCAGGTGTTGCCGGGGACGGGCGACCGGTGACGGGCGGTGATCAACCACGTAAAACCGGTGACCGGCAAAACGTGACCTGGCTTTGGTCCTCTCTCGCCGGCAATCTGTACTTATTCAATAGTGGAGGGTCGAACAATGAGGAAGTCTCTACTGAAGGTCATATCAACGATTATGGTCCTATCGCCGCTGCTTGCCGCCTGTGGTACCACTGCCGATAGCACCGCTACTCCCGTGACGGGGGGCATGATCCAAAAAGTCGGTACAGGCGAAGGCGCTCTCTCAATCGTTGCCTGGGCCGGCTACATCGAACGCGGCGACACAGATAAGAACTATGACTGGGTCACGAGCTTCGAAAAGGACACGGGCTGCAAGGTGAGCACCAAAGTCGCAGCCACCTCCGATGAAATGGTAGCCCTCATGAACGAAGGCGGCTTTGATCTCGTTACCGCTTCAGGTGATGCCAGCCTGCGCCTTGTCTCCGGGAAGCAGGTGCAGCCTATTAACATCGACCTGGTACCCAGCTATAAAACTATCGACTCGCGGCTCCAGAACGCTGCCTGGCATACCGTCAACGGAGTGCACTACGGCGTCCCCTATCAATGGGGCTCCAACGTTCTGATGTACAATACCACTGCTTTCACAACAGCGCCCAAGAGCTGGAACGTGGTTTTTGAGGAGATGACCCTCGCCGACGGCAAGTCGAACAAAGGCCGGATACAGGCGTTCGATGGACCCATCTACGTAGCCGACGCCGCTCTCTATCTCAAGGCCCACAAGCCCGATCTTGGTATCAAGGACCCGTACGAGCTTACCCGCGACCAGTTCAACGCTGCCGTCGACCTACTGCGCCAGCAGCGCAAGTTGATCGGCCGCTACTGGCATGATGCCGCGGTCCAGGTGGACGACTTCACCAACGAGGGCGTGGTAGCCTCCAGTTCATGGCCTTTCCAGGTCAACCTGCTGCAGGCCAATAAAGTACCCATCGCCAGCGTCCTCCCCGACGAAGGCGCGACCGGTTGGGCCGATACAACCATGATGCACGTCGATGCTCCCCACCCCAATTGTGCTTATATGTGGCTGGAGCACTCGCTCAACAAGAAGCTACAGGGAGATCTCGCCTCCTGGTTCGGCTCGGTGCCCGTAGTGCCGGATGCATGCAAAAACAATGCGCTACTCGGTGATGCCGGTTGCGAAACCAATGGCATGAGCAACTTCGACAAGATCTCGTTCTGGAAGACCCCAACCGAAGATTGCGGCAACGGCAAGAAGGACTGCGTGCCGTACCACGAATGGGTAACCAACTATGTGGCTGTAATCGGGGGTAGATGAAAGGAGTCTGCATGGAGTGGCGTTTATGGATCAATGGTGAATGGGTAGAGAGCCATGGCGGGCGCAACCTAACCGTAGAGAACCCCGCCACCGGCGAGCCGCTGGCACGGGTAGCCGCTGCCGGTCGCGAGGACGTAAACAGGGCTGTTACGGCGGCGCGCCACGCTTTCTACGACGGCCGCTGGTCGCGCAAAACCCCTGCCGAGCGCTCGCTCGCCCTCTGGAAGCTGGCCGACCTGATGGAAGTGCAGGCCGAGGAGCTTGCGCGGGCCGAATCTCTCAACACAGGCAAGCCCTACAAGATGCTCAGCCTGGGGGGCGACGTACCCTTCGCTATAGATAATCTGCGCTTCTTCGCCGCCGCTGCCCGCGACACCCACGGGGCGCGTTCAGGCGAGTTCGCCGCCGGGTACACGTCCCTCTTCCGTCGTGAGCCCGTCGGCGTGGTCGCACAGATTGCCCCCTGGAACTACCCTGTAATGATGGCCATCTGGAAGCTCGGCCCGGCCCTGGCTGCGGGTTGCACCATCGTCATCAAGCCCGCCTCCTCAACCCCGATTACTACCCTCATGCTCGCCGAGCTAACGAAGGAAGCTGGCATACCTGATGGGGTAGTGAATATAATCACAGGCACAGGTGAGACCGGGCAGGCCATGGCGGAACACCCTGATGTGCGTATGGTGAGCCTCACCGGCTCCACGGAAACCGGCAAGCAAATCATGCGTACAGCAGCCGACACCCTCAAGCGTGTTCACCTTGAGCTTGGAGGCAAAGCGCCTTTCATCATCTTCGACGACGCCGACATACAAGACATGGCAGGCAAGGCAGCCTTCGCCGCGACCTGCAACACCGGCCAGGACTGCACAGCCGCTACGCGCGTATACGTCGAGCGTGGCAAGCTTGGGCAGGCCACCGAAGCCCTCGTAGAAGCTATGCGCGCAGTGAAAGTGGGTGATCCCTTCGACGATGCTACCGAGATGGGCCCTCTGATCTCACACGCACAACGCGAAAGGGTGCGGGGCTTTGTCGAGCGCGCCCGTGCAGGCGGTGCTCGCGTGTTGACCGGCGGCAGCGTGCCGGGCAATTACCCGGGAGGCTATTACTACGAACCGACCGTGATTGCAGAGGAAAACCAGTCCTCGGAGATCATTCAAGGCGAGGTATTCGGCCCAGTGCTGACTGTGAGCGCCTTTGATGGCGAGACAGAGGCGGTGCGCATGGGAAACGATGTTCTCTATGGGCTCGCGGCCTCGGTGTGGACCAATGATGTGGGCCGGGCCATGCGCATGGCTGCCGACCTGGAGTTTGGCACAGTCTGGATTAACGACCACCTGCCTCTGGCTTCCGAAGGCCCACACGGCGGCTTCAAGCAGTCGGGCTTCGGTAAGGATCTGTCGGCAGAGGCGGTAGGCGACTACCAGATTACCAAGCACGTCATGATAAGGAATTCCTGATGCAGAGGGCGACTGACGAGCCACCGACTGATGAGCCACCGACTATGGATATGGACACCAGGCGACGGACCACCGGCGACCGGGCTGAAGGTGAATCGGCTTCGGTCGTCGAAAATAAGACCCCCGTTCCGGCCGTCAGTTTTCACAACGTCAGCAAGCGCTTCGGCGACGTTCACGCGGTGGACAATGTCTCCCTCGATATCCAGGACGGCGAGTTCTTCTCAATGCTCGGTCCGTCCGGCTCGGGAAAGACTACCTGCCTGCGGCTGATCGCCGGCTTCGAGCAGCCCACTTCGGGCAGCATTCGACTGCATGGTATAGAAGCCGCAGGCCTGCCCCCGTTCGAGCGCGACGTCAACACAGTCTTCCAGGACTATGCTCTCTTTCCCCATATGTCGGTACTCGAGAATGTTGCATATGGCCTGATGATAAAGAAGGTCCCGCGACGCGAGCGCCTTAAGACGGCGAACGAAATGCTCGATCTCGTTCGCCTCCCCGGCATGGGCCAGCGCAAGCCTTCCCAGCTATCCGGCGGGCAGCGCCAGCGTGTGGCCCTCGCACGCTCTCTCGTTAACCACCCCCGCGTGCTCCTCCTCGATGAGCCTCTCGGCGCGCTCGACTTCAAGTTGCGTGAGCAGATGCAAATAGAGCTGAAATCGATCCAGAAGCAGGTAGGCATCACCTTCGTGTACGTTACCCACGACCAGCAGGAAGCCCTTACCATGAGCGATCGGCTGGTGGTGTTCAACCTTGGCAGGATCGAGCAACTTGGCACTCCCTCCGACATCTACGAGCGACCTGCCACCGAATTCGTCGCCGGTTTCGTCGGCGTATCCAACCTGGTCAGCGGCCCGCTTGCCGAGCAGATGAGCGGCGTCTCGGGTACATTTTCCATCAGGCCCGAAAAGATACACCTTGCCGCTGCTTCTGCTGCCGTCCAGCCTGGCTACTGCTGCGTACAGGGCAGCGTACGTGACGTGGTTTACCTGGGCATGTACACCCGCTATCTGGTCGATGTGGATGGCGGAGGCGACCTCACAGTGGTGGAGCAAAACCTCCACACCACTTCTATGAACGTGCTGGCAGCGAAGGGCAATCGGGTCTCCCTGCTCTGGGCGCGTGAGCACATGCGTCTTGTCGGTTCCGAGACCGGGGATCAACGAACGGCGAACTACTCGATCGGTCAAGGCCAATCTGAGCATGGATAACTGAAAGTTGATAGCCGAATAGATGTCACAGACAACGCTAACGCAGGCTCCACTCCCCGAGCGATCTCACAAGGAGACGAGATCGCTCGTGCAGCGTCTTGCCACTTTCCTTTACGGCCACCCTAGGCTCGTGACGGCGCTGCTGCTCGCGCCGCCTCTTCTATCCTTCATTGTCCTCTACCTGGGTTCCCTGGTTGCACTGCTCATACAGAGCTTCTTCCACCTGGACAACTTCACCGGGCGCGTGGTGCGCGAGTTCACGTTCCAGACATACGCCGACCTCCTCAGCCCGGCTAACATGGACATTGTGCTGCGCACCGCCGGCATGGCAGCTATGGTTACCGTGGCAGACGCTCTGCTGGCGTTCCCGCTGGCCTACTTCATGGCGCGCTATGCATCTCCCCGTGTGCGTATGCTCCTCACCTTGGGTGTGGTCATGCCCCTCTGGGCGAGCTACATCGTGCGTGTCTACTCTTGGAAGCTGATCCTCGCCAAGGAGGGCATCATCGGTTGGTTCTTCGCCCAGACCGGCCTCACCGGATTGCTTGACGGAATCCTCGGGCTCCCCGTAATAGGTGGGCCATCTCTCTCCGTTTCTCCGCTGGGCGCATTCATTGCCTTTACCTATGTATGGCTTCCATACATGGTCCTCCCAATCGTGGCCGCCCTTGAGCGCGTGCCGGGCTCTCTCATCGAAGCCTCGGGTGACCTGGGTGCCAACAGCCGGCAGACCTTCAGGCACGTAATCCTGCCTCTGGCCTTCCCTGGCGTGGTAGCAGGCTCTATCTTTACGTTCTCACTTACCCTTGGCGATTTTGTAGTGCCTGGCGCGCTCGGCAATTCGAGCCTCTTTATAGGCCAGGCGGTGCTCGCCTACCAGGGCACCTCTGGGAATATCCCTCTGGCCGCGGCCTTCGCCGTAGTGCCAATCGTCATCATGGCTGTTTACCTGCTATTAGCGAGGCGTCTGGGGGCATTCGATGCGTTCTAGAAGCATTCCGGAGTCCCGGCCAAAAGCGCCCGGCCTGCTGGTGGCAACTGTTGTGCTGGTGCTCCTTTTCCTCTACTGCCCCTTTGGTGTAATCGTGCTCTACGCCTTCACCACGGAGGATAGCGCCTTCACCTTTCCACCGCCCGGCCTCACCCTTGACTGGTTCGGCACCGCATGGAACCGCGCCGACATCTGGCCCGCTCTGAGCCTCTCGCTACAGGTAGCCTCAATAGCAACCATCATCGCGCTGGTGCTGGGTACCCTTTCCGCCGCCGCCGTACACAGGGCTAAATTCTTCGGGCGCGATGTGATCTCCCTGATCTTGCTCTTGCCAATAGCTCTGCCGGGAATCGTTACCGGTATCGCCCTGCGCTCCGGCATGCACCTGCTTGGCCTCGACTTCAGCGTGTGGACCATCATCATCGGCCACTCCACATTCTGCGTGGTGGTGGTCTATAACAACGTCTTGGCCCGCTATAAGCGTATGTCTAATTCGCAGCTTGAGGCCTCGATGGACCTGGGAGCCAACAACTTCCAGACCTTCAGGCATGTGGTTCTTCCAGTGCTTGCCACGGCCCTTGTTGCGGGGGGTATGCTTTCCTTCGCTCTCTCCTTCGACGAGATTATTGTGACAACCTTCACGGCAGGCCAACAGGAAACATTACCTATCTGGATTTTCACCCAACTTACCAAGCCCCGGCAGCGCCCGGTCACAAACGTGGTTGCCATCTTCGTAATCGCCATTACGGTGCTGCCTATCCTGCTGGCCAACCGTATCACCCGAGGCACAGGTGGCGTCGCGGGCACAGGCAGGTGACGTTATCCCTCCTCAGGGCGTCTAAGACCACGTTTCGCGTCCCGTGTTCACACAGGAATATCCAATGTGTGAACAGCCGATTGAGCACAAGTTTTTTCTTGGACAGCGCTGGATAAGTGGTGGCCCGACTGTTGGTGTGGGCGACAAGTATTCGGGTAACTTGATCTCCCCACTGTGGCTAGCCTGGGTGCAGAAATTAGACGAAATGTTGCATGCTGCCGCGAGCGCTGACTGAGTGATGTCCACCATGCTGGCGCACAACTGCCACGTGGCGAGCGGCCCTGGGGCGACTGTAGGCTGCTTGCGCGCAAACGACGTCGGATGCTGCCTCCTATCCGGCGGATCTCTAGAGGAGCCAAAGCCGGTGTCCTCATGTCACCTACATGTCACAATCTGATCGGCATGTGGCAACATTGGACGGTACCGACTGACACTTCTACGTATGACTTGGTACCAAACGGCAGCACCTGACCCACATCAGCCATATCCCACCTTCGGCACTCGATGACACTAAACAACACGTGGTAATACCAAAGCAGACTGGACAGCACGAACTGGCACGTGCTGTGTCGCATATTTTGAATTGATGGTGCCCGTTTGCACACTATCTATCCTTGTGATGGTCGGATTGATGCACGCCATGATTATTACCGCAATGACGAACGAAACCAGCTTGACGGCTTCATCAGTTTCGCCGCGGGCTGCAAGCACTCGGGCTTTCATGCTCTGCGGCCATGAGCATCTATGTCCCTCCCATCCAGGGCGAGTGCCATCGCTTCGTTGATATTCATTGCGCGGCCCACCGACCAGGCTGCATTAAATTCAACTTCGCTCAACTTACCTCGCGTAAGTGCGAGGCTCTCCTGGTAGTCAGCAAGCTCTGCTGTGTCTACTTCCATACCCTCGGCTTCGCGTACAGTTTCCGCCGCACCGTACAATCTCGCCGCCCTTGCAGGCTTGCCCGACCATGCGGCCACCGCAGCTAGTCTTAGCAAGCTAGCTGCCTGGTTGCGCTTGTCCCCCATATTCGAGAAGAGTAGGAAGCTCTCAGCTAACGCGGTCTGCGCCCGCTCATATTGGCCAAGCCGGCGTGCCGCATGACCAAGATTTCCAAGAGAAAATGCCCTGCCCATCTGATCGCCCAATTCGAAGTCCAGCGCCACAGCATCTACCGAATAGGCCAGCGAACGCTCATAATCGCCCATCAGAAGAGTAAGCAGAGCCAGATTGTTTAGTGCGCTCGCGATATGAACCTGGAAGCGCACCTCCCTGCGTATCGCCAGGGTTTCTTCCAAAATAGCTGACGCGCGCTCGTACTCACCCCTGCTGTAGTACACCATGGCCAGGTTTCCCTGAATCCGTGCCATATCCTCCTTTTCGCCCAATTCCTCGTGTAAAGCTAGCGCTTCCCGGTAGGCAGCCTCGGCCTTTTCGGTGCTACCTTGCGAGTAATAGACAGTGCCAATGCTGTTCAGGGTATTCGCGAGATCGTGCTTGTTGCCTGACTGCTGTCGGATGGCGATGGACTCCAGCAGGTAGCTTTCCGCCGCAGCCAGGTCGTTCTGCCGTTCGGCCAGCGTGCCGGTACCATGCAGAGCCAACGCTCTCAACTCAGGCGACTGGTCGTTTCCACTGCCAAGAGCCAGTTCCAGCCAACGGCGGCCTTCGCTGAATTCGCCCGTTACATACCAGTATCGCCATAAAGCGCCCGCCATGTGTAAGGCAAGGGCGATTTCTCCATTCTTGAGCGACCAGTTGAACGCGGCTCTGATATCAGCATAGCTCGCGGCCAGTCTATGCACCCAGAGTTTCTGGTTGGCCGTAGATAGCTCAGGTTCGGCGGCCAAGACCAGCTTCAAATAATAGCGGGCGTGCTTCAGCGCCGTGCTGTCTGTCTCACCTTGCCTATCCAATTTTTCGCGGGCATACTCGCGGATGGAAGCCAGCATAGAAAAAAGCACCTCGCCGTCATTGATGGTCGCGTCATCGGCCTGTCTGCGAAGCAAGCTCTGATCGAGTACGGCCTCCAGGCCCTCAATATCGGTATCAGCTATCTCTTCTGCGGCTTCAAGCGTAAACGGACCGAGAAAAATGCCGAGTTGACGGAAAAGCTTCTGCGCGTCGCTGGTCATGAGCGTATAGCTCGACTCGATAGATTGGCGAAGCGTTTGCTGGTGCATGGGAGCATCACGCGGCCCGCCGGTTAGTATAGCCAGCTTGTGTTCCAGCCTGGTCAGCAGTTGAGGCAGCGAGAGCAACCTGATTTTTGCTGCGGCAAGTTCGATGGCAAGCGGCAAGCCGTCAAGCTGGTTGCAAATAGCCGCTACCAGCGACGCATTTTCCGGGGTGAGCTCGAAATTGTCCTGAGCGTCCCGGGCGCGCTCGACAAAAAGCGCCACAGCCCCTATTTCAGCAAGATCGTCATAGGCAGGCATATGGTGGAGATCAGGCAGTGCAAGTGGCGGCACAGACAGCAGTTTCTCGCCCCGTAAGTGAAGAGGCGTGCGGCTGGTAACAAGCACTTTTAGCTGCCGCGCGACCGACAGCAAGCTCGTAACAACTCCGGCCGCCTCCGCAATCTGCTCGAAGTTGTCCAGTACAAGCAGCATCTGCTTGTCGCGAAGATTATCCTGCAAAGTTTCAATTAGCGAATGGCTGCTCGATTCCTTTATGCCAAGACCTGCGGCCAATGTCGCGGGCAATAGCTCAGGGTCCTGCACCGACACCAGCGGTACATACACCATACCGTCCTTGAAATCGTCTTGCAGCGTGGCTGCCAGTTCCTGGGCCAGGCGCGTTTTGCCTATGCCTGGTGGTCCGACCAGTGTGAGTATGCGGGTCTTGTTATGCCAGAGAAGATCCCGCAAACGAGCAATTTCCTGTTCGCGCCCGATGAGATGAGTGGGGGCAACAGGGAGGGTATTTGGCCGCATCGTAGAAGCAGTACCGACCGGAAAACCATCAGATGAACCCTTTTCGATTGCATCAGGCGCTTGCTCTATTGATGCTCCGCGTGATGCGCCGCGCGCCCACTGCACAAAGGCCGGACGCTCCTCGGGTGACACATGGAGACATTCGGCAAGCAGTTCGGCTACCTGACGCGAGGGACGGCGCAGACCCGCCTCTATTTTGTACACCGTATCTGTGGAGCATCCCACGCTGGCTGCGATGGCATCCTGGGTGAGGTCCAGCTCATGGCGACGCTGCTTGAGCCACTGCCCGAACGTGGATGTGGTCTTCATACGCACCTCTCCCGAAAGGGAACCCTGATACTTGAGGACAATACGAATTGTCAGGGTTTTTGTCAGGGCAATTGTCAGACCTGATTATATCACAGTCACTTCTAATCCACTCTGTTCTCGGCTTTAATGTGGCTGTAGCCCGCACAGAATGTTGCGGTCAAGAGGTCACCCGGCAAGGAAATGACGTGGCTGATAAACAGGAGGCACAAAATGAACTCAAACAACCCCAACCCCAACCTGACGCGTCGGGTCTCAGCAGGCGGCAAGAGTAAGCTCTCCAGGCTCTGGCTACTCGCATCGCTGGCTGTCGCACTGCTGCTGGCTCTCAACCCGGCCCTCAGCGCCTTCGCCGCACCGGGCGACCTTGACCCTACATTCAGCGGCGATGGTAAAGTCACAACCGATTTCTTGGGGAACGGTGATATAGCCAGGGCAGTAGCTATCCAGACCGACGGCAAGATCGTGGCAGCCGGATATACCGGCGTTTCAAGCAGCAACTACGATTTCGCCCTGTCGCGCTACTATACCGACGGCAGCCTCGACTCTACATTCGGCACAGGTGGCAAGGTAACTACCGATTTCTTCGCGAGCACTGACCAAGCCCTTGCCGTAGCTATCCAGACCGACGGCAAGATCGTGGCAGCAGGAACTGCCGATCACGGCGCTAACTCCTTTGATTTCGCGCTGGCACGCTACAACTCCAATGGTAGCCTCGATACTACATTCTCCGGAGATGGCAAGCTGGTCACCAATTTTCTTGGTGCCTCTGATGAAGCATTTGCCGTAGCTATCCAGACCGACGGCAAGATCGTGGCAGCCGGATACGCGCAAGGCCCCTCAAGGGGTTACTTTGCGTTGGCGCGCTACAACTCCAACGGTAGCCTCGATACAACCTTCGGCGGCGGCGTTGGTTTGGTGACAACCGATTTCCGTGTTTCTGCCGGGGGTTATAGTATGGCAATACAGTCCAACGGCAAGATCGTGGTGGCGGGTGTCGTAGATCTAGGCGGCGGCAACCAGGATTTTGCGTTGGCACGCTACAACCCCAATGGCACCCTTGACCCTACATTCAGCGGCGACGGCGAAGTCACAACCGATTTCTTCGGGAGCACTGACCAAGCCAATGCATTGGCTATTCAGACCGACGGCAAGATCGTGGTGGCTGGATATGCCCGTCACGGCGCTAACTCCTTTGATTTCGCGCTGGCACGCTATCTCTCAAACGGTAACCTCGATACTACATTCTCTGGCAACGGCAAGCTTTTCACCGATTTCGGGAGCGATGACTACGCCAATGCCGTAGCGGTCCAATCCAATGGCAAGATCGTGGCGGGAGGTGGTACCGCCGCCGGCACTTACGATTTTGCTTTGGCTCGCTTCACTTCCAATGGCAGCCTTGATAGCAGTTTCAGCGGCGATGGCAAGGTTACAACCGACTTCGGGAGCGGTGAATTAGTTCAAGCCCTGGCAATACAAGGCGACGGCAAGATCGTGGCAGCAGGGTATTCGGGCCCCGACTTTGCCCTGGCCCGTTATGACAGTGGCACGCCCACAACCCCACGCCCATAGCTGCTTCACCAACGCGCACGAACACACCGTTGCCCACCAATACACCATTGCCACCTCATACTCCGCTTCCTACCCAGACACCCTGACGCTCTCAGCAACCGAACAGCCCACCAGGAACACATCAACGTAGAGGAAATAACGTAGCTGATAAATAGGAGACACAAAGTGAACTCAAACAATCTCAACCCCAACCCCAACCTGACGCGTCGGGTCTCAGCAAGCGACAAGAGGAAGCTCTCCTGGCTCTGGCTACTCGCATCCCTGGCCGTCGCACTGCTGTTGGCTCTCAACCCTGCTCTCAGCGCTTTAGCTGCACCGGGCGACCTCGACCCGACCTTTGGCACAGCTGGCAAGGTAACTACCGATTTCTTTGGGCATGCTGACGGAGCCTCAGCCGTGGCTGTCCAGAGCGACGGCAAGATCGTGGCGGCCGGATTTAGCGACCTTTCGGGCAACTTCGACAACGATTTCGCCCTGTCGCGCTATAATTCCGACGGCACACTCGACATCAGCTTCGATGCGGATGGCAAGGTTACGACCCCTATTCTGAGTGGCATTGACCAAGCCAATGCAGTGGCGATCCAGAGCGACGGCAAGATCGTGGCGGCGGGAGCTGCCTATCACGGCACCACGCTCTCCTATGATTTCGCGCTGGCACGCTACAACTCCAACGGCAGCCTCGACAACAGCTTCGACGCCGATGGAAAGGTTGTCACCGATTTTCTTAGTGGCTCTGACGGAGCATTTGCCTTAGCTATCCAGAGCGACGGTAAGATCGTGGCGGTGGGATACGCTACAGACCCCTCCTTGTCGAGGAATTACTTTGCGTTGGCGCGCTACAACTCCAACGGCAGCCTGGACACAACCTTCGGCGGCGGTGATGGTTTGGTCACGACCGATTTTGGTAATAATGCCTATGGTTATGGTATGGCAATACAGTCCAACGGCAAGATCGTGGTGGCGGGTTACTTGTATTTAGGCGCAGGCAATGAGGATTTTGCGTTGGCACGCTATAATGCCGACGGCAGCCTCGACCATACATTCAGCGGCGATGGTTTGGTCACAACTGATTTCTTTGGGAGCTATGACACAGCCTATACCCTGGCAATACAGACCGACGGCAAGATCGTGGCTGCCGGATATGCCTATCACGGCACTAACTCCAATGATTTCGCGCTGGCACGCTATCTCTCGGACGGTAACCTCGATACTACATTCTCCGGCAACGGCAAGGTCTTCACCGATTTCGGGAGCGATGACGACGCCTTTGCCATAGCGATCCAATCCAATGGCAAGATCGTCGCCGGGGGTAGAACCGGTACCAGCGCTGCTCAGGATTTTGCGTTGGCACGGTTCACTCCCAATGGCAGCCTTGATAGCACTTTCAGCGGCGATGGTAAAGTCACAACCGATTTCTCCGGGGGCTATGACGAAGCCCGAGCCATGGCAATACAAGGCGACGGCAAGATCGTGGCAGCAGGGTATGGTGGCAACGACTTTGCCCTGGCCCGTTATGACGGTGACACGTCCGCACCCCCTACCCAGACCCCAGGCGGTCCCACCGCTACTCCGATCCCCACCACTTGCCCTATCCAGTTCACTGACGTAGCGCCAGGCTCTACCTTCTACTCGTACGTCCGGTGTCTGGCCTGCAGGAACATAGTGGGAGGCTACTCTACCACACCACCATGCACCACCGGGGTGCCGTGCTTCCTGCCCGCCAACAACGTCACAAGGGGCCAGATGGCGAAGTTCGTCAGTGGCGCGGCCAACTACCAGGACGTCATCCCTCCCAACCAGCAAACCTTCACCGACGTGCCTCCTAACAGCACCTTCTGGCTATACGTCGAGCGAGCATATCTGCATAACGTGATAAGCGGCTACACGACCACCCCACCATGCACGACAGGCACACCATGCTTCCTACCCGGCAACGACGTGACCAGGGGTCAGACGGCTAAGTTCGTCTCAATAGGGGCCAACTATCAGGAGAATATCCCACCCAACCAACAGACTTTCACCGACGTGACACCCAACAGCACTTTCTGGGTCTTCATTGAGAGGGTTGTTCTGCATGGGGTAGTTAGCGGCTACTCTACCAGCCCACCATGCACGACAGGCACACCATGCTTCCTACCCAGCAACAACGTGACCAGGGGTCAGACGGCCAAGTTCATATCCAACGCATTCTTCCCTAACTGCCAGACACCCTGACACTTATGCAACCGAACAGCCCACCAGGAATACATCAACACAGAACAGAGGAAATAACGTAGCTGATAAGCAGGAGACACAAAATGAACTCGAACGATCTCAACCCCAACCTGACGCGTCGGGTCTCAGCAGGCGGCAAGAAGAAGCTCTCCTTGCTCTGGCTACTCGCCTCCCTGGTTGTTGTTCTGCTGTTGGCTCTCAACCCGACCCTCAGCGCCTTCGCCGCACAGGGCGACCTTGACCCTACATTCAGCGGCGATGGCAAGGTCACGACCGATTTCTTTGGCCATGCTGACCAAGCCAATGCCGTAGCAATCCAATCCAATGGTAAGATCGTGGCGGCCGGGTATAGCACCGATTCTGGGGGCAACAACGATTTCTCCCTGTCGCGCTATAATTCCGACGGCACACTCGACCTCAGCTTCGATGCCGATGGTAAGGTAACTACCGATATCTTGGGGAACGATGACGAAGCCAGGACAGTGGCGATCCAGAGCGACGGTAAGATCGTGGTGGCTGGAACTGCCTACAACAGCACCAATACCTCCAATGATTTTGCGCTGGCACGCTACAACCCCAACGGCAGCATTGATACTACATTCTCCGGCAACGGCAAGGTTGTCACAGACTTTCTTGGTGGCTCTGACCAAGTCACGGCAGTGGCGATCCAGAGCGACGGTAAGATCGTGGCAGCAGGATATACGGCAGGCACCTCACGTGGTAACTTTGCGTTGGCACGCTACAATCCCAACGGCAGTCTGGATACCACTTTCAGCAGCGATGGTAAGGTCATAACTGATTTCGGTGTTTCTGCCCTCGGTTATGGCGTGGCAATACAGTCCGACGGCAAGATCGTGGTGGTGGGTAGCGTTGAAACAGGCAATGAGGATTTTGCGTTGGCACGGTACAACCCCAACGGCAGCTTGGATACCACTTTCAGCGGCGATGGCGAAGTCACAACTGATTTCTTTGGGAGCTATGACGAAGCCTATAGTGTAGCGATCCAGAGCGACGGCAAGATCGTGGCTGCCGGATATGCCTATCACGGCGCCACTACATCCGATGATTTCGCGCTGGCACGATATCTCTCGGACGGTAGCCTCGATACGACATTCTCCGGCAACGGCAAGGTCTTCACCGATTTCGGCAGCTTTGACGAAGCCTATGGCGTAGCGATTCAATCCAATGGCAAGATCGTGGTGGTGGGCGTTACCGGTACCAGCACCTACGATTTTGCTTTGGCACGTTTCACCCCCAATGGCAGCCTAGACCTCACCTTCGGTTCGGGTGGTAAGGTCACCACCGATTTCTTCGTGAACGATGATATAGCCAGGGGAGTAGCTATCCAGAGCGACGGCAAGATCGTGGCAGCAGGAGATAGTGTTATTTCGGGGACCAATCACGATTTCGCCCTGGCCCGTTATGACGGTGACACGCCGCCAACCCCTACGCCCACGCCGCTACCTCCTACCCAGACCCCAGGCGGACCCACCGCTACTCCGATCCCCACCACTTGCCCTATCCAGTTCACTGATGTAGCGCCGGGCTCAACATACTACTCGTACGTCCGGTGTCTGGCCTGCAGGAACATAGTAGGGGGCTACTCTACCACGCCACCATGCACCACAGGGGTGCCGTGCTTCCTGCCCGCCAACAACGTCACAAGGGGCCAGATGGCCAAGTTCGTCAGCGGCGCGGCCAACTACCACGATGTCTTCCCACCCAACCAGCAAACCTTCACCGACGTGCCTCCTAGCAGCACGTTCTGGATCTATGTCGAGAGGGCATATCTGCATAACGTGATAAGCGGCTACACGACCAGCCCACCATGCACCACCGGGGTGCCATGCTTCCTGCCCGGCAACGACGTCACAAGGGGCCAGACAGCCAAGTTCGTCTCGATAGGAGCCAACTATCAGGAAGTTTTCCCACCCACCCAACAGACGTTCACAGATGTGATACCCAACAGCACTTTCTGGATATACATTGAGAGGGTTGTTCTGCACGGGGTAGTTAGCGGCTACAGTGCGTCTCCTCCTTGCACGACAGGCACACCATGCTTCCTGCCCAGCAACAACGTGACCAGGGGTCAGACGGCCAAGTTCATATCCAACGCATTCTTCCCTAACTGCCAGACACCCTGACACTCATGCAACCGAGCAACTTATCAGGAACACGTCAACCCATCTGCGCATCTGAACAAATAGCGTCCCAAGCCTTGACAGGTAGGGGAGCAGGGGGCACAAAATGAACGGAACTAGCTTCAACCTCAGCGCACACACTACCCGAAGGCTAGTGCTTGACCGACGTAAGATCTTGATATTAGCCTACGTAGCGGTCGCAGTGCTGTTGGCTCTCAACGTGACCCTCAGCGCTTTAGCCGCACCGGGCGACCTCGACACAACCTTCAGCGGTGATGGCAAAGTCATAACCGATTTCTTCGGAAACCCTGATGCAGCCTCAGCCGTAGCTATCCAGTCCAACGGCAAGATCGTCGCGGCCGGATATAGCAACGTTTCAACCGGCAACGACGATTTCGGTCTGGCACGCTATAATTCCGACGGCACACTCGACAACAACTTCGATGCCGATGGTAGGATAATTACCGATTTCTTTGGGAACAATGATGAAGCCAATGCCTTGGCTATCCAGAGCGATGGCAAGATCGTGGCGGCTGGATATGCCGATCACGGTACCGGTAGCTCCGAAGATTTCGCGCTGGCACGGTACAACCCCAATGGTAGCCTTGATACCACATTCTCCGGCAATGGAAAGGTTGTCACCGACTTTCTAGGTAGCGGTGACATAGCCGAGGCAGTGGCGATACAGTCCAATGGCAAGATCGTGGCCGGGGGATACGCGCAAGGCCCCTCAAGGTATTACTTTGCGTTGGCGCGCTACAATCCGGACGGCAGCCTCGACACAACCTTCGGCGGCGGCACTGGCAAGGTCACAACTGATTACGGTAATGATGCCTATGGCGCGGGTCTGACTATACAGTCCGATGGCAAGATCGTGGTGGCGGGTTTCGCGGGTGTAGCAGGCAATACGGATTTTGCGCTGGCGCGCTACAACCCCAATGGCAGTCTGGATACCACTTTCAGCGGCGATGGTAAGCTCACAACTGATTTCTTTGGGAACAATGATGAAGCCAATGCCCTGGCTATCCAGAGCGATGGCAAGATCGTGGCGGCTGGAAGTGCCAACAACGCCACTAGCTCTAATAATTTCGCGCTGGCACGGTATCTCTCGGACGGTAGCCTCGATGCTACATTCTCCGGCAAGGTAACTACCGATTTCGGGGGCAGTGACGGAGCCTCGGCCGTAGCTATCCAACCCAATGGCAAGATCGTGGCGGTGGGTGGTACCTTTTCCGGTGCTGTCACCGACTTTGCTTTAGCGCGGTATAATCCCAACGGCAGTCTGGATACCACGTTCAGCGGCGATGGCAAGGTAATCACCGATTTCTTGGGGAACGATAGCTATGCCTCCGCCATGACAATACAAGACAACGGCAAGATTGTGGCAGCCGGGTATGGTGGCAACGACTTTGCCCTCACCCGTTATGACGGTGACACGCCGCTACCTCCTACGCCCACGCCATTACCTCCTACCCAGACCCCAGGCGGATCCACCGCTACCCCAATTCCCACCACCTGCCCTATCCAGTTCACTGACGTACTCCCAGGCTCAACCTTCTACGACTTCGTGCGCTGTATGGCCTGTAGAGGCATTATCAACGGCTATTCCTCCGGCTGTGAGACCGGCAACCCTTGCTTCCGCCCCGTAAACAATGTTACCAGGGGGCAACTTTCCAAGATAGTGTCCAATGCTGCGGGCTACTTGGAGAACTACACCACCCAGACCTTCGAAGACGTAGGGATTGGCTCCACTTTCTATCAATTCATCGAACGGCTGGCTTCCAGAAGCATAACCAACGGCTACACCTGCGGCGGTGTAGGTGAGCCCTGCGTGCCGCCGACCAACCGTCCATACTTCCGCCCTAACGCCAACGTGACCAGGGGGCAGACCTCAAAGATAGTAGCAATCGCAAAGGGACTGCCCATCCCACCGACCGGCCAGCAGACGTTCCAGGACGTGGTAGAAGGGAGTACATTCTGGAGCTGGGTAGAGGCGCTGGCGACTACAGGAGCTATCAATGGCTACGCCTGCGGCAATCCGGAAGTGTGCGTGCCACCGCAAAACAGGCCATACTTCCGGCCGGGCAGCATTGTGACGAGGGGGCAAGCCTCAAAGATAGTAGCCAATACCTTCTTCCCCAACTGCCAGGCTGCGAACAGGCCCTAACAGGACAGATAGGAGAGCACTAAAAGTCGGCGGTATTCGGATACAAAGAGTCTTTCATGCAACTATTCGTATAAAGCGAGAGCCATTGTGAGCACATCGGGAGAATTAGGCAGCATCTGTTCTGACGAGGTACCCCGACTTTTCAGTTCTCTCCGATACCAGGGATACAAGGGATACCAAGGAGGGCGATACTGAAGCGGATGCTTCCCGCGCATTCTGGCTCGATCTGCGGCATGTGATATTCAGAACTAAAGACAACCACCAGGCCTTACAATCTATCCGCCAGCAACAAATGACACCCGCATGACAGGCGAGATACATGCAGCGAGCAGGAGTGGAAGGCGCCCTTTTCAAGGGGTCCGAGAATACGAGTTATGCGAGACACTCTATACCTGGCTAACCAAGATCCGCCTGTAGCACTTCGCTGCTCTAGCTCCACAGGCCCCAGCATTAGCAGCCTGAGCCTCATCTGGGAGTGGCTGAGAATTCGCCAACAGTATCCATTGCTACCAGAGGGCCTGCTTTTATCCATGTCACACCCATGTCACATTCTAATCGGCATGCGCCATAATTGGCCGGCATCAAGCGGCATTTCCACGCGCTAGCAGGCACTAAATGGCCCCAGATGGCTCTCCCTACCCATATCCCACCTTCGGCACTCGATGACACCAAACAACACGTAGTAATACCAAAAACAGACTGGGCAGCACGAACTGGCACGTGCTGTGTCGAATATCTTGTATTGATGGTGCCCGTTTGCACACCATCTATCCTTGATGTTTCCGGAAGTATTGGTTCTATGCTCGTAACAAGAATTGTATTTCTTGGAACGGCAGATAGGAGAAACATAAAAGGGCCACATCCGGTAATGGTGTGGCCCTTTTATCGTTGATAGTCTTCGCCTACTTTCGGGTAGGTGTCTGGCAGGAGGGGAAGAAGGTGTTAGCCACTATCTTACTCGCCTGGCCTCTGGTGGCGTTAGCCCCTGGCCTGAAGTAAGGCAGGTTGTTGGGCCCGCATGGCTCGCCGGGACCGCCGCAAGGATAGCCGTTGATGATGCCCCGGTCGCTCAAGCGCCAGATGAAGTCGTAGAAGGTTGAGCCTACCGGTACATCCTCGTATTGCTGTGCACCCGGTGTGTCGTTGTAGCCCGCCGCATTAGCGTCTATCTTGGATAGCTGGCCACGTGTGACGTTGGCGTTGGGTCGGAAGTAAGGCAGGTTGTTAGGTCCGCAGGGCTCGCCTGGGCCTCCACATGGATAGCCGTTGATGATGCCTCGGTCGGATAGTCTCCAGATGAAGTCGAAGAAGGTAGAGCCTGGAGCGACGTCCTCATATTGCTGGGCTCCTGGAGGCTCGTTGAAGCCTGCAGAGTTGGCAGCAATCTTGGAGAACTGTCCACGGGTTACGTTGTTACCTGGCCTGAAGTATGGGTCGTTATTGCCGTTGCAAGGCTCGCCCGGCCCGCCGCATGGGTAGCCGTTGATAATGCCCCGGCAAGCCAGGCATCTGATGAATGGGTAGAAGGTGTTGCCAAAGGGCACGTCGCTGAACTGGATAGTGCAGGCTGTGGCCGTGGCCGTGGAGGGGAGTGTCGCGGTGGCAGTAGGGGTGCCGGTGGGGGTAGCCACAATGGCTGTGTTGGTGTGGGTAGGGGTTGCAGTAGACGTGTTCGTGGGGACGGGCGTATTGGTCTGCGTGTTCGTGGCGGCGATAGGCGTGGCTGTGGCAAGTGGACAGGTGCCCACGCTGCCGGCATTGTACTGTGCCTGTACCTCGTTGGCCGACAACTCCCGGTTGAATATCTGTGTTTCGTCCGCCCGCCCGTTCAGGAAGAAGGAAGGGATATTGGCATCTATGTCCGCCCCTATCATCACTGAATGGGTGTCATACTCGATCGACCTGTTGGCGGCTGCTGTAGCCATCAACGTACCGTCTATATATAGCTTAAGCACGTTAGCGGTATCGCTGAAAGTGAGGGCCATGTGATACCACCTCCCCCTTATCGGATACCAGGGGTACGATATAAGGTCAAAACCCCCAGTGTTGCAGATTTCTCCGTGCAACTGGCTCTGCCCTCCCTGGAACCAGAGGGCGTAGGAGTCCAGGGTTCCAGAGCCCAGCGGTTTGCCTACAAGCATAGTTATCCCGTTAGTGCCACCCGTGTCATTGAAGTTGAACCAGCCTGCAATAGAGACATCGGTGGGCCTCAACTCGGGCGCGTCCGGTATGTCCACCCAACCGGCTGTGCCGTCAAAGCTGAACGCCTGCCCCACTTTGCCCGCGGCGTAAGTGGTGTTGCCTACCAGCGTGCCATTGTGGCCCCCAACGATGTCGTGGGCGTTACCTTCTGCGGGATACCAGGCGATCATGTTGGCAGGCGGTGGCGCGCATACAGGCGTGACGGTGGGAGTGGGGGTGGTAGTGATGCACTTGCCGCTGCTACCTGCATTGTAGATGCCCAATATCTCGCCGGCCGACAGCGCCCGGTTGAAGATTTCTACCTCGTCCACCCGCCCGTTCAGGAAGAAATCTGGGATGTTGTTATTAATATCGGCGCCCATAGTGAGCGGGTGCCCGTCATAGCCTATGGAATGGGGGTTAGCCCCCGAAGCCACCTCCGCACCATCCACGTAAAGCTTATTGGTGTGGGAGGGATCATCGAACGTGTAAGCGATGTGGTACCACTGCCCGAGGGTGGGCGTCCACGCATAGGTGACGATGTAAGGCCCCCCGCTCGAATCTCCCACACCACCGCGCAGAAGGCCCGCTTGATAGTAGATTATATACGAATCGGAAGTCCCTGAGCCTACGGGCTTGGCGACCAAATGGGGCTGTCCGCCGCTGCCGGGGTTGGAAATAGAGGCGAAGTTGAACCACCCGTCAATCGTAACACTGGTGGGCCTGAGCGCGGGGGTATCGGGCGCTGCAGCGTAGTCGCCCGATCCGTCAAGGCTGAAAGCCTGGTTGACCATGCCCGGTGCGTAGGTAGCATTATCTACGAGCGTGGCGTTATTGCCGTTGATGATGTCGTCAGTGGTGCCGTTGGCGGTATACCAGGCTACCATGTCAGCAGGCGGCGGGTAGCAAGATGGCGCGGGGGCCTGGGAGTGCCCGTCAGGGCTGGCCTGCCCCGCGTTTGGCGCGAACGACATGGGTATGCGCCCTGGGTCAGCGCTGGTCAGGCCAACCGAGGCGAATGCGCCCACAGCCAGCAGCAACAGGAACATCGAGAACACTACGAACGCTATTGCCGCAGACCCTGAATACCGAAGACGAAGGCTGCCTTTAGCCCGCCGGGTCGCAAGACTACCTGAAAGAATTGTCGATCTCATGAGATTACTCCTCCTATGTTTAGCCTGGCATAGCCTGATGAACAGGACGTACGGCCTACGCTTCGCATCCCTCACTGGGTTTCTCCTCGTCTTTACTCACTCTTGCTGCCCGCGCTATCTTCAGCGCCGGGCTTGGCATCACTCTTCATTGCGGTACGGCCCCTTCCGGAGACTTGCTGGGCATCGGAGAGCATCTCCTCCAACAGCCCTATAAAAGCGGGCCAGCCTTGGAAGTGGTGCTCTTCCCCGCTCACAGCCCTTTGTATCCTACCCTCCCATTGCCACCTGCTTCCATTATTCTCCCCTTCTTCCCCATCCTCGCCTTCGGTGCTACTGGTCGTGCCACCGGTATCTTCACGCCATATTCGCACCACGAACAGGTTCGAACGCCTGGAATGGCTGCCTGGGCTGCCTGGGCTTGTGGGCATTTGATCTCCCCGATGAACAGAGTATGTGCGAGCATTGTGA
>JBBRDO010000071.1:0-25142 GCA_038203825.1 Chloroflexia bacterium | reverse complement strand
TTTGTCGCCCACCTGCCCGCCGCTTTCGGCGTAGAAGGGCGTGCGGTCAAGTACGACTTCCACCTGTTGGCCCTGACCGGCGGACTGCACGACTTCTTTGTCAACGATGATGCCGAGCACTTTGCTCGTGACGGCTTCATGACCGTCCTGACCGTTGTCGCCGTCGAGGTATTTGTAATCGTAGCCGAGGAACTCTGTCGGCTGGGGAGATACGCTCTGGTAGATATCATTGGCTTCACGGCTCTTGGAGACGAAGTTGCCACCTTCCCGGCTGCGCGTGCGCTGTTCTTCGAGAGCCTGCTCGAAGCCCGGCATATCGACCTCGAAGCCGCGAGCCACGGCCATATCGTAGACGATGTCTTTGGAGAGGCCGAAGGTGTCGTAGAGGGTGAACATGTCGCGGCCGGGAAGGGTGTCGCCCGGTTGCAGATGCAGATCGCTTACGATGCGGTCGAAGCGAGTGGAACCGGCCAACAACGTTTCACTGAAGAGCTTTTCTTCCTGGAGGATGTTGGCGAGAATGAACTCCTGTTTCTGCACGATCTCGGGGTAGACATCTCCCATTATGTTGATGACTACTTTGGCGACTTCGCCCAGGAAGGGGTCGGTGAGGCCTAGCTTGCGACCGTGCACCATGGCGCGACGCATCACTCTCCGCAGCACGTAGCTGCGCCACTCGTTGCCGGGAGTGACACCTTCGCCGAGCAGGAAGGTGGTGGCGCGGGCGTGGTCGGCTATTACGCGATAGGAGACTATCTGCTGCTCGCGGTCTTGATCTGTGTGGCCGGTTAGCTGTTGGATGCGGTTCAGGATGGGCACGAAGAGATCGGTCTCGTAGTTGCTGTGGACGCCCTGTAGCACGACCGACATGCGCTCGAGGCCCATACCTGTGTCAACGCCGGGCTTAGCGAGGGGCACGAGGGAGCCGTCGCCGGGCTGGTCGAACTGCATGAAGACGAGGTTCCAGATCTCGAAGAAGCGGTCTTCGTCGGTGGCGGGGGTTTCGCCGTTCTCTCCACGCTCAGGGTAGAAGTCCCAGTAGATCTCGGTGTTGGGGCCGCAGGGTCCCGTATCGCCCATAGCCCAGAAGTTGTCTTCTTTGCCGCGCCGGGTGATCCTCTGTGGAGGGATGCCGGCTACCTCCTGCCAGAGGTGGAAGGACTCGTCGTCATCCAGGTAGATGGTGGGCCACAGGCGGTTTTTGTCGAGTTGGAAGACCTCGGTCAGTAGCTCCCAGGCGAACTCGATGGCTTCGCGCTTGAAATAGTCCAGGAGGGAGAAGTTGCCAAGCATCTCGAAGAAGGTTTGGTGCCTGATGGATGGACCCACGTTCTCGAGGTCGTTGTGCTTGCCGCCGGCGCGCATACACTTTTGCGAGGTTGTAGCCCGCTTGTAGTCGCGTGTTTCTGTCCCCAGGAATACGTCCTTGAATTGCACCATGCCTGCGCTTGTAAAGAGAAGGGTGGGGTCGTTCGCGGGCACAATGGACGAAGAAGGCACGATCTTGTGCCCTCGTTCGGCGAAGAATTCGAGGAAACGCCTGCGTAGATCGCGGCTAGACACATATTCCATAATTTGCGGGCCTCCTGGGCGGTGAGTCGTAGATCGTAAGTCGCTGATCGTAAATCATGCGCCATACGTCATGCATCCCCGGTCGTCGGTAGCATTACAGATTATTGTACAAATCTGCACAAGTGAGCGTCAAGGGACGAAGGTCGTAAGGTGCGGTCGGTCTGTAGGCTGCTGAACGGTTACATGTCATGAAGCGGGACGCTCAGAGCCTGCAGTTGAAATGCAATTGCTTTCTCAGGATTTGTGTGCTACTATCGCTAAACTTGAAGTATGCGAGAACGAATGGCTCAAATTATCCAGGTTTGTTGCGACTTTTGGGTAATCCGATTCTCTGTTCCAGCCGTAGGCTAATAGGTGCTTTTTGGTGACTCGCTTCTTAGCTGCAGTGAACCTTAGTCTATTTGTGACAATTCTACGACGAGGAAAACATGTCTACTTCATACCCGCAAGCAGGAACAATTAGCCCTCCCACACGCCGGAACTGGCTCGGGCTGGTCATACTGGGGCTGGCGCTGGCAATTGTCATCATTGACACCACTATAGTCAATGTGACCATACCCTCAATTCAGAAAGAGTTTGGGGCGTCAATACGCGACCTGGAATGGATCAGCGCCTCTTATGCGCTAGTATACGCCGCGTTTATCATCACCTGGGGCCGCCTCGCTGATAGCCTTGGCAGGCGGCTGGTGTTCGTGCTGGGGCTGGTTGTTTTTGTGCTCGGGTCGCTGCTTGTGGGCGTCGCGGGCAATATCCCCTGGATTCTGGTGGGGCGAGTAGCGCAGGGGTTCGGGGCAGCCATGACTTCGCCTGCCACCCTTTCCATTCTCGCCGCCACCTTTACCGGCAAGGCGCGGGGCATAGCGTTCGGAGTGTGGGGAGCAACAGCGGGGGCGGCAGGCGCGCTCGGCCCGATACTGGGAGGCTGGCTCACCACCAATTTCGACTGGCGCTGGGCGTTTCTGGTTAATCTTCCCATAGGTGTGATCGCTATAATAGGGAGCTTCATCCTGTTGGATGAGTCGAAGGGGGGCGAGGCAGGCAAGGGCCTAAGGTTGGATGTGGTGGGCATCGTACTGGCGGCATTGGGGCTGGCTGCGCTCGTATTCGGCCTCATCGAGGGGCAGACCTACGGCTGGTGGACACCCAAAGACCAGTTCACCCTGGGCAGCTTTGCGTGGCCGGAGGGCGCGCTGGCGATTACGCCTGTTATGTTTGCCCTAAGTGTGGTCTTTCTGGGAGCGTTTGTGGCGTGGGATCTATGGCTGGCACGTCGGGGCCGCTCGCCACTGTTCGACTTCGGCCTCTTGCGCTACAGAGGCTTCCGGTTCGGCCTGCTTACCGTGCTGATTGTGGCACTGGGCGAGTTCGGGGTAATCTTTGTGTTTTCCATCTATTACCAGAGCGTGCGGGGGCTCACTGCGTTTGATACAGGGGTTGCGCTCATACCTCTCGCCATAACTTCGTTTATCGCCGCGCCGACCGCGGGCGCGCTGTCGGCACGTTTCGGGCCGAAGGTCATCGTAACAACAGGGATGGCAATCGAGGCTATATCTATTTTCCTGCTGGGCATGGTCACCAATGTTGATACGCCTTTGTGGCAGTTCGCGCCGGTGTTCGCTCTATACGGAGTGGGGGTGGGATTGGCTATCGCGCAGTTGACCAATGTTACGCTGAGCGACATCCCTGTCCAGTATTCGGGTGTAGGCTCAGGCGCGAACAACACGGTGCGGCAAGTGGGGGCAGCCATAGGCATAGCGGTGCTGGGGGCTATTTTGACCGGCCAGATCACCTCTACGGGCAAGGAGATGCTTGCTGCCAACACGACGATACCGGCACCTATCAAGATAGGTATCGCGCAGGCGCTGGACAAAGGACTGGCGGGCGAAGCCTACCAAACCCCGACCGGCCCCGGTGGTACAGGCGGCGACCAACAGCTCGGAGCGGCAATCAAGGGCATCTTTGATGTGGCTATCAGCAAAGGGGTAAAGGACGCGTCTACGGTTGCGTCGATATTCGTGCTGCTGGGCGCGATAAGCTCACTGTTGATCCCGAATCCGCGCAAGGAAGAAAAGGAAGTAACCCAGCCCTCGCAGGTTCCGGCCAACACATAGGTCGCGGGGTGGGGTCAGGCTTCAGAGGATAAAAGGGAGCCTGTTAGCATAAGCACCGCGAAGGACGCCAGCCAGTGTTCTCCCATGTAGTCGCCGCTCGCGACGTGGGGGAGGCTGGCGTTGGCGTGTTTGGCGGCGCTTGCGAGGAGCGTGTCGCGGGCAGGGGCGGCTGCGGGCAAGACAGAAGCGATACCCCGCATGCACCAGGCTCGGCTCAGGTTGAGGCCGTCGAGATGGACGATCTGCGGGTCGGTGCGGTCCGACACGTGGGCGGGAGCAAGCAAGTTGGCAGGCTCGCCGTGCTGTAGGCCGGGCAGGAAGCTGCCGAACCACGCCAGGAAGTCGGCGGGCGACATGACGCTGCTCATCAGGTAGGCCTCTGTCAGGGCGGGCGAGAGGAAGTCGTTGCCGTTCGGCTCCAGTTGCGCTGGGTAGTCGCGGTCGGCGCCGAAATAGTGTAGAGCTCGCTCGGTGAGCAGGTTTTCCAGATCGGAGTGCCGGAGTGTGCGGGCGTAATCCAGCGCGAATATCAGGCCGAAGGCGGTGTTGGAATGGGTGCCCACACGGATGGGGTAGGTCTGGCGGGGGAGGAAATCAAGGTAGCGCTCGACAAAGGCTTCGGCGAGGAGCTGTATGTCGTGCGACCACTCTCTTGCCTGGGGGTCGTCCCAGAGGTAGAGCTCTTCGGCCAGTTTGAGGAGCCAAGTCCAACCGTAGGTACGCTCGAAGGAGCGGCGGTTGGGGCCGTCGAGATAGGCGCGTTCGGCCTGTAGGTTCTCGCGAGTGAGGTTGGCGGCGAGCGCGGCGCGTACTGATGCGGCGTCGGGCCAGCGGGGTAGGGCGCGCAAGAGGCGCACGAGCATCCAGTGTCCATGCACCGAAGAATGCCAGTCGAAGCAGCCGTAGAAGGCGGGGTGCAGGGCGCGGGGACTGAGCAGGTCGGCAGGCCCGTTGATCACGTGATCGAGCTTGTTGGGATACTCACGGCTGATGCCGCCCAAAGCTAGTTCCGCGAAGTGGCTGCCTTGTTCGGGAGTAAGCGTCACGCCGTGCACCGCCTGAGCGAAGCCAACGCAGGCTCCAGCACCATTGAGCGCAGGTAGGAATGGCGCGCCAACAGGAACGGGCCGTATTGCAGGATGATGGACGGCCAGAAGGTGGCGAAGCGCCAGGCGCGGGCGGCGTCCAAGCATGCGGTGCTTAGCGCGCCGTTGACTTTGTAGCCGAGCAGGCTGTTTAGCTCCTGGAGATAGAGGGCGCGCATTTCGCCAAGGCTGTAGGGGAGGCGACCGAACCACCAGCGCGATGTGGAGTGGAAGCACGACAGGTCGTAGGCGGCGGGGCCTTTGCCTACGAATTGCCAGTCGAACACTGTCATGCGGTTGCCGTTTGCGTCGTGGGCCGGTGACTTCAGAGATATGTTGCCGGGCCAGTAGTCGCCATGTATGAGCGTCTGGGGCGACGAGTTGAGTATGTCGAGCAGAGGGTCGGGGTTGTCTAGCAGAGACAGCCATTCACGCAGCTCTTGGTGCGTGAAGAACCGGCTGCCCCATTGAGCAGCTTCGATTTCCAACAGCGCGCGCCGGGCCTGCAAAGCGGCCGCGTGCGCGTGCAAGCCTGCGGGCTCCCACATCCAGGGGTGGGTGGAGAGATCGGGTGGGTTCGCCCAGCGGTGCGCGTGAAGTTGGGCCAAAGTAGTGAGGGCGTCCGCGTAGTTCTGCTTGTTCCATTGCGTCTGGGGCCACACGCCTTCCTGAGGCAGCGCTTCGATCAACACCCAGTCTCCGGCGGCGAAGGACGCGCCGGGGTACGTAGCCCCGCTGCCTATCGCAAACGAATCGTGGCTACCGGCGCCCGCCACGAGGTCGTCATAGGCGTTGAGGACCACGGAGGGCGTGCGCACGGGCAGACCTGGTGCAAGAGTGCGGTAGAAGTGGGCTTCGCGTCCTGACACGCTATAGCTGATCGTGCCTGCGCTCTGCCCGCCCTCTTTGAATACGAGATGAAGCTCGGCAGGGTCGCCGCTTTCGACGCGATAGCCTATTTTGAGCTTGTAAACCGGGCTGCCGGAGAAACCGCCGCCGAGCTTTTTCGGCACAACCTCGCCTACCTCCAAAGAGGGCTGGGCCAAATATCGTCGCAGGGCTGTTTGAAGCGTGGCGTGGCTGAATGGCAAAACAAGTGCTACCATGGGCGGGTGTCCGATCTTTGAGAGTGGTTTACGGTCCGGCAGATTGCCGCCAGGCGATAAGCCGCCTGATGTTGGAGCGCTATTCTATCACACCTGATGGCACAATACAACGAGGGGGAGAATCACGTTGAAACGCCAAGATCGCCAAGATCGCGAAGAGGGAGGAGATTGATCACGAAGAACACGAAGGTTAAGAGATCACGAAGGAAGAGAATGGTTTGGATTGGGCGCTGGCAGGAAGATAGAGAACCCTGCCTGTAGTGTCATTCTGAACGAAGAGGTGTGCCCTTCGTTGGAGTAGAGAGCAGAGGAGACTAATTCTTCGCTTTGCTCAGAACGACAAGGCAATGGAGGGTGACTGTCGTGGGGCGGAGTGGCTGGGAGGTTGATACTTCGTCCTTGGCAGGAGCCCTATTGCGCTCAGAATGACGAGGGGAGAGGGTTCACGAGGGTCCTGATTGTGGCCGACCCTGGGGTCTCAGGCAGTAGTGCTTTATTTGATCAAGGTATGGCGCGAGATGGATATGCGCTGGTATACTGGTATAATGGAAGGCTATGCAAAAACCAATCCCTTCTGCTGATGCTCCCTATTTGATCGTGGGGCTGGGGAATCCCGGCTCTCGATATGCTGCAACGCGCCATAACGCGGGCTTTATGGTGGTGGACGAACTGGCCCATCGCTACGGCCTGCGCTTCTCTACGCGCCAGTCAGACGCGGAAGTAGCGAGGGGCGAGATTAAGGGCCAGCGCGTTATCATCGCTAAGCCGCAAACGTTCATGAACGAAAGCGGCAGGTCGGTGCGCGGTCTTGCTCACTATTACAGGATACCGAACGACCGCATACTGATCATCCACGATGAGATAGCGCTGCCTGTGGGCACGATACGCATTCGCGAGAAAGGCTCGTCGGCAGGACACAACGGCCTCAAGAGCATCTTCCAGCACATGGGCACAGAGGCTGTGCCGCGCATGCGGATCGGGGTGGACCGGCCTGCAGACCCCCGCCACAGCCAGATAGACTGGGTGCTGGGCAAGTTCACGCGCGACGAAGAGCCCCTGGTCGAGGAAACACTGAAGCGGGCGGCAGACGCCGTGGAATCGATCCTGACGATAGGCATGGAACGCACGATGAACTCATACAACCTCGATCCGACGAAAGCCGAGTCCGGAAAAGCTGAAACAGCGGGCACGAAGCGCGAGCGCTCAACAGTTGTGCTCAAGAGCGAAGGAAAAGCGGCGAGCAGCGAAAAGCCCGCGCCCGATATGGACAGCGTGCGAGAGCGCATCGCGCGCATTATTCGCGGCACTGAAAACGACCGCAAACTCTAAACGAAATGTCACTATCAGGTCTGCTTCCACTTTTATACGACCAATATGGCTATGGCGCGCTGGCACGCGGAGTGGCGGCGGGCGAGACCGTGCGGAGCGAGGCGGCTCTCGATGCGGCACGACCCTATCTGCTTGCAGCGCTCCATGCTGACGTGACATCCCCGGCGGGTAGGCCGATGATCGTGGTCACGCCACGACCCGACCGCGCGCGCCAGTTGTACGAGGGCTTGCTGGCATATTCTCCTCCGGGGATGCCACTATTCCTTTTCCCGGCGCCGGACCTGCTGCCTTACGAACGGATCGCGCCCGATCCCACGATCGTGGGGGAGAGGCTGCGCGTGCTCGCGTCGCTGGGGATAGGCGGGCAATGGTCGGGCACGAGGGAGCAGGCGGCACAACGGGCGCTGGACGCAGGCTCCCATTCCTCTACTCCCATTATCATTACATCGGTGCTGGCACTCATGCAGCCAACCATGTCGCCCAACGACCTGGCGTATGCGCTCAAGACGCTAAAGCGCGGCGAGCAAGTGGACTTGCATAAGCTGCTGAAGCACCTGGTTGACCTGGGGTACGAGTCGGTAGCGATGGTGGACGCGCCGGGGCAGTTCAGCAGGCGAGGCGGGATCGTGGATGTCTACCCGCCAACGTCGACACTACCCGTGCGGATCGAGTTCTTTGGCGACGAGATAGACTCGATCCGCGTGTTCAACCCGCTGACCCAGCGCTCAGAGAAGCAGGCCGAGGCTGTGACTATACCGCCGTCGAGCGAGATGCCCCTGTGGAGGCGCGAAGAGGCTGTGGCTCAGTTGCGCGAGATCAGCGGGTCCGGTCTGCGCGAAGAGGTGCGCGAAGAGTGGGAAGCCCAACTGCAGCAGATCGAGTCGGGCGAGCGGTTCGAGGGTATGGAGCTATTTGCGCCATACTACACCAGCCCGCAGGCAAGCCTCGCGGATTATCTCGCGCTGTGGGCCAGGGAGCCGGGCGAGCAATCGGGGCTGCATGCGCCCTTGCTCGTGTTGGACGACCCCGATTTCATCAGGCTTGAGGCACAGGAGATTGAGCGACAGGCAATAGAGCTATACAAGGGCTTTGTGGACAATGACGAGCTACCTCCGGGCTTGCTGAGGCCGTATCTCACATGGGAAGAAGTGGCGGGACATGGAAGGGGTCTGCCGACGCTGTCTATCGGTGGTGGCGGTGAAAGCATACAGGACGCATTGCCTGCGCCTAGTTTTGACGTCGCTCCCATGTACGCGGGCAACATTAACTCGGCGATTGACAACATAGGGGACTGGCAGACGAACAAAGCGCGCGTTGTGATAGTGTCCCAGCAGTCGGCGCGTCTTCGCGAGCTTCTCGAAGAGGTGGACATCTTCCCGATCGTTCGCAAAATACCTGCTCCAGGGCGTATGCAAGGCCTGGGCGGCAGAGTCCAGGGGGCGGAAGAGAATGCACAAGGGGCGGTGGGTGTAGAGCCGGTGGCGCTCTCGACAGTGGGCAAGGGGATGATCGAGTCGCTGGCGTCGCCCCCGTCGCCCGGCTCGGTGCACGTTTTGCAGGGGACCCTTGCAGCAGGGTGGCGGCTGCCCCAGGTGGATCAGTCGGAAGTCATCCTGCTCACTGATGCGGAACTGTTCGGCAGGAGCAGCGCTATCCGCAGGCAAACGCAGGGACCGTCGCAACGGGCTAATGCCGCAGATGCCGCCGCGATCCTGCGCGAGAAGATGCTGCTGGAATTGCAGCCGGGCGACTACGTGGTGCATGTTGAGCATGGCATAGCCAAGTACGGCGGGCTATTGAGGATGGTGCGCGAAGGAGTGGAGCGCGAGTATATGCTGCTCCTCTACGCTGAGAACGACCGCCTGTACGTGCCGGCAGACCAGACCGACCGCGTTGCGCCGTACATAGGCGCGGGGCCGCCACCGCACCTGCACCGGTTGGGCACACAGGAATGGGCGCGCACGAAGCGCCGGGTGAAGGAAAGCGCCCAGGTGCTTGCCAAGGAATTGCTTGCACTGTACGCCTCTCGTGAGTCTGCGCCCGGACACGCCTACCCGGAGGACACGCCCTGGCAGATTGAGTTGGAAGATAGCTTTCCGTACATTGAAACGCCGGACCAGTTACGCTCTATTGAAGAGGTGAAGACCGACATGGAGCAGCCGCGACCAATGGATCGTCTGATCTGCGGCGACGTAGGCTACGGGAAGACCGAGGTGGCCTTGCGGGCAGCGTTTAAGGCGGTCATGGACGGGCGGCAGGTGGCGGTGCTGGTGCCAACGACGGTGCTTGCCCAGCAGCACTATACGACCTTTTCCGAGAGGCTGGCGGCTTTCCCGGTGAAGGTGTCGATGCTGTCGCGCTTCCGCACCAAGAAGGAGCAGGAAGAGATCGTCAAGCAAATGGGGAGCGGCGAACTGGATATTATTATCGGTACGCACATGTTGCTCTCCAAGAACGTGCGATTTAAGGACCTGGGGCTGGTGGTGATAGATGAAGAGCAGCGGTTCGGCGTGCGCCACAAAGAGAAGCTGAAGCATTTGCGCCAGGAAGTAGATGTTATTACTCTGTCGGCCACGCCTATACCGCGCACGCTGTATATGGCCGTGTCGGGCGTGCGCGACCTGTCGCTTATTGAGACCCCGCCTGAGGCACGGCTGCCAATCAAGACGTATGTGACCGCTTATCGCCCGCAACTTGTGCGCGAGGTTATTCTGCGGGAGCTGGAGCGGGGTGGGCAGGTGTTCTTCGTGCATAATCGCGTGGAGACCATAGACAAATTAGCTCTGGAATTGGACGAGCTTGTGCCTGAAGCACGGTTCATCGTGGGCCACGGCCAGATGCCCGAAGACCACCTTGAGAAGGTGATGCAGAAGTTCGTGGGGGGTGAGGCGGATGTGCTGCTATGCACTACCATTATCGAGTCGGGACTGGACATACCTAACGCGAACACGATCATCATAGACCACGCCGATAAACTGGGGTTGGCGCAGCTTTATCAGTTGCGAGGACGGGTAGGGCGCGCCGCGAACCGGGCCTATGCCTATTTCCTGTACCATGCAGGGCGCAAAGTGACCGATACGGCACGGGAGCGCCTATCGGTTATCGAGCAGGCGACGGAACTGGGAGCAGGGTTCCGCATCGCGCTCAAGGACCTGGAGATACGAGGCGCGGGCAATCTCCTTGGCCCGGAGCAAAGCGGTCAGATGGTTTCTGTTGGCCTCGATCTTTACACGCGCATGCTCGCTGCCGCCGTGGAGAACGCGCGCCAGGAGCGACGGTCGAAGAATAAAGATCGGCTGGGGTTGCCGAACGACGAGTGGCTGCTGGACGAGGATGACGCGCCGGCGTCCGAGGGCACGTCCGGAACTCCGCGCAGCACGCCGACCTTGCAGACACCGCAAACCGCGCAACTGGAAGAGCCGCCGACAGTGTCGCTTGACCTGCCACTTACGGCCTATCTGCCTGAGGAATACGTGCCGGACGACGCTGTGAGGTTGCGCGTGTACCAGCGGATGGCGGCGAGCATGAGCGATGCGCAGATACGTGACCTGCGCCGCGAGTTGGAAGACCGTTTTGGCCCGCTGCCGGAGCCCACAGCAAATCTGCTGGAAGTGCTGCGCCTCAAAGGGCTGGCTATCGCGGCGGGGGTGGAGAGCATTCGCACGCTTGACCAGGAGATCGTTGTGCAGACGCCCGAAGACAGCGCTATCCGCCAGGACATTCGCATGAAGCTGCAACGCAAGAATCGCGATATGGTGAAGATCAGCCCACACCAGGTGCGCATAATGCGCGGTCGGGCCAAGGATAAATGGATAGATGTGCTGTCGAGCGTGCTGGAAGACATGGGAGACTAGAGGCGCATTGCTATTGCCTTCCTGGTCTGCTAAACTGATGGGCAGAAAAGCAAAGGGACAAAGGTGTTTCCCGGGTAAAAGAGAGCATGAGAAGACGTTGTCCCGTTAATAGGGACAGCTAGACGTTGGTTGTCGCGAAACAAGAAGCATTTAGATGAAATATTCCCCCAGCCCCATTGAAATACGCACAGCAGATGAAAGCGACCTTGACGCATGCCTGCAAATTGACGATAGCTACGCATCCAACCACACCTGGCAGGTGGAGCCTGTGCGCGGCGAGCCGGGGGCAGCGCCCTATACTATCAGCAGCCATGTAATGCTGGGCGACAATCCGCTTAGTGTGACGTTCCGACCGGTGCGGTTGCCGCGGGCGCGGCGCGTAGCGGGCACGATTGCCACGCTGGTGCGCGAGGGGAACGAAACGGCTCTGCAGCAGCGTTTGAGGGGGTGGACATCTGCCGACCTTACGCTCGTGGCGGTGCAGGATACGCACGTATGCGGGTATATAGTGGTGTCTATAGTACCGGGGCCGGGCATCGGGTGGATCAGCGCCCTCGTAGTGGACGCAGCGCTGAGGGAGCGAGGGATTGGCTCGATGTTGTTGACGGCGGCGCGAAGGTGGGCGCGGTACAACCAGGGGCAGAACACGCGCGCATTTATGCTGGAATTGCAGACGCGCAACTACCCGGGAGTAGCATTCTGCCGCAAGCAGGGCTTTGTTTTCTGCGGCTACACCGACTACTCGTTCTCTAATGGGGATGTGGTGTTACTGTTCGCAAGCCCGATAGTTATTTAGGCAGGGGAGAGCATCTGCCTCTTACATTCCGATTCGTGGTACGCATAGTTCGTCCCCCTATCAACGCATAGTTGGGACTATTCTCCGGCAGGATGCAAAGTGAGAGATTTGCCTGCGAGAAGGCAACTCCTCACGCTTTGTCATTCTGAACGAAGTGAAGTATCAGTTAGATTGTCCTTCTGTTCGATCGCGCACATCGCGATTGACTTCAGACAGAGAGGTATGGAGGTTGATTCTTCACATCGTTCAGAATGACAAGCGAACATGGGGCCACGAACCCGAGCATGACCGACTTTGCAGTAGCCCTGCTATTCTCCGGAGTTACGCATTGACATACAAGAACGATTGTTCTATTATGTGTCCTATATGATAGGTACAAGCGGCAGGTAACAGGAGGGAGTATATGGCGAAAGTTGTTTTAGGCACGACGATGTCGCTGGACGGATTCATTGCTGATCGGAATGGCGATCTCAGCCCTCTTTATCCCGATCTGGAGGAACTGAGAAATACGGAGATGCTTCAGGAATCAATGAAGGACACAGGAGCTGTTGTGATGGGCAGACGTTCCTATGACCTGGCGCAGGGTGATTTGACAGGGTATGAATATCAGGTGCCGATATTTGTAGTGACCCATGAAGCTCCGAAACAGGTGCCCAAGGGACAGAACGATAAGTTGAGGGTCATCTTCGTCACCGAGGGTATTGAAAGCGCAATTGAGCGAGCGAAAGCAGCCGCAGGCGAGAAAGACGTCACAATTGTGGGCGGCGCGAACACAGCCCAGCAACTTTTGAGAGCCGGGCTTGTTGACGAGATAGAGATTGGAATAATGCCCTTGATACTCGGGCAAGGTCTGCGCTTTTTCGAGCATTTAGATGACGAGCAAATCGAGCTGGAAAGAACGCGAGTGATGGAATCGGGTGCGCGGGTCGATTTGCGGTTCCGGGTTGTGAAGTAGCAACCGGCAGGATGAACCGGCGCCGTATGATGTGTACGAGATAACTCCGACGGTTGCTTTCGCCTTTGGCACAGAAGAGGCGACGGTCTACAGCACTACCCGATATCGCTTTTAGCAACGGCGGGGAGTAGCAAGAGAGCGAGATGGCAGGAATGACCTGTACCTCGCTCTCCGGGAAGTCGTGGCTGTCTATCGCAATTTACGGGGTATAGTCGTAGATGGCAACAAACTGCTCTACACCCAGCAGGCCGAGTTGGAACTCGTATTTTGTGCCCTGGTTTTCGGGGTGATACTCGATTCGGTTGCGCTCGAAGTACTGCACCGTGTATAGCTTACCGTCGGCGTGGTTTTGCTCGAGGAATTGTTCAGAGCGAGGGTAGCCGAACAAGTCCAGGCCGCCGTTTCCTGTCCAGTAATCGAGGAAGGGGGGCGCAAGGTTGTGCCGGGTTGCCTCGAACCACCGTGTGCCGGGTGCAGCGGAGGCGGGTTTGGGCTGGAATGGGCCTTCGGTCAGCCGCGGCTCTGCGAGTGAATTGCCGAGCAGACCAAGCAGCACTTCGTATGGCGTGCCCTTGAACTCGGGATGGAGCTCAAGACGCGCACGCTGGGTGTATTGCACCACTCGGTCGATGGGCCCGCCGGCTGATGTTTGTGTTTCTGTTATCTCAGGCGTGATGGGGAAGCCGAGGCTGTCCACGCCACCGTGTGCTTGCCAGTACTGAGCGAAGGCGCCCCTGAGGCAGTATTGAGACTCAGCGAAGCAAACGCCCGCGCCCGGCAAGGGATCGGCCTGCGCGGGCTTGTCGTGTGTCCAGCCTTCGCTTAGCTGGGTCATGCGGACGAACTTCGAATTGCCGTCCATGATGCTTACCCAGGCGTGCGCGCCGTCGGGGCTGACTGCTATGGGGCCGGCGTAGTTTGCAAGCTGCCCCAGCGTGGGGGCGGGCATGGCGGAGAAGGGGACCTCGGTGATGGAGTCGCCGTTCAGCCAGAAAAGGACCTGGGCTAGCTCGATCGCGGGACCACCCATCTGGATGGAGGGCTTGTTGAACACGCCTGTGGCCCAACCGCGTCCCACGCCGTTTACTTGCACCGACTGCAGCACGATGCCGGGGTACTTCTGGGTGGTGGCAGGGTCGAGCTCGCTGGCTTTCGCGCCGTCAGGGGTGAGCCTCACTAGCACGCTGTTGATGGGAGGGCCGACCGCCCAGCCGTTACCCAGGTTATCGGCGGTTACGATGCCTGTGTTGTAGGGTAGGTCGAACTTGCCTTCGGGGTTCGGCAGCCAGCCGCTCTTGTCAAACCGTACGGCCTTGTCGGTCATCATTGCTACGTGCGTGCCGGGGTCGTGAGCCACGCCAACACCCCAGCCGGTTGTGCCATCGGGGCTTATGGAGATAAAAGCTATTTCGGCATCCTGCGGCTGATCAGCCGGTTTCCACTGGCCGTTGCTCAGTCTCGCCAGCTGGTAGTGCAGGGCGCTGTCACTGGCCACAATCCAGCCTTCGGTTCCGTCTGCGGAGAGCGTGAGGTCATTCCATACTGTGTCTGCGCCTAAGGGGTTAGCTGCGTTCTGCCAGGTTCCGTCTACCAGCTTCCACACGCGCTGTCCGCCGCCGGTGCCCAAGGCCCAGCCCGATTTGCCATCGCCCGTGACGGCGATGTGGTAAATTGCCGCAGCATCCTTGAACACTGAGGTTGCAGGGCTGTCGCGCATGTCTTCTTGCCAGATACCGTTAACCAGACGGATCAGGTGGCCCGAATCGTTCTGGCTAGCGGGTCCGCTCCAGCCCCAGCCACCGCCCATATTGTCAATGGCGAGAGCAGATATGGGGCCGATCCTTAGCTGTTCGGATGTCTGAGCGATAGTGGATCGCAGTCCCGAAAGCATAGGTATCGCCACGAGAAGCACCAGGGCCGCCATGAGTGAGGCCCATTTTCTTCCAACGCCGGTGTTAGGCATAACAAAACCTCCTCTGTGCTTATGCTCAGGCTTATTGTTAGTATTGTACAGCAATTCCAGGTTGCATAGGTACTGGAGCCGTATCTGGCGGTGAAGTATTTTACGCCCAGCCATTGCCTGAGCTATCCAGCGCGACAGTTCGTACAGGGCCTATATCGGGGGCTTCATTAGCCGCAAAGGCGACCCAACCACGTGCGCCCGGAGCAACTACGAGCACGAGCAACATGACGAGAGCGATTAGACCACGACCAATACGCGCAGCCATTCCTGCTACCCTCCATTGCACCAAATTGGTAACGACAACGAGTTCGCTACCGGCTGATTGCCTGGTGATCAGATATCCCTGGCACGTTTCATGCTTGTCTAGTGAAACAGCAACACTTCGTGTTGCTGTAGTTCGAATATACAGGAGTTTGTTATTTTCTGCCACTGCTGAACAATTCGCAGAGGGCATAGAAGGAGGAAATTGATGGGTGACAATGAGCGTCAAGTGATCCGCAACGAAGAGAAAGTCGTTGTGGGCGAACCTCAGGAAACCGTAACGAGCCAGACCAGCGTTGGAACCCCGGGTGTGGCCCCTGGTGTGGCCCCCGCTGCAAGCACGACCGTGCAGACCTCCACCACACAGCCGGCAGACCGTGTGATGCAGCGCAATGTAGCCGAAACGGTTGTTGACCCCGCAGGGGAGAAAGCAGCCTCTGTAAGCTGGCTCGGCAATGTAATCTGGTTTATTGTTGGCATCATGGCCATTTTGCTCGTCATCCGCTTTATCCTTCTGGCAGCCGGAGCAAACGAAAGCGTAGGCTTCGCGCAGTTGATATACGGGCTGACAGGCTGGATGGTAGCTCCCTTTGTGGGCCTGTTTGGTAGAAATATTACGTATCCCGGTTCAGCGGGCACAGGCGTCATTGAGTTTGAATCGCTGGTAGCTATCGTGGTATACGCGATTATAGGCTGGGTTCTGGTCAAGCTTGCACAGCTTGCGCTCGGCACCAACCGCACCAGCACCACTGTTTACAGCGATACCAATCGCCAGACCAAACTCTAGTTTTGAGCTAGATAGCAATCAAAAGGGCCAACGCACTTTCCCTGCGTTGGCCCTTTTTGCGCCCCTGTACCCGGAGTGGTCTAGCGGGTTCCACTTCCGGTGGGAAGGCGCGGAGGGACCCACTCCCGGCCCGTCCCTTCCGGGAGGGGAGAAGAGGAGTAGTATGGGAACTTGGGGGACACCCCCAAGCCCCCGGCAGGAGAGTACTCCTGCACCTCCTTCTTTAGTGGGGAGGCTAGGACGGGCGTGGCCAGGGGATACCCCTGGAACCCCGGCAGGGGAGGACATGTGCACCCCCTCTGTTAGTTGGGTGGCCTGGGTTTCTGTCGGGGCGGCTGGAGGGCGCAGGCTTATCCATACAAGCGAATGGGCATTGGTTGTAGTATAATAAAGCACGTATGCTTGCTGAGCTAAACATATCTAACTTTGCTATCATTGACCGCCTCTACCTGCGCCTGGGGCCTGGCTTTAATGCCCTTACCGGCGAAACGGGCGCTGGCAAATCTATTATTATTGACGCCCTGGGTGCGCTGCTGGGCTCTAAGATCGGGCCTGAGTTTGTGCGCCACGGAGCACAGTCGGCTCGCGTTGAGGGGCAGTTCGACCTGACCAGTATGCAGGCGGCGCCACGCGCCCTGTTAATGGCGCTGCTGGCAGAGTACGGCCTAGCGGACACTGAAGATGGCTCGGACGAGACCGTTATTATCTCACGCGAGATAAACTCCAGCGGCCGCACGGTGGCTCGCGTGAACTCGCGTATGCTCAATCTGCCTACTCTGCAGCAGATAGGGGAGCTACTGGTGGACGTGCACGGGCAGAGCGAACACGTGTCGCTCTTGCGCCCGGCAACGCATATCGACCTGCTGGACCAATTCGCGGGGTCACATTCGCAGCGCCGCCGAGTAGCCGAACTGGTCGCTCGACTGCGCGCCACACAAAAAGCGTTGCGCGACCTGCAGCGCGACGAGCGGGAGCTGGCTCACAGGACGGACCTGCTTACGTATCAGGTAGAGGAGATTGAGAAGGCGGACCTACAGCCGGGAGAGGATAATGACCTGGCAGCGGAGCGATCGCGTCTGTCAAACTCTGAGCGCCTGTCTGCCATCTGCGACTCGCTTTATGCGCTGTTGATCGAAGGGGCGGATGATGACGGGCCGCGGGCCGTGGATGATGGGCGCCAGAGCCGCAGGGTGCAGGCAGCAGGTAGCCCGGCGCGCGATTCCCTCTCCAATGCCTCGGGGCTGCTGGCTGAACTGGTGCGCCTGGATCCTTCCATGGAGCCTCACGAGCAAACGCTTGCGGCTATTTACGACAGCGTGGAGGAACTTGGCCGCACGTTGAGAGCCTATCGCGAAACAGTAGAGCACGACCCCGCTCGCCTACTCGAGATCGAGGAGAGGTTGTCGCTGATACACGAGCTAAAGCGCAAGTATGCGCCTAACATCGATGAGATTATTGCGTTTGGCGAGCGCGCCGCTCAGGAACTGGATACGCTCACAAACAGCGAAGAGAGGATTGCCGCCCTGCAGAAAGAGGCGCAGGATCTGGCCGAGGAGATAGGCGAAGTGTCTGCCGCTATGTCTGCGACTCGCCAGGAGGCCGCTGAGCGCCTGTCGAAAGCAGTCGAACGCTCGATGAAGGACCTGCTGATGGGGTCGGCGCACTTCAAGGTGGCGGTCACCCAGACGCAGGCCAAGGACGGCGTGCCGTTGCCCGGCAAGGAGGGGCGCTGGGCCTTCTCGGATAAGGGCATAGATACGGTGGAGTTTTTGCTGTCGCCTAACCCGGGCGAGCCGCTCAAACCGATGACCAAGATCGCGTCGGGGGGCGAGACGTCGCGAATTATGCTGGCACTCAAGTCGATATTGAGCGAGGCAGATCTCACGCAGACACTCGTGTTTGACGAGGTGGACGTGGGGGTGGGAGGCCGGAGCGGCGGCGTTGTGGGCGAGAAGCTATGGGCGCTAACATCGAGCCACCAGGTGCTTTGTATCACCCACCTGCCACAGATCGCGGCATTCGCGGATGACCACTTCAAGATCACGAAACAGGTAGTGGACGACCGCACGCGCACCCGCGTGGATCGCCTCGACCCGGAAGAACAAGAGCAGGAGATTGCCGCCATGATCGGTGGCGCGCCCGTTTCCCCTGCTGCCCTGGAAAACGCCAGAGAAATGCTGCGAGATGCCGCGCATCTCAAGGAAAGCAAGGCAGCAAGCTACACAGTACGAAGCGCGTGATGATGATTCCGAACTTGGAGTTCGTAGATAGAAGGAGATGCAGTTGCTATCAAGGTTAGGTCAATGGGCTGACAGGGCGATCGAGATCGGTTGGCTGGCTGTGGTGCTAATGGTGCCTCTCTATTTCAACGTCTATTCCAGCCGCGTATTCGAGCCGGACAAGATATCTACCATGCGCACGATAGTGCTGCTCATGCTTGTGGCCTGGATCATCAAGCTGGGCGAAGGCGGCTGGCAGGCATGGCGTGGCGCCGGCGGGGACGACGGACGACGGACGACGGACGACGCCCGGCCATCAACTACAGTACGGCGACCGGCGGCTGCCGCAGCAAAAGCGGTTGTTGAAGCGGGATCTCCATCGTGGCTCGGCTTCCTACGCATCCCTATGATGGTGGCGATTCTGGTATATGCGCTGACTTATTTCATCAGCACTATTTTCACAATCACTCCGGATGCGGCAATCTGGGGGTCTTACCAGCGCGAACAGGGGCTATATACCCAGCTCAGCTACATGATGCTGGGCATCCTGGTGCTGGCCAATCTTCGCACATTTGCCCAACTGAACCGCCTGATCAATTTCATGCTGCTGACGTCTGTGCCTGTGGCCCTGTACGGTATCGTGCAGGCGATGCACCTCGATCCGCTGCCGTGGGCGGGAGACACAGCCAGCCGCGTGGCTTCTTCGATGGGCAACGCGATCTTTGTAGCCGCCTGGTTGATTATGGTTACGCCGTTCGCCCTGTACAGGCTGATCACGGGCGTAAATGCCGCAATAACGGCCCGGAAAACGGCCGCACAGCAAGAGGACATTGATGTCGAGGGAGCGCGTGGGCGCACCACGCGGCGCGCTCGGACTGAAGAGGTGCCAGGCTATGGTTGGGCGGTGGTCGCCAACAGCGCGGGCATACTGATAGCCAGCCTGATGTTCTTCTATCTGGTGCTCAAAATGATGGCGGGACTGCCTTACCCGGATGGGCGCACGTGGTGGCTTCTGCCCCTCGCCATATTGGTTTTCGGCCTCGGCTGCTGGTGGATTGAACGGCTGGGCAAGCGCAGGGACGACCCAACTCTGACGACGATGACGCTGCCCCTGGTGGGCGCGGCTATTTTCCTGACAGCGTTCCTTGCTTTGACCCTTACGTGGAGCATCGTAGACCCCCAGACCCTTGCCCTCAAGCTGGACTTCGACGGGGTTGGGCTGCTGTGGACTTTCTTCTTCTTGTTGCTGTGGGCCTCACTATGTGCGGGCCTTTACGCGCTCTCGGCACGCGAGCGCACGCAGGAATATGCCACGAGCGGACGAAGCCTGGTACGTGCCTCGCTCAACGTTGGGTATGGACTGCTGCTGGTTGTGCAGGTGGTGTGCATTTATCTGACCCAGAGCCGCGGGCCATGGCTTGGCCTGGGGGTGGGTGTTGTTACGTTCATGGTGGCGTTGTGGTTGCTTGGTAGGAGGAACGACATCAACTGGATGCGTCGTGTAGGCAGCGTGGCCTCGGCCATCGTGCTTATACTGGTGCTATTTGTGGGCGTGCTCAACATACCCGACTCGCCCATTCCGGGGGCACTAGCCAATGTTCCTGTGCTTGGGCGCGGCATCGAGCGACTGAGCACGCTTACGCGCACCGAGGATGGAACGGGCAAGGTGCGCAGCCTGATATGGCAGGGAGCTACACAGCTGATCGTCTCCGACCCTCTGCGCTCCATCATCGGTTGGGGGCCGGAGTCGATGTATGTCGCCTACAACCGCTTCTACCCGCCGGAGCTAGCGCAGGTGGAGCTCCGCAACGCGACACCGGACCGCTCTCACAACGTGGAGTTCGACCAGCTTGTGACCATGGGGGCGCTGGGGCTGTTGGCCTATTATTTCCTGGTCGGCGCGTTCTTCTTCTTCGCGCTGCGGCTTGTCAAACGCGCTCGCAATGTAACCGACCAACTGTTCGCTGTCACCCTGATGGCTGCTATAGGCTCGCACTTTGTCGAGATACAAACAGGTATCCAGATCGCATCTACGTGGAGCTACTTCTATCTGATCATAGGCATACTCGTGGCCTACGGGTACTATATGACCGGCTACTTGCGTCCCGGCAACGAGGTCGCGGCCTTTGCACCGGTAGGGGAGACCACTAATGGGACGTCGTCGCACGAGCCTGCCCAGGCACTCACCGAGGCCCGACCCGTGGCGGTGGGAGCGGGCGCGAGCTCCAGTGCGGGTGGGCGCTCAGGCCCCACAGTAGCATCCGCACCGCCGGCGCGAGGCAACGGAAAATCGCAGATCCCGGCATCGTCAAGAAGCCGGACCGGGCAGTCACGCGGTGCATCGTCGCCGGTAGGGGGGAGCGGGCGCTCGTCGAGCCAGTACGGCGGGTCGAGGTTTACGAACCAACCGCAAACCCAATGGACTAATAATCCCATTATGCTGGTTGTGTACGCGGTGATAGCGCTGGCTGCTCTCTTCTTTATATGGGTTGTAAACGTGGCGACGGTGCAGGCCGATACTCTCTTTAAAGAAGCGCAGGCCTATGACAACGCCCAGACGTATTTTGCGCAGAAAGACCAGTCCGGCAAGGTTTACCCGGGCAGCCTCACCTTCTACGATGAAGCGATCGCCCTGCAACCGAACCAGGACTACTATTATCTCTTCGAGGGTAGGGCGTATCTGCAGGCAGCCAAGGCTGTCGATACGGAACAGTACAACCGCAGGCTGATGCAAAACTGGAGCACCGACCCCGCAGCCGCACAGAAGGAAAAGGCAGTAGAGAAGCTGGCGCGGCTTCAGACCAGTGAGCAAATACTGACGAAGGCGCACGAGCTAAGCCTGTACAATACAGACCATTATGCCAACATGGGCAGGCTGTATCTTTACTGGACCGATCCCACGGGCGGCAACGATCCGTCGAAGGCCCCGCTGGCTGTGCAGTGGATGCGGCAGGCAACAGAGCATACACCGGGCAACGCCCAGCTATGGGACGAACTGGGGGTGGCTTACTCTAACAACAACCAGTTCAACGACGGGATAGCGGCTGTGGAGCATTCCCGGTCTCTCGATCCCACGTACGGCAATACGCCCAAGATCAAGGGGCAGTTGTACGAGAACAGGGCGACCACCATACGTGAGCGACTAATCGCGGGCGAAAGCTTGCCCACCGACGGCGAGACCGACTACGGTAAGCTGGTTACGTCAGCCGCGCAGGCGTATTCCGAGACGATAGGGACCGACCCAAGCCAGTTAGTCGACTCGTCATTCCAATCGCAGGTGGACTTCTTCATCAGCGCGGCGCAGCCTTTCACGAACAGCAATAGCTCGCTGACGCAGGCACAACTGACGAGTGTGCTAACGGATACGCTGACCCAGGGTTTCCAAAACGATATAGCCCACCAGGAAGCAGACCTCGTGACGCGGGTGAGCGCTCGCGGTGTGCAGGTGACGGGCCCGCAAGTAGACGGAGCCACCTGGCAGAGGTTGTGGGCGGACCCGGCATGGACAAATGTCCTCGCCGACGGCACAACCCAATGGACGGACGACGGCATACGGGCCGATGTGGGCCGGGCCGCCATTGATTATTATGGCGTGGGCCTGATTTACGCAGCACAGGGGAACAAAGAGGAGGCGAGAGCAGTGTACAACCACGCCCTGGCCATGCTGCCATCGTTCGCGGAGGCCCAGACGGCGCTGCAAGCCCTGAAATAACCGGAGGGGCGCGTGATCGGCTGATTATGCGCCCCAGGTCACCCTATGATCCTACAGACCCTGCCGCTACAGCCCAATATCTCGCTTGGACCGCTTCTGCTGATATTTCTGGCGGCACTGGTCTTTTCTGTGGCATTTGTGCCCGTAGTGCAAAAGGTGGCCCGCCGCTTCGGCGTGCTCGATGCGCCTTCATCGCGCAAGATACATGCGAACCCCGTGCCGCTGCTTGGCGGCGCTGCTATCTACCTGGCTGTGATACTGGCGTTGGTGGCGTTTGGCTCGGTGGGCTACGTGCAGCAGAGCGCGTCCATATTGATCGGGGCGACTCTCATGTCGATGCTCGGCGTATGGGACGATAAGTGGGGTCTAAGGCCCATCATCAAGCTGGTGGGGCAGGTGATCGCAGCCTCGCTGCTCTACTTTACGGGCGTGCAGATACAGTTTCTGCACAATGACGTGCTCAACTACCTCACGACTGTGTTGTGGGTGGTGATGATCACCAATGCGCTCAACCTGATGGACAACATGGACGGGCTGGCCGGGGGCGTGGCGGCTGTAGCATCGGTGTTCTTCTTCCTGATAGCCACGCTGACCAACCAGAACCTGATAGCTCCGTTGTCGGCTGTGCTCCTGGGCGGCTGCATCGGTTTTCTGTATTACAACTTCAAGCCGGGCGCTATCTTCATGGGAGACACAGGCTCTTTACTGCTGGGGTTTATACTGGCGGCGGTGGGCATCAAGCTGCGATTCCCGGACAGCATAGCGGGGGACCGGGTAACTTGGATGGTGCCGTTGCTGGTGCTGGGGGTGCCCTTGTTCGACACCACGCTGGTAACGCTGTCGAGGATACGGCGCGGCATACCGATCAGCAGGGGAGGCAAGGACCATTTTTCGCACCGACTGGTTGCGCTCGGATACACGAAGCGCGAAGCTGTGTTGATCCTGTACCTTGTGCAGGCGGGGCTGGGGGTGGCCGCACTTGTCGTGATGCAGGCCGACATGGTTGTGGGTTACGCGACGGGCTTCGTCGTGCTGGTGTGCGCCATCGTCACCGCATATAAGCTCGAGCAGCTGGACCTGACGGAAACTAATCCGGCACCACCGGGCGCGCCACCGGTGATTTCGCTGCGCCAGCGCCTGGACCGCACAGGCAGACACGGGCCTTGAGCAGAGCCGGGTATAAGGGGCGGCTACTTTCGCCTCGTTCGCAGGGGATCACCTGAGTGACTCGGCCACCTGCACCGCATCTTCTAACGAGAGATCGGTTTCCAGCCTGTACTTCAGGCCGTTCTCTTGCCAGACGAGGGTGCGGCTACCTTTAATCCAGCGGCGCGAAGCCAGCTCAATTGCACCCTTCGTCGTGTTCACGTACATGTATTGCGGGCCTTCCACCCACTGAGCTATGTTACCGTGCACGGTGCTTGTCTGCGCTAGCCCGGTGGCGTTCGCGTCCAGCCTGTCAATGGAATCATCCCAGGTGCCCTGCATCATAACCATGCGCAGGTTGTCGGTGCGACCCGGAGAGTACCAGGCCATGACAACTGTTTTGCCCATACCGGGGCCGGTTTGCAGGTATAGCCTGTCGGGGGCTACGAGCTCGGGCATGGCAATGAGGGTAGGTACTTTTACCTCGAACCCATCGGCGCGATCCAGATCGTAAAAGCTGGTATCACCGGCTATATCGAGGCCCGACGAGGGCGATGTGGGCATGGATGTCGGGTAGGGGGTGGGCGGAGGCGACAGAGGCTTCAGGGAATTGGCGATGCGCAGGGCCTCGTCCAACGTTGTGTGGGTGACCAGCTTGTAGGTGTAGTTGGTGGCCTCGGGATCCCAGACAAGGGCGTTGCCATCCATAATCTCGCCCATACGCTTGGTCACGCTTCCTTTGTCATCCAGGTATCCCAGCTCCGATAGATACTGACCCTCGATCCATTTGGCTTTGCTTGTACCTACTTTCAGGGGCTGGGTAACAAGGCTATTGTTGACCACCTGTTGCGTCTGGGTGACCACCGTACTATCGGGGGGCACGACTTTGGCTGCCGACACGGTGATGGGGAATTTGTACAGAACCATGGAGGGCGTGTCCGGCCGATCGGGATCCATCCACACGAAGATCATCACGCTGGTGAGGTCGCGCTGGTAATATACACGGTCGGGCAAGCCAAGGCTTGCAGGATAGGTGGGCAACAGCACACTCATACCCATAGTGTCTATGGCAGTACCGAGGTCGGTTTCGCCCACGAGGTGCGGGTCCCATTGGTGTACAGGTGTAACGGTGGGCACCGCAGGCACATTAGCCGGTTCAGGCGCATGCTGGACTATCCGCCAGGCGCCCAACGACACACTACCTACGAAAGTGCGCACCTGAGGCACGGCGAGCGCCATTAAAACGACCGCAAGAGCGCACACGACCGCGAGCGAGGTGTGCCTGCGAGGTCGGAAGACTTTATCGCGCTCTCTGTGGGCCCTGTCTGCCCGGTCTGACGCGAGGCGCTGCGAGGCCGCGGAGGCGATATCGGGCGTGGCCGGGTAGCGAAAGCCGCTTGCTTTGTTAGTTAGGTACCTGTCCATATAGTCTTGCGAGGAGGTCTGATCGTCCTGAGGTTGGCGGGGTGGGTGGATTTGACTAGCAGCCTCGGGACGCCTGAAAGGATTGTTGGTGTCGCTCATACGAACCGCTCCTCTCGCAGCGCTGGGAAATCTTCGTCTACTACTGAGCGTAACTTGCGCATGGCCCGGTGTAGTCGCGATTTCACGGTGCCGGGTGGCACGTCGAGAGTGGCTGACATCTCAGCTTCCGAGAGGTCGAGGAAATAGCGAAGATAGACGACTTCCTGCTCCTGGGTGTTGAGACGGCGCACGGCTTCCCACAGGGTTTGGGCCTCCCACTGTTGGGAGGTTCTTTCTCCCAGGTTTGTGGAGTATTCGGGCGAAGCGCTGATGGCCCTTTTTACCATGGCCATGTAGCGTCCTACGGAACGACGATGGTTGTGTGCGAGGTTGGTTGTTATTCGGAGAAGCCAGGGACGCAGAGAGCGCGTGGTGTCGAAGGTATTGAGGGCTCGAAAGGCGCGCACAAAGACATCCTGTGCGACATCTTCCGCATCATGTGCGTCGCCCAGCAAGAGATAAGCGAGCCTGAAGATCGCCTCCTGGTGGTCGTGTACGAGCATCTCCCAGGCGGCATCGTCCCCGCGACGCGCCCGGCTTATCAAATCGCTGCTTTGCAATTGGGCCATTCCCTCTCCGGAGAGGAACTCTGTATGGTTTCGTATGTTATACACTCTTTGTGCTGTTTCGGTTCCATTGTGGTATCTATATGTGTCGCAACGTCTGTCATCGTAGACGCCTCGGTCTTACGGCGTAGAAGAATAGGTCTTGCGGCGCTTTCT